>DASWDA010000076.1:0-7175 GCA_036395695.1 Gemmatimonadales bacterium
AGCGCGCCCGCCTGTTGTGAATATCCGCTCAGCTGTGCCCCGCCCTGCGAGTACGCCGTCGCCAGTTGGCTGGTGATGCGTTTGGCCGTCGTGTCGGTCGCGGTGCGCGAGGCCTGCGCAAACGCGTCGCCGTAGGCGGACGCCGCGGCACCGTACAGTCCGGCACGGACCGAATTGATCCGGTACAGCGCCCGCAGCAGTCCAGGGAGCTGCGGCGCGGGATTGTAGACCTGTTGTTTGATCTGCCCGTCCCGGCTGACAATTACCATGTTCTGTGGTGAAGTAAGCACGAGGCCCGCCGTGCGAACCTCGAGCGCGGTCGGATCCTCATCGCCTTGCAGCTTGATCTCTCCACCGAGCGCGTGATAGGCGCCGTCCTGGCGATTCACGGCGTAGAGATGACGGTCCTTGTTCGCGTACACGTAGAGCGTGCTTCCCTCTGCGGCGTGGAGCAGCAGGGATGACTTGCCGCCTTCGATCGCGTCTTTGTATTTCGGTTCGCCGCTGGACAGGTCGATGACGTTTACTTCGCCGTTGGTCGAGGCATCTGACCGCGAGACATACAACAGACCCGCGGGAACGAGCTCGGCATAGTCGAGCTGGCCTTTGATCTTCACGTCCTTCTGCAGTCGCAGGGTGGCGGTGGCGACGTTCAGGACATTCACGAACGTTTTCGAATCCGCGTCCACCGCGAGGACCACCGCGTCACCGGTGACCATGGCGTCCTTCACGGTGCCACGCATGCGGAGCGGCTTCGCGGCGATCATCGTGCCGTCGTCATAGCGTGCGACGTTGAGGCCGGTCTGCACTACGCCGTTGATGATGCGAACGTTGCCGGTCGCTTGATCGGGTGGCGGACCGACGGGCAGCATGATGATGCCGGCGGGATGTTGGACGATGTCCCGAATCCAGCCGTCGACGTTCGCCGGCTTCGCCCAGAGCGCCTGTCCGTCGGCGAGCCGGTAGGCCATGAGCCGGTCGTCGTAGCTCACGTAAATGCGGTCGTTCTTGGCGAGCGAGGGATAGAGCTTGACTTGATGGGGCACCGCGCCGGCGCGCGCCATCGGCAAGGTCGCGGTCCAGCGGATCGCGCCGGTTTTCGCATCGAGCGCGCGCAGGCCCATCAGCGTGTGGACCACGATCACCTCGGGCCCTGCCTGGAGCACTTCGAGCGTGGTCGCCGCCGAGGCCATGCGCACCAGACCCTGCATGAGGCCGCCGAGGCCGCCGCGTTTCGGCTCGGTCTGTTGGAAGAGCGATTCACTCACCCAGCGCTGGGTGCCGGTCGCCAGATCGTAGAGCGCCACCACGGGCGGACCCGAGGCGCGTTGGCCGTGCACGAGCAGCGTCCCCGTCTGTGGCAGCACGCGACGCGTGACGACGCGGGTCAGATTCAGGCGCCGCGAGTCGAAGAGCACGGTGCCGGTCACGGGGTCGAAGATGAGCGACAGGCCGGGCTTCGCCGCTTCCATCAGGAGTGAGCCCTCGACCATGCGCACGCTGTCCACCGGCAGGCCGCCGAGCTCCGGTTTCTGCCAGGTGATCTGCCCGCGCTCCACGTCGACGCCCGAGAGCGCGGCATCACTCGAGACCAGCAGTGCGCCGGCGGGCGTGATCTGCTGCCAGCGGAGGTCGCCGGGGAAATGCAGCGTCCAGGCGGCGACCGAGCCTACGGGGGCTTGAGCAGCCTGAAGAAGGACGAGGAGCAGTGGCAGTGTCATGGGAGGCCTCCTGAGAGGCCCCCATATCCCCCAACGGGGGACTTTAGCGCAAGGGCTGTCGGCGGAACCTGACCTCGACAGTGCGTTGGGTGTCGATTTTGGTTCGTCTGCCGTAGCGGTAGGTCGTGACCGCGGTCAACGAGTCCTGCAGCGGCACGCCGGGCGCGATGTTGCGAAAGCGGGTCCGGAACGTCATCGACTTCACGTTCGTCAGTGCCGACCGGTCTGGCCGAGTGAGCGTGGTGAGCGTGTAGCGCAGCTCGTAGGTCGTGGGATCGAGAAACGCGGTACCCGCCATATCGGCCGAACCGATGCGGAACCCGGGCTCGAAGTCGAGCCGCACCAGCGTTTCGCCGCCGATCGTGTCGCGACCAGCAAGATGGAAGCAGTGATTGGCGATGAAGTCCTCGTTGCCGAGATCCTCGAGGTCCGCGCTCCGGATGACGAGGACGTTGTCGGGGGCGCCCCAGGGACCCCAGCCTGGCTCCACGACGCGACCCACCGCATACGGATGAGTGTCGGTGCTCTCGAATCGCAGCCGGCGGATCGCGGGGCGCCCCGTGTCCCCCCGCTGGCTCACTTCCCGCAGCGACAGCTCGAGGTCGTAGTGGAACGGGTAGGAGTCAACGAGCAGCGCGAAGCGCCGCGCGTTCTCCTGCAGTTGGTCGAACACAGCGAACAGCGCCGCATCGCTCGAATCGGGACGGCCGGGGCTGGTGCACTGGCTGCCGGCGATCGTGACCGGAGGCAGTTCGATCGCGAGATGCCGGAGCGCGACCCGCACGACGGTCGTGCTGTCGCCACGAACCACGATCTGGGTGTCGAGCGGTATGTAGCCAATCTCACGGACGCTGAGGACGTACGGCCCGGCAGGTGTGGCGGTGAACGCGAACGCGCCGGCCGAGTCGGTGAATTGGCGCCCGCCGTTCGGGCGCAGACTCACGATGCTGAAGCTGAGCGGTTCACCGGATTCGGCGCTGACGACGGTGCCGCGGAGTGAGGCTTGCTGTGCGGCCGCCAGTTGGGTCCAGGCCAAGCAGAGGAACCACGTCACTGCTGATGCCCGAGGAGAGAGTCGAACTCTCATGGGGTTGCCCCCGACGGATTTTGAGTCCGTTGCGTCTGCCATTCCGCCACTCGGGCTAGGGGCGGAAATATAGTCACGCCCATTCTCTCCGCGGAGATGCGCGAACCGCGCGCGAGGTAACGCAGCAAGACGTAACATGGGGTGACCTGACGTTTTGTGATTGCGCACCGCTGACAGGTAACCGCACCGGTTGTCGCCGACACGCAACGTTTTGCGCTTCCAGCCGACCACGCGGATGCACTGGGTTTCCCGGCACGTGCCTTGCCGAACGCTCGGCCGGTCGCACCACCGAGGGTGCGACCGGAAGCTCTCGCAGTTCTGGCAACCATCTCCGTGCAAAAAAAGGAGAAGCGAACCATGCATCTGCAAACCTTCCTGGCCCGCGCGCGCGCGCTGCACGCGGCGGCCCTCGCGGGCGCATTCATTCTGACCGGCGCCTGTCGCGACACTTCGCACCAGCCGCTCGCTCCCTCGTTTGCCTCGTCGTCGTCCCTGCCCCATATCAACATCACCGACCTGGAGATCCCGATCAGCGTGAACGCGGAACTCGATGCCGTGGACTGCAGCAACAACCCCGGCCCGCAGATCACGCTCAGCGGTGCGGCCGCGTTGGGTGGATTCGGCGTCGAAATGACCTTCAGCAACAACCTGAAGGGGACGCACGAGTACACGGCTGACAAGGTCGTGGACTTGTCGCTGCAGCCCGCCGGGCAGTCGATCACGATCCCCAAACAGCCGGTGCTCGGAGGGGTGGGTGGCAACCCGTTCATTTGGGTGCAGTTCGTGGACGCGAAGGGTACGCCGACCAGCGACGAGATCTATCTCGGCCGCTGTGTGCAGGGCAGCCGCTATGGCTTCACGCACGCCCAGCAAACGCCGGCAAACGCCTTCGCCGATTTCGGCATCACGAGCTGTGAGAACAGCCCGGGGCCGTTCATCAGCATGGACGCGAGTCTGGCGTATGAGGGGCTCGGCGTTCAGGTCATCTTCCGGAACAACGACAACCCGGTGGGTGGCCCGCACGAGGCGGTCCGCAGCCAGGCGCTGTCCGTCATTCCGGCCGGGATGAGCTTTACCTTCCCGAAGCAGCCCGTACAGGGCGGCGTCGGTGGGAATCCGTGGATTCTCGCAGGCTTCCTGGACGGCGCTGGCGCGCGCGTCAGCGATCCGACGCTACTCGGTCGCTGCGAGCAGCTGAGCAAGGCGTTGAGCTAGCCACGCGATTACTCGAAGGGGCTGGATAAACGTAGGGGCGCAGCATGCTGCGCCCCTACATTTTCGATCTTGACCATTTCCGTGCGCCCGGCGGCTTATGCCCTAGCGCCCCCGACAACAGTCCTGACATCTTGGTGTTGGGTTCGTTAGGGGCTGGCGCGGAATGGTCGACCGTAGGAGTCTAGTATCGAGGTTGTTTCGCTCCTTATGGTGCAGGTCACTGCCCCTCTCTCGGCACAGGCCGTTCACGGGCGAGTGCAGGACCAAAGAACGCACACGGCGCTCGCTTCACGCTGAAGTCATGAATGTGCGCATTGTCTGCTCGCAGATGGGCCCAAGAGTAAGACGGCGTGTCGGAAGTTGTGCGCTGCTCGTCACAATTGTGATCTCCCCCTGTGTTCATGCCCAAGCGGTCCGTGGTCAGCTTGTCGGCCAGTCAGTTCAACGGCCCGTTCCGGGCGCATTGGTGTTGCTGGTTGACCACGCCGGACGACAGATCAATCGAACGGTCACTGACGGGTCTGGCAGATTTTTGGTCGCCGCGTCTAACGCGGGTGAGTTCTCGCTCCTCGTTCTGCGCATTGGATATCAGACTTGGCACTCTCCGGCGTTTCGACTGACGGTCGGAGACACGCTGGAATACCGTGGCGAGGTGCAAGAGACGCCCATTCCCCTTCCCGCCGTTTCAGTAGAGGCTCGGCGACAATGCCGTTTGGCCCAGGATGCGGGTGAGATAGTGGCCGCCCTGTGGGATGAGGCGAAAAAGGCCCTCATGCTGACGGAGGTAACAAGTGAGCATTCTGCGTTCGAGTTCCGCATCGTCAGGTCAACGAGGCGCGTCAATAACTCTCTTGCCACTCTAGAGGAAACATCAGATACCGCCCTGCTGACGACTTACACGCCGTTCATCAGCCTCCCGGCCGATAGTCTCGTTCACGCAGGATTTGTTCAGGACTCAGCGGGGGTGACCATCTACTACGGTCCGGATGTTCTCGTGCTTTTTTCGGACGTGTTCCTCCGGCGCCATTGCTTCAGGTTAGCGCCCGCGCGGTCGACCGAGCCCAAGCTCGTCGGGCTTGCGTTTGAACCAACCAGAGGAGAGTCGGTTCCCGAAATCGCGGGCGTTCTCTGGCTGGAGCGAGAAACAGCGAAGCTCGAGTACGTGGAGTATCGCTACACCAGGCTTGAGCCAGAGCTGGCGGACCGTGCGGGCGGGCGCATCGAGTTTCTTCGCCTTCCAACAGGCGGCTGGATTGTACGGCGATGGTGGATTCAGACCCCGATGCGGCGAACTCGTATTCCGGGACCCACGCGGGCCTACTCACGTGATTACAGAGTCCAAGAGCGCCGAGTGCTTGAGGTATTGACAACAGAAGGTCGGAGCGTGTTACAGCTTCGTGAGGAGCCGTGAGGAGAAAATGTCTGAGGAGAGAGTCGAACTCTCATGGGGTTTCCTCCGACGGGTTTTGAGTCCGTTGCGTCTGCCATGCCGCCACCCACGACTGTCGAAGTCGTGACCTGAATAACAGGCATAAACAACGAAGGGGCGCAGCATGCTGCGCCCCTTCATTCTTTCCAACCCAGCGTCCTAGATCCCCCGACCCCGTCGTCCTCCCCGCAACCGTGGAGCCGGTGCGCCCATGCGCCCGCCGCCGCCGATGCCCCGCCCTTCCCGCCGTTCCATTCGCATTTCACCAACGCGCTGCATGAGGCGCTCGCGCATTTGCTGATACCGCGCTCGCTGGACGGGCGAGAGATAGCCCGACATCTCGCGATCCTGATCCTGCTCGATCTTGACCATTTCCCCGCGCCCAGCCTGAATCCCATCCATCAGTTTGCGGACGCTGTCGGAGTTCGCCGCGATCCCGGGCTGCATTTGATTCTCGAGCGCCCGCCGGCGCCCGAGCTGCTGCTCCATGACGTCGCGGCGACGGGTGCTGAACCGCTCCTGCGTGGCGCGCAGCTTCGTGGCCTGATCGGTATTCAGGTTGAGCTCCTGCGTCACGCGATCGTTGAACCGCTGCTCGATCTGCGCCCGCAGGCGCCCCGCCTCGGCGGTGTCGCTCGGCGCGCGCATGCTGTCACGCTGCTGGGCGGCGAGACGCCCCCCCGCCCCCCCCGCGAGCAGGACGGCAAGGCTGAGTAGGATGTGCTTCCTCATGGTTATCCCTCCAAAGAGCGCAGTACTGCCCGCAGCTGCTGCGCGTCGAGTTCATGCAAGTCCGTGCTGCCTTCCGGTACGGCCACACTATCGCTGCTGATGATCTGATCGAACGTCGCCAGCACGTCGCGCAGCTCATCGGCCGAGAGATCGTTCAAGTCGTCAGCGACGAGGTGGGCGGTGTGCACGGAGCTGTCGCGAACGAACGTCTGGCGGACAGCCACGGCACCTCCCACCACGATGACCAGCGCGGCAGCAATCCTCAGCCAGCTCGCCTGGACCCACGACACCCGCCGCACCGGTTGCTCGCGCAGCCGTGCGACGACCGTTCGTGCAGTCGCCTCGACGTCGAGTCGAGCGGCGGCCTCGTTGCCGAGGCGCTTCGCAATGTTCTCGAGTCTAGCGTCGCCGTTCATTTCACTATCTCCTTGAGTCTCCGCACTGCATGATGGTAGTGCACGCGCGCTGCTCCAGGTGTCGTCGCCAGCGCCGCCGCGATTTCTTCGTATTCCAACCCCTGCTGTGCTCTGAGCAGGAAGACTTCACGTTGCAACCGCGGCAGCCGCTGCAGACCCGCCGCGAGTAACGCCTCGGCTTCGCTCGCCTCGGCATGCTCATGCGGGTCTCCGGCCCAGTCGCGAACGCCTTCATCGAGCGGCAACACCTTCCGCCGCGCCGCCCGCCGTCCGAAATCCTTCAGCACATTGCTGCCGATCGTCAGCAGCCAGGTGCGGAACTGACACTGCCCGCGAAACCGGTCTACGTTCCGAAACGCGCGGATGAACGTCTCCTGCACCAGATCGTCGACGTCCGCCTCGGGCGCGCCGGCACCAGCCAGAAAACGCGCCAGGGGCCGAGCGTGACGCCCGACCAGCTCGGCCGCCGCCTGTTCGTCGCCCCCCTGCCACGCCCGAATCAGCGCGGCGTCGGGAGGGGGGACTGCTGGAACCATGTGCGGGTGGGCCATCGGGCTCCGGGTGTGGACGTGGAT
>DASWDA010000077.1:0-38136 GCA_036395695.1 Gemmatimonadales bacterium
TGGGCGACCTCGATGTTTCCGGCCTCGCGCAGGATCTGTTCGTTCCGGTCAGCGTCCTCAACGATCTGCGCCGGCAAGCGGTGCGGATCCTGAGCGACCATCTGGAACGGGAGCTTCGGGTCCGCCACGCGGAGCGCGGTCGCGCGATCGATGAAGCGATCGCGAGCGTGACGCGGAGCATCGCTCCCGACGTCGTTCCTCCGCGGCTCGTCGCCGAAGTCTGGCGTCTCGAGGATGCTCTGCTCGCGGCAGAAGCAGGTGCGGACGAAATCTCGCTCGATCTATTCTTGCGTCATCCGATGCCTCCGGTCGCGCGCGTCAAGCATCTCGCCGCAGAGCTGTCGCAGCGGGGCGTCACGCTCCGACTCCGGACGCCCACCATCGTCCGACCCGACGACCGGAAGCAAGTCGAGAAGTGGCTGGCGCTCGGCACACCGTTGGTCAGTGGGCACCTGGGAATGGTCGCCGAGCTCGCGGCCGAAGGACGTGACGTGGTAGCGGATTACGCCGTCAACGTCTTCAACCAGCACAGCGCGGCCGAGGTCTTCCGGCTGGGCGCGCGTCGCATCGTGCTGTCGGTCGAGCTGACCGGTGAAGAGATGGCGCAGGTGGCGGCCCCATGGGAGGCCCAAGGCTTCGAGGTGTTCGCCTACGGCCGCCCCGAAGGAATGACGATTGAGCACTGCGTCTTGTCGGCGGCGTTCGACCGCCAGGTCGCCACCTGCCGTGACCTCTGCGTGCAGAAACATCCCAATGTCGAGCTCACCGATCCCGCGGGTTACGTCTTCCCGGTGGCCACCGATTACGCCTGCCGCAACCGCCTGTTGCATTCACGTCCGGTGGACGGCTCCGCGTACCTTCCAGAACTGTGGCGGGCCCGTTTTCGCACGTATCGGCTGGTGTTCAACGTCCCTGGCGATCCCGTGGCGCAGGTGACGGCCGCGTATCGCGCGTCGCTCGATGCACTGGCCGAAGGTCGCGCGCCCGATCCCGGAGAAGTGCGGAAGGTGACGGGTCGGGAGTATACGCGGGGCCATTTCGCCCGCGCGGTGTGATGCCATCCCGAGGGATGGCGAGTTCTACGAGCGTGACGCGCGATTGATCACGCGCGACTGAAACGGCCGCACGACGCCGCTCCAGCCACACGCCAGGCACCAGCGGTGCTCGACCAGGGGCAGGAGCCGGCGCATGATCGTATGCTGGATGAGGGTGAGGGGTTCGCCACAGCGCGGGCACACGCGCTTCGTTGGCAGCATCAGGTAGACGAACGTCAGCACGATCGCGGCTCGCAGCAGTACGGTCGCAAACAGCACGACCACGACGACCATGCTAGGCCGCCTTCTCCTGCACGAACGCCGTAATGCGCCGTTCCAGCTCGGCGAGCTCGACCGGCTTCACGAGCACTCGGTCGCGCGGTACCTCCGCCAGGCCGCGGCCCGCGAGGTGCGTGATGTCCCCCGACAGAAACAGGATACGCTCGGCAAGGGCGGGGCGCTCCCGCTGCAGCCGCTCGTAAAACTCGGCGCCATCCATCCGCGGCATCCGCAGGTCGGCGAGAATGACGTGCGGCTCGAACCCTTCTTTGAGGCGCTCGAGCGCCGCGACACCATCACCCGCCTCCTTGATCTCCGCGCCGCGCTTCCCCAGAAAGCGTGCCATCGGGCGGCGAATCAGCTCCTCATCATCGACCAGGAGAATCCGAATCCCTTCGAGACTCCTCCCCGGCGTGGGCGAGACGCGGGGTGGAGCCGGCTGCGGCGTCGCGGCCGGCGCCGTCGGGACGGCCTCGCGGATCGTGGGGAGCCACACGAGAAACCGGGCCCCCCCGCCGGACTCAGGCAGCTTCACGAGGTCGAGCTCTCCTTCAGCCTCTCGTACGAGCTGCCGTGAGATGTACAGACCCAGCCCCGTACCGCGGAGCCCCTTCGTGCTGGCGAACGGCCGGAACAGGCGCTGGGCGATCTCGGGTGCCACGCCTGGACCGTTGTCGGTCACCGTGACGCAGACCCGGCCCCCCGTGTCGTCGGTGTAGGAGTCGACCGTGAGGCGCCGCGGCGGCTTCACGCTCCGCAGGGCGTCGAGCGCGTTGCTGAGCAGATTGACGATCACCTGTTCCAGTCGATTCGCGTCGCCGATCACCGTCGGGAGCTCGGGATCGAGCCGCCCTTCGATCGAGATTTCGTCGATGCCAAAGCGATAGGACACAAGGTCGAGCGCACTGCGCACTACGTCGTTCATGTTCACGCTCGCCGAGCGCTTCTCACCGGCGCGGACGAAGCGGAGCAACCCGCGCAGCAGTTTGGCCGCGCGTTGTGCCTGACGCAGGATGCTCTGCATTTCGTTGCGCTGTTCGGCCGGCAGGTTGGCGTCCGCCAGCCGCAGCTCGGCGTGACTGGCGATCGCCATCAACGGATTGTTGACTTCGTGGGCCACGCCGCCGAGCAGCTCTCCCGCGGCAGCGAACCGGCCCTGTTCTTCGGCACGATCGCGCAGCACGCGGGTCATCTGATTGAAATGCGTCGTGACTTTGCCGAGCTCGTCATTACGGGCGATCGGCACCTGGGTCGTGAGATCGCCCTCGGAGACCTGCTGGATCCCCCGCTCGAGGGCGCCGAGCGGATTCCAGACGCGGCGCCGCACGACGAACAGCGCGACCGGGAGCAGCAGCGCGCCGGCGATGACCACGATGATCCCCGCCGTCGAGCCGAGATTCCTCGTGAGCGCGAGGGTCAACGCCGCACCATACACCACAGCCGCGGCAATGACGACGACGACCAGTACGCGGAGGCTACTAGACGGATTGCGTGGCACGGCCTAATCTCCCCGTTCCCAACACGCACCAAGGTACAATCAATGCGTTCGTCGAGCATCCTCCTGACATTCGGCGCCCTCGGCCTGTGCGCGTGCTCCCATGCCACCGCTCCGGCCCACTCAGCTCCCGTGCCCACTCCTGCTCGCCAGGACACGACGCGGGCCGCCTCCGGAGGGGGACGCCAGGGGGGAGCACCTGACGCGACAGCGCCGAAACCATACAACCAGGTCATCACGCCCGGCGCGGTCACAAACTCCGGTGTCTTCACCGTCCATCGCATCGGCGAGAAACTCTTCTACGACATCCCGAAGGCGATGTTCGGCCGCGAGTTCTTGTTGGTAGCGGACCAGCGCGGCACCATCCGCGGCGTACGCTATGCCGGCGAAGAGATCAGCAACCGCATCGTGGTCTGGGAACGGCTGGGCAACAAGGTCTTCTTGCGGATCGTCTCGTACGCCATGCGGGCCGACAGCACACAGCCTGTCGCGCGGGCGGTGCGGCTCTCCAACATCGCGCCGATCATCATGAGCTTCGACGTGGCGTCGTGGCACACGCCCGATAGTAGCGCCGTCATCGAGGCGACGAAGTTGTTCACGACCGACGTGGCGGAGCTCAACCTGCGCCAGTCGAATGTGCGCGTCCGCCGCATGGATCCGGCGCGCTCGCTGGTCGAGCGGGCGCGCGCCTTCCCACGCAACGTCGAGGTGAGCGCACTGCAGACCTTCGAGGTCGATTCGGTCCCTGGGCCCGCCGGCGGCCCGCCCAACCGGTCGCTGAATTCGATCACGATGCTGATGAATTACTCGATGGTGCTGCTACCCGACAAACCGTTGATGGCCCGGCTCTGCGATGACCGGGTCGGATACTTCAACGTGTCCTTTGAGGATTTCGACCAGGATCTGGTGTCAGGCCCGCGGCGCTGTTTCATCAAGCGCTTCCGGCTCGAGCCAAAGGATCCCACCGCCGCCGTCTCCGACCCCGTGCAGCCCATCGTCTGGTTCATCGATCCGGCGACGCCGGCCAAGTGGCAGAGCTGGCTGATCAAGGGCGTCGAGATGTGGGAGCCGGTGTTCCGCGCGGCCGGGTTCAGCAACGCGATCACGGCTCGCGTGCCCGCAGCCAGTGACTCCGATTTCGATCTCGACGACGCGCGCTTCAACACCATCCGCTGGCTGCCATCGACGATCGAAAACGCGTACGGGCCGAGCGTCAGCGATCCGCGCTCGGGCGAGATCATGAACGCCAACATCGGGTTCTACCACAACGTGGCAAGCCTGGTGGAGGCGTGGTACTGGACGCAGGCTGGCGCCGCCGATCCGCGCGCCCGGACCCTGCCGTTCCCCGACTCGCTGATGGGGTTGATGCTGGCCTACGTCGCCAACCATGAGGTCGGACACAGTCTCGGCCTCCGCCACAACATGGTGGCGTCGACCTACTATCCCGTGGATTCGCTGCGCAGCAAGTCGTTCACGTGCCGGATGAAGGGCACGAGCCCGTCGATCATGGACTACGCGCGCTATAACTACGTGGCACAACCGGGCGACAGCGCCTGCCTCATGCAAGGCATCGGCCCGTACGATTTCTATGCGATCGACTGGGGGTATCGGCGCATTCCGGGTGCGGCATCACCGGAAGCCGAGCGCCCGCTGCTCGACTCGCTCGCCCGGCTGCAGGATGCCAACCCCTACTTCCGCTGGATCGGCGACGGCGATCCGGTGGACCCGCGCATCATCACGGAGGCGCTGGGCGATGATCCCGTGAAGGCGAGCGGGTATGGTGTGCGCAACATCAAGCGCCTGGTGCCCATGCTCATCCCGGCGACGACGACGGACAAGCTCGACAACTACGACCGGCTCGAAGCGCTGTACGGCGAGCTCATCAATCAGTGGGCGCGCGAAATGAATCACGTCGCCGTGGTCGTGGGCGGGGTGTATCAGTTCACGAAGTACGCGGGCCAAACAGGCCGGGTTTATCAGCCGGTACCGCGTGCCAAGCAAGCCGAGGCGGTGCAGTTCCTAAACGACAACGTCTTCACGACGCCATCGTTCTTCTTCGATCCCGAAGTCCTGCGACGTATCGAGCCCACGGGTTTCGTGGACCGGGTGCGCGCGCGCCAGACCGCACTGCTCAACCTCTTATTCCAGGATCCGCGCCTCTCACGCGTCGCCGACCAGCAGGCGACGGAGCCGGGTGGGGCGGCGTATGCGATCGCCGATCTCTTCGGCGACGTGCGGCGCGGGATCTTCTCGGAGTTCGGGACCGGCGCAGTCCGCGTCGACGAGTATCGGCGCAACGTGCAGCGCGCGTTCGTCGATCAGATGGAACGGCTGATCAGCACGCCCCTGGTGACGCCGCTGCCGCCCGGCTTCACGCCCTTCCCGGGCTTCACGCCACCGGCGCCGCGCCCAGCCGATGCGCGCGCGCAGGCCCGGCTCGAGCTGGTCGACTTGCAGAGCACGCTGCGGGCCGCGGTGCCGAGGGCAGGGGATCGCACTACGCGGGCGCACATCGTCGATTTGCTGGCAAGAATTGGCCAGATTCTTAATCCGCGGTGAACTGGCAACCGCCATCAGCCATCTGCTGTCAGCCGTCTGTACAGATGGCTGATGGCAGACGGCTGACGGCAACCTCATGATCTCTACCTCCACCACGCACATTCAGGCGCGATTCCGCGAGCATTGGTTTCTCCACGTGCTCATCGGCACGTACGCCCTTGCGTGGGTCATCACGGCGATCGCGCCCCTGGACCGGCACGATTGGTGGCTGGAGAACCTGCTCGTCTTTGCCGTCATGGCGGTCCTCATCGGCACCTATCGCATGTTCCCATTGTCGGACCTGTCCTACCTCTTGATCACGGCGTTCTTGACGCTCCACGCGATCGGCGCGCACTACACGTACTCCGAAGTCCCGTTCGGCTTCTGGATCCAGCGCACGTTTGGGTTCGCCCGCAATCCGTTCGACCGCATCGTACATTTGTCGTTCGGCCTCCTGATGGCATATCCGATCCGCGAAGTGTTCCTGCGGGTCGCGAACGCTCGCGGGTTCTGGGCATACTATCTTCCGCTCGACGTGACGCTCGCCTTCAGCGCCGTCTACGAAATCATGGAAATGGTCATCGCCACGATGGTGGCGCCTGGAACGGGCGACGCGTGGCTCGGCACGCAAGGCGATGTGTGGGATGCTCAAAAGGATATGGGCATGGCCGCCCTGGGCGCGTTACTCTGCATGTGTGTGACTGCTCTGATACGAACATTGCGAAAACCACCACCTGTGCTTCTTGCCGGGGAGAAAGCATGACCCGTTGCATGCTCGTCGCAATTGTCGTCCTACACGTCGGCACGTCGGCACGTCTGCACGCGCAGAGCTTCGAACAGCGGCTCCTTGCCGTCCCAGACACGGCGAGCATGCGCCAGATGTCGCGCGACCTCTCCGCGGTCCCCCACATGGCGGGGACGCCGGCTCAGGCGGCGACGCGCGACTACGTCCTGGCGCACCTGAAATCGTGGGGCATCGACGCCTGGAGCAAGGAGTACTCGGTCTACATTCCCCAACCCGATACCGTGTCCGCCTGGATCATCATGGGCCCGCGCGGCAAACCTGCTCGGCTTTCGCTTACCGAGCCGGGGCCGGGTCCGCAGATTCCGCCGTTCAACGGCTATACCGGAGATGGTGACGCCACGGCCGACGTCGTCTACGTGAACTACGGGCTCATCGAAGACTACAAGACGCTCGACTCGCTGGGCATCAGCGTCAGCGGCAAGATCGCGCTCGCGCGGTATGGCCGCTCCTTCCGCGGCATCAAGGCCCGCGAAGCGCAGAAGCGCGGCGCCGTCGGCCTCATCGTCTATTCCGATCCGCAGGACGACGGCTATTTCCGCGGCGACGTGTACCCCAAGGGGCCGATGCGCAACGCCGACGGCATCCAGCGCGGCAGCATGATGAACGGCAACGGCGATCCCACGACGCCGAGCTGGGCGTCGGTCGAGGGCGCGCGCCGGATCCCGGAGGATTCGCTCGACATCCCGAAGATCCCGATCATCCCGATGAGCTACGGCAATGCGCGCCGCTTCCTCGAGCCGATGACGGGGCCCGCCGTGCCGCAGAGCTGGCAGGGCGGGTTGCCCTTCCATTATCACGCGGGTCCGGGCCCCGCCCGCGTGCGGCTCAAGGTCAAGACCGAGCGCGGCGCCCGCGCGTTCCACAAAATCTGGAACACGGTCGGCATGATCCGCGGATCGCGCTGGCCCGACGAATGGGTCGTGGTCGGTGGTCACCGTGATGCCTGGGGCCCGGGGGCGCGCGACAACGTGAGCGGGAGCGTGTCCGTGCTCGAAG
Source organism: Gemmatimonadales bacterium (assembly GCA_036395695.1). GTDB lineage: Bacteria > Gemmatimonadota > Gemmatimonadetes > Gemmatimonadales > GWC2-71-9 > 20CM-2-65-7. Next base: position 7,148 of record DASWDA010000077.1, read on the forward strand.
CCGCGCGCGCCTTCGCGACGTTGGCGCGCGACGGACAGAAGCCCGCGCGGACCGTCGTCTTCGCCACCTGGGATGCGGAAGAGTGGGGCCTGATCGGCTCCACCGAGTGGGTCGAGGAGCTCGAGGATACGCTACGTGCCCACGTCGTCGCCTACATCAATGAAGATGGCACCTTCTCGGGTCCCAATTTCAGCGGCGCCGGCTCGCCCTCGCTCAAGCCGCTGTTCCGCGCGGCGGCACGAGAGGTGCCCGATCCCACAGGCCCTGGGACGGTCTATGATGTCTGGCTCAAGGCGCACAACGGCGATACGACCGCCTTGACCATGGGGAACCTGGGCGGAGGCTCCGACTTCGCCGGTTTCTATCATCACCTCGGCATTCCCTCGGGCGGCATCGGATTCGACGGGCCGGACGGCATCTACCACTCGATGTACGACTCCTACGACTGGATGAGCCGCTTCGGCGATCCCAGCTACAAGGCCCACCGAGCCGGCGCGCAGCTCGTCGCCGTCATTCTCGGCCGGCTCGCCAACAGCGACCTCCTGCCGCTCGATTACGCCGCGTTCGGCGCCGAGATGAATGGGCTGGTGACGCAGCTCGACTCCGGGATCGCGAAGAAACAATGGACCCAGACCGTCAGCACACAGGCGCTGAAGGACGCGCTCGACCGCCTCACGGCCGTGGCCCGCGCGTTTGGGACGGCGCGCGACAACGCGACGCAGGCGGGGACCGTCGACTCCGCGCGGGCGCAACGCATCAATCAGGCGCTGATGGCAGTCGAACGCCGCCTCACCCGGCCGGACGGGCTCGTGAGCCGGCCCTGGTTCAAAAGCCTGCAGTTCGCGGCCGATCTCGATAACGGCTATGCAACAATGGCATTCCCCAGCGTCAACGAAGCCATTCGCTATGCCGACGCCCAGACCGCCAACAAGGAGCTGGTCGACCTCGTGAATCGCGTGGATCAGGCGCGCGCAGCGCTCGTGGAAGCGGCAGCCGCTCTGCGCTAGATTGGAGCCCATGGAAACCAGCGACCGTACGCGCATCGTGATCTACTACGCGATTTGGGCTTGCATCTGTGCGGTACTGGCCGGCGTTGCCATGGCGATCATTCACACTCTGTTCTTCAGTTATGTCCCATCCCGAGTCGCGTTAATGCAAACGCTGCTCGGCGGCATCGCGGCGACAAGTGCGATAGCCGCAGGTCAGGCCGCCGTAATCCTGGCTACCGGCGGCCTCCTCGTTCAGCGGGGGTTCACGCTCCATGGGACCGTCCTCCTCGGTTTGGTGATTGGTGTGTTCGATCTGCTGATGAACCTCGTGCAGTTGATCGTGCCTGCCCTCGAACCAGGCTGGCGGTGGGACTTGATCGTTCTGGCGGTGGCGACGGTTGCTATCACAGCGCTCGGAGCTAGGCGCCCCGCAGCCGCCGTGTGAGCGACGACCAGAAAGAGGCGATCGAGCGGCTGGAGCGCCGCCTCGCCGAGCTGGAAGGCATCGTCCGGCAGTTGGTCGTCCGCTCGATCGCCGCGCCCGCCGCCCGAGACCCGCGTGGGCCGCCCGCCCGAATCACATCGCCGGCTCCCGTTCCCGCTCCCGCCCCTCTCTCCCCGCGAGTCGTCGTCCCACGCAAGATCGAGATACTCCCCAGCGAGTCGCAGCCAGGGATCGACTGGGAACAGTGGGTCGGCCAACGCGGCCTGTTAATCGTCGGCGTGCTCGCGCTGCTCGCAACGGGCGGATTCTTCCTCAACTACGCGATCCAGCATGGCTGGATCGCGCCGCTCGTGCGCGCGAGCGGTGCGGTCGTGGCCGGCGCCGCGCTCGTCGTATGGGGCGATCGCCTGGTGCGACGAGGGGGCGGGGAGGGGGATGGGGGCGGCCTGCTGCGCTACGGCGCCGCCATCATCGGTGGTGGCGGCGGGCTCGTCTACCTCGGCGTGTGGGCCGCCGCTGGCCTGTATGGGCTCGTGAACCGGCAGGTCGGGGTTGTGCTGCTGGCCGCGACGAGCGGCGTCGTCGTGGCGCTCGCTATTCGCCACAACGTGGAGGCACTCGCCATCTGGGCCCTCGCCGGCGCGTACCTCGCACCGATCTTCCTGGCCGGCCCGGTGCCCGAGCCGGAGAAGTTCCTGGCGTACATGGCCGTCGGCGGCACCATTTTCATGATCCTGGCCCAGCGCGTGAACTGGCGCGCCACATTCAATTGCGCGTTGTTCGGGGTTTTCCTCATTCCGGCCGCGCTCATTCCCCACGATCTGAATTCGACCGCCGGCCTGAACTACGCCGCCCTCGGCGCCGTCGTGGCGTTGCTCGCCACGAATCCCAAGCGCGCAGCCGCGACGGAGTGGCCGGAGGCGCGGGTGGGCGCGCTCGTCATGGTGTGGACGGTGCTGTTCGCCCTCAGCGGTGACGACACGTTGCGCTGGTCGGCCATCGGCGCCGGCGCCTTGATCACCGCGATCGTCTGGTGGCAGCAGCGCCAGACGACGCCGCTCGCCGGCATGCGAGACAATAGCGTCGGCGCTGAGTTCATCGTCTATCTCACGCCCCTCGCGCTGGTAACGCTCGCGGTCGTCGCCTCGCCGAGTGCGCTGGTGGGGTGGGGCGGGGCGATTCCGGTGGCCTTGGCCATCCTGTACCTCGGGAGCGGGTGGCTGCCCCGAACGCTGCATCTCGTCGTGATGGGGTTCGTGTTGCTGGCCCTCGCGGTTTCCGGTCAGTGGGACGGCGCCGCCGTTGCCGCCGGCTGGGCCCTGTTGGCCGTGGCGGCGAGCGCGAGCGGCCGCTGGGCTGGGCGCCCTGGGGCCTCCGAGGTCAGCGCGGTGCTCGCGCCGGTGGCATTCCTGCAGCTGTTCACGGTCGCACTCTACCTCCGGCCGGCTACCGATCCGGCGTTCACAGGGAGCTGGGCACTCGCCTGGTACGTCAGTCTGATCGCGTTTGCGGTGACCGCGCGCTGGTGGGATACGCGCAAGACGATCGGCGCCGAAGACAGCGTCGGCGTCGCGCTCTGGTCGCTCACCGCCGCTACACTCTTGATCGGCGTCTCCTTCGAGCTCCAGCGCACGCTGCACGCTACACCGCTTGCTGCGGCGATCGCGCTCGTGTGGTACTGGATTCTGTTCGCAGTCGCGCTCGTGCGGGGCGCGCCGTCGTGGCGGCCGCCGCTGCGCGGTCTGGCACTGGCGACGGGGTTGCTACTCCTCGCGGGCGGCTACCTGACGCTGTTCAGCGGGGCGTGGGACAACCGCAACGTCGCTGATCCGGCCTTCACCGGATTGTGGTCTCTGGGGTGGTACGCGTGCTGCGCGGCCGGTGTGATCGCCGCCCGCTGGTGGCCCGCCGACACTCTCGTGCAGGCGAACCTGCGATTCGGGCGCGCCGCGCTCTGGTGGATGGCTGGCGGCTGTCTCCTGCTCGGTGGCTCCCTCGAGCTCCATCGCGCCTTTACGAGTGGACTGGCCGGGGATCTGGCGATCAGCACCTTCTGGCTGTTGTACGCCGGCGCGTTGGTCAACGTGGGATTCCGCCTGGATCGCAAAGCGGTCAGGTCCGCGGGCCTGGGGGTCGCAGCGCTCGCCGCCCTGAAGATTGTGCTGTACGACTTGTCGGCGTTGCAGGCGTTGTATCGGGTCGGCAGCTTCTTTGTGCTCGCGCTAATAACATTGGCCGTTGCGTACGCTTATAACCAAAAGGCGCGAGTAGGACAGCACCCCGTACGATAGAAAGACGCTTACAGCTTGGGTAGGGTAATGCCTCGCTGCGCCTGATATTTGCCTTTTTTATCCTTGTACGAGACCTCGCACTCATCCCCCTCGTCGGCGGTAAAGAACAGCACCTGCGCAATCCCCTCATTCGCGTAGATCCGGGCGGGCAGGGGCGTCGTATTACTGATTTCCAGCGTGACAAAGCCTTCCCACTCCGGCTCAAATGGCGTCACGTTGACAATGATCCCGCAGCGCGCGTAGGTGCTTTTCCCCACGCAGACCGTCAAACAGTTGCGGGGGATCCGGAAATACTCGACCGAGCTCGCGAGCACGAACGAGTTCGGTGGCACAATGCAGACGTCACCCTTGAACTCGACGAACGATTTCGGATCGAACTGTTTCGGATCGACCACCGCCGACAGCGCGTTCGTGAAAATCTTGAACTCCGGCGCGACGCGCATGTCGTAGCCGTAGGATGAAACGCCGTACGAGATCACGCCGTCGCGCACCTGGCGGTCCGCAAACGGCTCGATCATTCCGTGATCCTTCGACATCTTGGTAATCCAGCGATCCGATTTGATTGACATGGGGGCCCAATGTAATGGCGCCAACTTGACTTATGCAGAGCCTTAGTGAATTTTTTCACGAGCGCCATGCAGCCCTATCTCCCGTTCCTGATGCTGCTGGGTCTGGCCATCGTCATCGCGACGACGATGATCGTGGGGTCGCATTTCCTCGGGCCGCGCCGGCCGACCGAGATCAAAGAGCGCCCGTACGAAAGCGGCATGCCGCCGCTCGGCAGCGCGCACGAGCGCTTCTCGGTCAAGTTCTATCTCGTCGCGGTCCTCTTCATCCTCTTCGACATCGAAACTGTCTTTCTGGTACCGTGGGCGGTCATCTTTATGGGGAATGGCACGCTGACCACGGGGTTTCTGTTGATCGAGATGCTGGTGTTTATGCTGGTGTTATTCGTGGGCTATATCTACGTCTGGAAGCGCGGCGCATTCCAATGGGACTAAATACGTCGGGACTAAATACGTCGAGGGACGGCGTCAAGCAGAAACGTCAAGCGAGAGCGTAAACGATTTTGCTCGACGATTCTGCTTGACGATTCTGCTCGACGACTTTTGAGGTTCTATGAAACACGTCGGCGAAGTCAAAAGCTCGAATTACCTGCTCGCCAAGTTCGAGAATCTGATCGACTGGGCCGTGAACTCTTCACGCGCCAATTCGCTGTGGCCGATGCCGTTCGGCACGGCGTGCTGCGCCATCGAGTTCATGGCGACTGCGGCGAGCCGGTTCGACTTTGCGCGCTTCGGCATGGAGCGCCAGGCCTTCTCGCCGCGCCAGGCCGACGTGCTGATCTGCGCCGGCCGGCTGCCGTTCAAGCTCGCCCCGGTAATCCGCCGTATCTACGATCAGATGCCGCAGCCCAAGTGGGTCATCTCGATGGGCGCGTGCGCGTCCACGGGCGGGGTATTCGACAACTACGCGATGGTGCAGGGCATCGACACGATCGTTCCGGTGGACGTCTACGTCCCCGGCTGCCCGCCGCGGCCCGAAGGACTGCTCTACGGCATTCTCCTGCTGCACAAGAAGATCAAGGGTGAGTCACTCTTCGATGCCGTGAAGCGGCGCGATGAGCAGCCGCTCGACGACAAGGGCCTCCGGCTCCCGCCCGAAACGATCGACGAGATCTCCGAGCCGTTCGGCAACTCCGTCCACCAGTTTCGTTCGTCGTGACTGCGGCTCCGCCTGTTCCCCCGGTTCCGGGGGCGCTTCGCACCGAAGTCGCGCGCGATGGCGAGACCGTTGTGTTCGTCGCCCGCGAACGCCTGCTCGACGCGATGCGGTGGCTGAAAACGACGCCAGGCCAGGAATTCGACTACCTGGTCGACGTCACGGCCGTCGAGTTCCGCGATCGCGAGCGCCCGCTCGAGGTCGTGTACTTCCTCCGCTCGCTCCAGCGCAAAGTCGACGTGCGCGTCAAAGTCGAGCTGCCGGCGTCGGAGGAGCTCGCCGTGGACTCGGTGTGGAGCCTGTGGCGCGGCGCCGACTGGCTCGAGCGAGAGGTCTTTGACATGTTCGGCGTCACCTTCCGCGGGCACCCCGATCTGCGGCGTATTCTGATGTGGGAGACCTACGCGGAAGGCTATCCGCTGCGGAAAAGCTTCCCGCTCCGCGGCCGCTTCTCCCGTGCCGAGCAGGTGCGGCAGGCGCTCAACATCAATCCCGAAGCCAATTACTCGCTGGACGAGCTGTCGATCGCGGAGGCCGCCGGTGATCTGCCCGACGACATGCGCGACCGGCTGCAGCGCGGTGAGCGCGGCGTCATCCCGGACCCGCCGGCATGAGTAAGCGTACCGTCGAGCTCGAGCTGGCAACACCGGGCGTGGACGCCGAGGGACGTCCGGCGCGGGTGCCGCTCACGGCCGTGACGGAGCCTGGCCTCAACGAAGAGCATATGCTGGTGAACATCGGGCCCCAGCATCCCGCCACGCACGGTGTGCTCAGGCTGGTGGTCGAGCTTGACGGCGAGACCGTCGTGCGCTGTATCCCGCACCTGGGCTACCTGCACTCGGGCTTCGAGAAGCTCGGCGAGTACCGCCACTACAACCAGATCATCCCGCTCACCGACCGCACCGACTACCTCTCGCCGATGTCGAACAACGTCGGCTTCGCCCTGGCGGCCGAGAAGCTGATGGGGATCGAGATCACGCCGCGCTGCACCGTGCTGCGTGTCATCGCCTGCGAGATGAGCCGCATCATCTCGCATATGGTGTGGCTCGGCACGACGTCGATCGACCTCGGCGCGTTTACGCCGTTTCTGTGGGCGTTCCAGGAGCGCGAGCGCATCTACGATCTCCAGGAGATGTGGACCGGCGCCCGTCTGACGACGAGCCTCACGCGCGTCGGTGGGCTTATGGCCGACATTCCCGACCCCTTTGTCGAGAAGCTCCGCGAGTTCACGCGCACCTTTCCGAAGACGCTGGGCGAAATCGACCGCGTCCTCACCCGCAACGCGGTGTGGGCGGGCCGCACCCAGGGGGTCGGCACGCTCAGCGCCGCCGAGGCGATCAATTACTCGCTCTCGGGCCCCATGCTCCGCGCGAGCGGCGTCGCCTACGACGTCCGCAAGGACAAGCCGTACCTCGGCTACGCGACGTACGACTTCGACGTGGTGGTCGGAGAGCACGGCGATGTATTCGATCGCTACATGGTCCGCCTCGAAGAGTGCCACCAGTCGAACCGCATTTTGGCGCAGGCGCTCGACCGGCTGCCCGACGGTCCGATCAACGTCGACGACCCCCGGGTCATTCTCCCGTCCAAGACCCGCGCGATGAGCGACATGGAAGCGATGATCTTTCATTTCAAACAGGTCATGGAAGGCGTCAAGGCGCCGGTCGGCGAGGCCTACGTCGGGATCGAGAATCCCAAGGGCGAGCTCGGCAACTACCTCGTCTCCGATGGTACGGCGAAGCCGGTGCGCTGGCGCATCCGCCCGCCCTCCTTCATCAACCTGTCCGCGTTGCCCAAGATGGCCGAAGGGCATCTGCTGTCCGACCTGATTGCCATCAACGCGTCCGTGGACATCGTCATGGGCGAGGTCGACCGATGACGGTGCAGGAGGACTACCAACCCGTCTTCACCGGCAAAGTGCAGGAAGAGCTGCAGACCGTGTTGCAGCGCTATCCCACCAAACAGGCCGCCTTGCTGCCGGCGTTGTGGATCGCGCAGCGCGAGCAGGGGTGGATCTCCGATGCCGTCATGGCTGAGGTCGCCGCAGCACTGGGGCTGTCGCCCGCGTTCGTGAAGGGCGTCGTGACGTTTTACACGATGTACCACCAGCATCCCGTCGGCAAAAACTTCGTGCAGGTCTGCACGACCTCGCCGTGCAACATCTGCGGGGCCGAGGACGTGCTGAAGGCGCTCCTCGCGCAGACGGGCGCCGGTGATGCGGGCGCGACGAGTCCCGACGGCAAGTGGACGATCGTCGAAGTCGAGTGTCTCGGCGCGTGCGGGTTCGCCACGCCCATTCTGGTCAACGATGATTTCCTGGAGAACGTGACGCCCGAGAAAGTCGCGGAGATCGTGAGGAAGTACCGGTGACCATCGGGATGTTGGACGGTTGGAATGTTGGAAGGACCACCTTCCAACCTTCCAACATTCCAACGGACTGGGTTGCCTAATGGGCTACCCACACAAACCGCACCCCAAAGAAACCGTCGTCCTCTCGCAGCATTTCGGCGATGCGGACGCGCGCACTATCAAGGGATGGACCAAGCGCGGCGGCTACGCAGCGCTCGCGCAGGTGCTCACGATGGATCCTGTGGCCGTCACCGACATCGTAAAGGACTCGGGACTGCGGGGCCGTGGCGGGGCGGGATTCCCGACCGGCTTGAAGTGGTCGTTCATGCCCAAAGAGAAAAAGAAACCGCATTACCTGTGCGTGAACGCCGACGAGTCCGAGCCCGGCACGTTCAAGGATCGCGAGATCATGCGGTGGACGCCGCACGCGCTGCTCGAGGGCACCGCCATCGCGGCGCACGCGATCCGCGCCGAGGTTGCCTACATCTACATTCGCGGCGAGTTCACCGAGCCCTGGACCATCATGGAACGGGCGCTCGCCGAAGCGAATGCCGCGGGGGTATTCGGCACCATCAAGATCCATCTCCATCGCGGCGCGGGCGCCTACATCTGCGGTGAAGAAACGGCGCTGATGAACTCGATCGAAGGCAAACGGGGCAACCCGCGAATCAAGCCGCCGTTCCCGGCGGCCGCCGGTCTGTTCGGCCTGCCGACGACGATCAACAATGTCGAGACGCTCACGGCCGTGCCGCACATCATCACGCGCGGCGCCGCCTGGTACAAAGGGCTGTGCCTGTCGAATCCCAAGAGCACCGGCACCAAGCTGTTTTCGGTGTGCGGGCACGTGCAGCGGCCGGGCAACTACGAAGTGACGCTGGGCTTCCCGCTGAAGGACCTGATTTACGACATGTGCGGTGGCCCGCGCGCCGGCCGCACACTCAAGGCGTGCATTCCCGGCGGGTCGTCGGTGCCCATTCTGACCCGGGAAGAGGCCGAGGGGACGCTGCTCGATTACGAGGGCTGCGTGGCCGCGGGCACGATGCTCGGCTCGGGCGGCGTGATCGTGTTCGATGATTCCGCCGACATGGTCTATCAGATCATGCGGCTGGCGCGCTTCTACGCGCACGAGTCGTGCGCGCAGTGCACCCAGTGCCGCGAGGGCACCGCGTGGACCACGAAGATCATGGAGCGCATTCTGGCGGGGCAGGGCACGTCCAAGGATCTCGACTTGCTCCTCGATCTCTCCGAGAACATGACCGGGAAGACGATCTGCGTGCTGTCTGACTCGTGCGCGGCGCCGATCGTGAGTGGCATCAAGAAATTCCGCGGCGAGTTCGAAGCCTATCTCGCAGGCAACCGCCAACCCGTCATGGTTGGCTGAGGGCAGACGGCTGATGGCTGACGGCATGATCAACCTGACAATCGACGGGACACCAGTATCGGTCCCTCCAGGCACCCTCGTGATCGAGGCGGCGAAGCAGGCGGGCGTGCTCGTCCCGCATTACTGCTATCACCCCGGACTCCCCGTCGCCGGCGTCTGCCGCATGTGCCTCGTCGAGATCGAAAAGGCGCCCAAGCTGCAGATCGCGTGCGCGACGACGGTCACGGAAGGAATGGTCGTCAAGACGCAGAGCGTGCCCGCCAAGGCCGCGCGCCAAAGCGTGCTCGAGTTCCTGCTCATCAACCATCCGCTCGACTGCCCGATCTGCGATCAGGCGGGCGAGTGCGAGCTGCAGGACTTCGTGTTCCAGGAAGGCCAGGCGCGCACGCGCTACGCCGAGTTTGCCAAGCGGTTCAATCCCGTCGAGGACTTCGGGCCGGACGTCCTGTACGTGCCCAACCGCTGCATTCTGTGCACGCGCTGCGTCCGGTTCATGGAGGACGTCGCGAAAGAGCCGGTCCTCAACGTGTCCGAGCGCGGCGACCGCGCGTTCATCGGCATTCATCCCGAGGCGCGGCTCGACCATCCCTGGGCAGGGAACGTCGTCGACCTGTGCCCGGTCGGCTCGCTGCTCTCGAAGGACTTCCTGCACAAGGCGCGCGCCTGGGAGCTCGACAAGACGGCGTCGGTCTGTACCGGCTGCTCGCAGGGCTGCAACATCACGCTCGACACGCGGGATGAGGTCGTCGTGCGCGTCCGCCCGCGGACCAATCTCGACATCAACCGCTACTTCATCTGCGATCATGGCCGCGCGCACTATCGCTGGATGAACCGGGGCGATCGCATCGAGGCGCCGCTCGTCCGCCGTGACGGGGAGCTCAAGGCGGTCGATTGGGATGAAGCGATCGACCGGGTTGCCGGCATTTTGCGCGGCGCCGCGGGAGGAGGCAAGGCGGTGGCGCTCGTGTCGCCCGGCGCGTCCAGCGAAGCGCTGGCGGCGGCCAAGCGGCTCCTGTCAGGCTTTAGTTGGACCGGCGCGTTCCAGCTGGTGATGGGCGAAGAGGCGCCGCTCGCCGGCGTCCCGAATCTCGCGCTGCGCGCCGAGCGTGCGCCCAACGCGACAGGCGCGGAACGGCTCGGCTACACGCGCGACTACGCGCCTGCCCTCGCCGCGGCGAAGGGTGCCGCCGTGGTGTTGGTCCTCGACGATCCCGATTGCGCTGTCGAGACGGACGGTGCGCTGATCTATCTCGGGACGGTGCTCGCGGAGGCCGCGGCGTGCCGCCGTGCCGATGCGATTCTGCCGATCGCGAACGTTGCGGAAGAAGAGGGGACGTTCGTGAATCGCGATGGGCGCGAGCAACGCTATTACCAGGCCAAGCCCGCGCCCGGGATGGCGCAACCGGCCGCGTGGGTGCTCGGACAGCTCGTCACGACGCTGGGATTGGCGGAAGTGCGATGACCTTCTTCCTGATCACATCGGCGATCAAGGTATTCGTGGTCGTCAACCTGATCCTGGTGGGGGTCGCGCTGCTCACGCTCCTCGAGCGGCGGGTGTGTGCCTGGATGCAGGATCGCCTCGGCCCGAACCGCGTCGGCCCACAGGGGCTGCTCCAGCCGGCGGCCGACGGCCTGAAGAACTTTCTCAAGGAAGAGACGTCGCCCGCGCTGGCGGACAAGGCGCTCTTTACGCTCGCGCCGGTCGTGTCGTTCGTGCCGGCGATGTTGACCTTCGGGGTCATCCCGTTTGCGGCCCCACTCCCGACGAAATGGGGCGTCGTGCCGATGGTCGTCGCGGATCTTCCCGTCGGCTTCCTCTATATCCTCGCGATCAGCTCGCTCGGCGTATACGGCATCGTGCTGGCGGGTTGGGCATCGAACAACAAGTACGCGCTGCTTGGCGGGCTGCGCGCGTCGGCCCAGATGATCTCGTACGAGATCGCGCTGGGCCTGAGCACCGTCGCGGTCTTGCTGCTTGCCGGCAATGTCACGCTGTCGCAGGTGATCGTGCAGCAGCAAACGGCGCACGCCTGGTTCATTGTCCCGTTGTCGGTATCGTTCGTGATCTTCTTTATCAGCGCGCTCGCCGAGACCAACCGGTTACCCTTCGATCTGCCGGAAGCCGAGGCCGAGCTGATCGCCGGCTATCACACCGAGTACAGCGCGATGAAGTTCTCGATGTTTTACATCGCGGAGTACTCGAACATGGTGACGGCCTCCGCGCTCATGGCCACGCTCTTCTTCGGCGGATGGGATATCCCGTTCACGACCTGGGACTCGACCGGCGATCCGAGCGTGCTCAAAACGCTGGCGACCCTGGTGGCCTTCAGTCTCAAAACGTTCGTATTCCTCTTCACATACATCTGGGTTCGCTGGACGCTGCCGCGCTTCCGGTACGATCAGCTTATGGCGCTCGGCTGGAAGGTGCTGCTTCCGCTCGCCCTCCTCTACATCACGCTGCTCGCCGTCGCGATCTGGTTCGTCCGCATCCGGCTCGGCTGGGATTACGGCCCCCGCCTGGCGTGGGCCCTGGGAGGGCTGAATCTCGTGCTGCTCATCGCGCTCGTCTGGTGGCTCGACCGCGGCCGGATCGTGTCCGGTTCCATGCCGCAGGAGGCCGCATAATGGCAATTGGCGTGAAGGTGCTGAAGCGGCCGACACAGCAGACGTCGTACCTGCGCGCGACGCTGAAGGGGATGGCGCTCACGTTCAGCCATTTGCTGCGGCCCAAGGTCACGATGCAGTACCCCGAGGAGAAGTCCTCCCGGGACTGGACGCTCTCCTCGCGCTGGCGTGGGACGCACCGCATGCTCACCGACGAGCAGGGCAGAGCGAAGTGCGTGGCGTGCGGTCTCTGCCCGCAGATCTGCCCCGCGAACTGCATCAAGCTCGTGCCGGGCGAGGATGAAGAGGGCCACCGCTATCCGCTGATTTACGAGATCGACGAGTTCCGCTGCATCTTCTGCGGCTACTGTCAGGAAGTGTGTCCCGAGGAGGCGATCCACGTCGGGGTGCACTACGAGAACTCCGAGTACTCCCGCGACCGGTTCGTGTACGACCTCGAGCGGCTGACGGCCCAGACGCACCCCGTGTCCACACTGTGGGATCCGTCGGATCCCAAAGGCGAGTAGTGACCGCCACGTTCTTCTGGATCTTCGGTGGCATCGCGATGGGGAGCGCGCTGCTCTGTATCACGCGCAAGAACGCGATCGCCAGCGCGCTGTGGCTCGTCGTCACCCTCTTCTGCATCGCGGCGCTGTTCGTGCTGCTCGACGCGCAGTTCCTGGCGGCGCTGCAGGTCCTGGTGTACGCAGGCGCGATCATGGTGCTCTTCCTGTTCGTGATCATGCTGCTCAACCTGGGTCGACCCGGTCCCAGCGATATCAAAGGACCGCTCGGGCTCGGCGTCGGTGTACTGCTCGGCGCCGCACTGCTGTTTCTCTTGCAGCCCATGACCCGGACGACGCTGCGGTCGGCGATCACACTGCCCCCGGGGAGCATCCTGGGGATCCAACAGCAGCAGGGCATCGTCGGCTCCGTCGCCACTCCATTGTTTGGCACGTACCTCGTTCCCTTCGAGATCGCGAGCGTGCTGCTCCTCGCCGCGATCGTGGGCGCGGTCGTGCTCGCAAAGCGGAAGCTCTAGCGTGCTCCTCAATCCCGCACTCGCCATCTCCGCCGTCCTCTTCACGCTCGGCGTGCTCGGCGTGCTCCTGCGGCGCAACGCGATCGTGATCTTCATGTGCGTCGAGCTGATGCTCAACGCGGTGAACCTTACGTTCGTCGCGCTGGCGCAAAGCCTGGGACTCGGCGGGCAGGTGTTCGTGTTCTTCGTGATGGCGGTCGCGGCCGCGGAAGCGGCAGTCGGCCTCGCGATCATTCTGGCCGTCTACCGCCACAAGCAGTCGGTCAGCCTGCAGAACATGAACCTGCTGAAGGACGGATGACCGACAGGTTCGTCGACTTCATCTGGCTCGCACCGGCCCTCGCGCTGCTCGGCTTCGTGCTGAACGGCACCATCGCGTTCGTGCGGCCGAACGCCAAGACGCTCGTGTCCGTGATCGGTGCGGGGGTATTACTCGCCGCCTTCGCCATCGCACTTGCCGTGTTCAGCGGGTTTCTCGGACTCCATGCCGAGGAACCGGTCGTCTTCCGCTACTGGTCGTGGATCCCGGTGGGCACGCTGCAGCTCGACGTAGCGTTCCAGGTCGACCAGCTCTCGCTGGTCATGCTGCTCGTCGTGACCGGTGTGGGGTCGTTGATCCACCTGTTCAGCATCGGCTACATGAAAGACGATCCGGGATACGCGCGCTACTTCGCGTATCTCAACCTCTTCGTCTTCTTCATGCTGGTGCTCGTCCTGGGCGCGAGCTTCCCCGTGATGTTCGTGGGTTGGGAAGGCGTAGGCTTGTGCAGCTATCTGTTGATCGGCTTCTGGTACGGGGACGCGGCGAACGCCAACGCGGGCCGCAAGGCGTTCATCATGAACCGGATCGGCGACTTTGGGTTCATGGTCGCGATGTTCATGATCTTCTGGGCAACCGGTTCGCTCGATTTCGGGACGGTGTTCGCACACGCCCCGACAGCTCTCGTCCCGGGCGGCGCGGCGGTCACCGCGATCACGCTGTTCCTGTTCCTGGGCTGTACCGGGAAATCGGCGCAGATCCCCCTGTACACCTGGCTGCCGGACGCGATGGCCGGGCCGACGCCTGTCTCCGCATTGATCCACGCCGCCACGATGGTGACCGCCGGCGTTTATCTCGTCGCGCGGTGCAACCTGCTGTTTGCGATGGCGCCGATCTCGAGTGAAGTGGTCGCCGGCGTCGGCGCGTTGACGGCGCTCTTCGCGGCGACGATTGCGCTCAAGCAGTGGGACATCAAGAAAGTCCTTGCGTACTCCACGGTCTCGCAGCTCGGCTACATGTTCCTCGCCGTCGGTACCGGCGCCATCACGGGCGGCATTTTTCATCTCGCGACGCACGCCTTTTTCAAAGCCTTGCTGTTCCTCGGCTCGGGCAGCGTCATCTTCGCGATGCACCGCGCCTATCATCACACGCACGCACACGAGGACGCCCAGGACATGCGCAACATGGGCGGCCTGTCGCGCTACATGCCGTGGACGACGGCCGTCATGTGGATCGCGACGCTGGCGATCGCCGGTATTCCGCCGCTCGCGGGATTCTTCTCGAAGGATGAAATCCTGGCCGCCGCGAACGCGCGCGGACACGCCGAACCGGCCTGGCTGGTGTTCTGGGGGTTCGGACTCCTGGCCGCGCTGCTGACGGCGTTCTACATGACCCGGCTCATGCTCTACACGTTCCACGGACCGAACCGCACCGGTGAGAAAGAGCAGGCGCATCTGCACGAAGCGCCGTGGATCATGACGGGACCGCTGCTGGTGCTGGCCGTGCTGTCTGCCGCCGGCGGGCTCCTCAACGTGCCCGAGCTGTTTCACGGCGGCGCGCGTCTGCAGCACTGGCTTGAGCCGGTCACGCTGCCGAGCGCCACGCTGATTCCGGAAGTGCACCTCTCCGCTTCGTCCGAGTGGCTGTTGGTCGGCATCGCGGTTGCCGTTGCGGTGATCGGCATCGTCGGCGCCTGGCGGCTGCTGAGACCTGAGCGGCTCGTCCCGGCGCGGAGTGCGCCCGAGGAGCGTGGGTTGGCGCGAGTACTGAAGAACAAGTGGTACGTGGATGAGATCTACGACGCGTTGTTCGTGCGCCCGCTGGTGTGGTTCTCGCGCGTGGTGCTCTGGCAGGATATCGATCAACGCATCGTGGATGCCGCAGCCGTGAACGGCGCTGCCCGCGGCGCGCGCGCGCTGGGCTGGGCCAATCGCTGGTTGCAGACGGGGCAGGTCGGGACCTACGTCGCCGTGTTCGTCATCGGCGTGCTGCTCGTCCTCTGGCGGGCGCTCGGCTGATGTACGGCTCCTGGGTCCTCACCGCGCTGCTCGCCTGGCCGCTGATCGCCGGCGCGCTTGTGCTCCTCATTCCGGCCCGGCTTGCGAAATACGTCGCGCTGGCCGCCAGCCTGGTCGAGTTTGCGCTCTCCGTGCCGCTGTGGTGGACATTCGTGCCGAGCGGGGGCATCCAGTTCACCGCCGACCATGCCTGGATCGCGGCGTGGGGGATTCACTACACCGTTGGCGTGGACGGCATCTCGCTGTTCCTGGTGCTCCTCACGACGTTCCTGATGCCGCTCTCGATCCTGGGCAGCTGGAGCTACATAACAAAGCGTGAGCCGGCGTTTTACACGTTGCTGCTCGTCCTGACGACCGGCATGATCGGCGTCTTTGTCGCCCTCGATCTTTTCCTGTTCTATGTGATGTGGGAAGTGATGCTCATCCCGATGTACTTCATCATCGGCGTCTGGGGCGGCGACAACCGGCTGTACGCGGCGATCAAGTTCTTCATCTATACGTTCCTCGGCTCGCTGCTCATGCTGGTGGCGATCCTCGTGCTCTATCTGCACGCGGGCCAGGCAAGCGGGGTGTACTCGTTCGGGTACGCGCACCTCCTGAGCAACGCGAAGGATCTCGGATCCGTCGCGTGGTGGCTGTTCGGGGCCTTCTTCCTCGCGTTCGCCATCAAGGTGCCCCTGTTCCCGCTGCACACCTGGCTCCCCGACGCGCACGTGGAGGCGCCGACGGCGGGGTCCGTGATCCTCGCCGGCATCCTGTTGAAGATGGGGACCTACGGGTTCCTCCGGTTCGCGCTGCCGTTCTTCCCGGCGGTCGCGCTGAATCAAACCGTGCAGCTCGTCATCGTAGTGCTGTCGCTGATCGGGATCATCTACGGCGGTCTCGTCGCGATGGTGCAGCC
Source organism: Gemmatimonadales bacterium (assembly GCA_036395695.1). GTDB lineage: Bacteria > Gemmatimonadota > Gemmatimonadetes > Gemmatimonadales > GWC2-71-9 > 20CM-2-65-7. The sequence goes on from DASWDA010000077.1 coordinate 23,149, forward strand.
GGATTTCAAGAAGCTCATCGCCTACTCCTCCGTCGCGCACCTCGGCTTCGTGATGCTCGGCATCTGGGCGCTGACGCTGCAAAGCGTGCAGGGTGCGCTCCTGATCATGATCAACCACGGCATCTCGACCGGCGCGCTGTTCTTCCTGGTCGGGATGATCTACGAACGGCGGCACAGCCGTCTGCTCGAAGCGTACGGTGGGATCGCGCGCGTCGTGCCGTTGTTCGCCGCGATTCTCACCTTCGTATCGCTGTCGTCCATCGCGCTGCCGGGCACGAACGGGTTCGTCGGCGAGTTCCTCGTGCTGATCGGGTCGTTCCGGACCTACCCCATCGCCACCGCGCTGGCGACCACGGGCGTGATCGTCGCCGCAGCCTATCTGCTGACCGCGCTGCAGCGGGTGATCTACAATCCGCTGGCGAATCCCGAGAATGAGAAGCTCACCGACCTGACGCCGCGCGAAATCACGGTGCTGGTTCCATTGGTCGTCCTGATTCTGTGGATCGGCATCTACCCGAAGCCGTTCCTCGAGCGGATGGAGCCCTCGTCGCGGGCGCTGATCGAGCAGCTCCGGCCAGGCGCGGCCCTCACGGCGGGTCAACCGTGAGACTCGACCCCTCGATCTATCCAGACCTGCTGCTGTCGCTCCTGCCGGAGCTGGTCCTGACCGGCTGGTCGCTGGTCGTGTTGCTGTTCGTCGCGTGGCGGCATAGCACCGTGCGGGACTTGCGGATCACCGGATGGCTGACACTCCTGGCCCTCGTCTCGACCGCCGTGGCCACCTGGTGGCTGTGGTGGAACAGCGCCACGGTGGGGGGACAGGTGTCGATGATCGCGGCTGACGATTTCCGCTGGGTCGCCACCTGGGTGTTCCTCGGCGCCGCCGCGCTCACAGTGCTGATTTCGTTCGCATACCTCGAGCGCGAACAGCTGCTCGCGCCCGAGTACTACGTCCTCCTCATCTTCGGCACGCTCGGCATGATGGTGATGGCTGCCGGCGCCGACTTGATGGTGATCTTTCTTGGCCTCGAGCTCATGTCGGTCGCGGTGTACGTGCTGGCCGGCATCGACCGCCGCCGCGCCCGCTCCGCCGAAGCCGCGCTGAAGTATTTCCTGCTGGGCGCGTTCGCCTCCGGATTCCTGCTGTACGGCATCGCGCTGGTCTACGGCGCGACCGGCACAACCAACCTCGGCCTCATTGGCGGGCAGGTCAGCCTCATGGGGCAGCCGAGCGTCATGCTGCTCGCGGGACTGGCCCTGCTGATCGTGGGATTTGCGTTCAAGATCGCCGCGGTGCCGTTCCACATGTGGGCGCCCGATGTTTACGATGGCGCACCCACGCCCGTCACCGCGTTCATGGCGACCGGTGTGAAGGCGGCGGCATTCGCGGCACTGCTCCGCGTGATGAATCAGGCGTTCGGCCGAGTGCCGGCCTGGCATGAGATCCTCTGGTGGCTCGCCGTGATCACGATGATCGGCGGGAACCTGTTTGCCCTCGGGCAACGGTCGCTCAAGCGGATGCTCGCCTATTCGTCGGTTGCGCATGCCGGCTACTTGCTTGTCGCGGTCAGCGCAGGCGGCGCAACAGGTTCGAGCGCGTTCCTCGTTTACGTGATCGCCTACACACTGATGTCGCTCGGCGCCTTCGCGGTGCTCACCGCCAAGGGCAGGGGAGGCGAGAGTGACGTGCTCATCGACGATCTCTCCGGCCTCGCGGCCAGGCGGCCGTGGCTCGCCTTCGCACTCGCCATCTGCATGTTGTCGCTGTTGGGCTTTCCCGGAACGGCCGGATTCATCGGCAAGTGGTACATCCTCATCGCGGCCACCAGCGCCGGCCAGAACACCTTAGCGGCCATTCTGGTGCTCACGAGCGTCGTCTCGGCGGGCTACTATCTTCCGGTCATTATGGCGATGTACATGAAACCGGAGCCGAACGAGACTGCCCACGTGGATGTCTGTCTCGACCGCTGGGGACGGTCCGCCGTCACCGCGGTCGTCGTTGGGCTGCTGCTGTTCGGAGTCTGGCCCAATCGCCTCTTCGATCTCGCCAGATCCGCCGTCGAGACCGTGCAGCCCACGGCCACGACGATCGTAACCCCGCCCTAAAAGGGGGGCCCGTGAAGCTTCCCGCCACCATCTTCCGCCAGTACGACATCCGTGGTCTCGTCGACAAGGAGCTCACGCCCGCCGCCGCCCGTGCCGTTGGGCAAGCGTACACGACGTTGGCATGGGAGCGCCTCGGCAAGGCGCCGCGCGTGGCCGTGGGGCGCGACAACCGGCCATCCGGTGCCCGGCTCGCACAGGGCGTCTATGAGGGGATCGCGGCCGCCGGTGGCGCCGCCCTCGACGTCGGCGAGCTGCCCACCCCCGCGCTCTACTTTGCGACCAAGACGCTGCCCGTCGACGGCGGCATTCAGGTAACGGGCTCGCACAATCCGCCGGAGTTCAACGGCTTCAAGATGGTCCTCGCACACGACGCCGTGTTCGGGGACGACATCCAGGTTCTCTACAAACTCATCAACGACGGAAAGCTCGCCACCAAGCCTGGAGGATCGACCGCCGCGCACCGCGGACTCCTCACCGCGTACCGCCGTGCCATCGTGCAGCGCAACGCGCCACTCGCGCGGCGGTTCAAGGTGGTGGTGGATTGCGGCAACGGCGTCACCAGTCTCGTGGCGGTGGAGACGCTGCGCGAGCTGGGGGCCGACGTCGTCGCACTGTTTGCCGAGTCGGACGGGACGTTTCCGAATCATCACCCCGATCCCACGGTGATCGAAAACCTGCACGACCTCCAGGTCGCCGTGAAAAAGGAAAAGGCGGAGCTCGGGATCGCGTTCGACGGCGACGGCGACCGTATCGGCGCCGTCGATGAGACGGGTGAACCGGTCCTCGGCGATCAGTTACTCGTGTTGTTCGGGCGAGATCTGGTGCGCCGCATGGGCAAGGGGAAGTCCGTGATCTTCGACGTGAAGTGCTCAGAGGTCCTGCCGCAGATGCTCAAGAAGGCCGGGCTCGAGCCCGTCATGTGGAAGACGGGGCATTCATTCATCAAGCAGAAGATGAAAGAGATCGGTGCGCCGCTGGCAGGAGAGATGAGCGGCCACATGTTCTTTGGCGGCGACTGGTTCGGATTCGACGACGCGCTGTTCGCCGCCGCCCGCCTGCTCGCCTATCAGGCCCGCGAGGGCGGCCCGCTCTCTCGCCTACTCGCCGACTTGCCCAAGACCTTCGCCACCCCGGAAATGCGCGTCGATTGTCCTGACGAGAAGAAGTTCGACGTGGTGCAGCAGGCAGCCAAGGCGTTCGCTGCGAAGTATCCGGTCTCGACGCTCGATGGTGTCCGCGTCACGTTCCCGGAGGGCTGGGGCCTGTTGCGTGCCTCGAATACTCAGCCCGTCCTGGTGATGCGGTTCGAGGCGGCCAGCCCGAAGGCGCTCGACGCGTATCGCGCCGAGGTCGAAGGCTGGCTGACGGCGCACGGCGTGACGACGTGACGCGAGCCAGCCGGCGCACGCTCTATCTGATCGGTGCCGGGCTCCTGGTGGCTGCGTTGGTGGGAGGCCGCTGGCTCGCGGTGGAGACGGCAGAGCGCGCCTGGGACCGTACCGTCGCCGGTGGTGAGGCGGTGATCGCCGTTCGCGACCTGTCCCGACTGCTCCAGGCCGCTGTGGTGCTCGTCGCGATCGCGTGGCTGACCGGCAATTTGCTGGTCGTGTTTCGGGCGATCGGCTCGGTGCAGATGCCGCGCCGGCTCGGCAACCTCGAGATCGTCGAAGCCGTGCCGCGCCGCACGCTCTTCGCCGCCACGGTCCTGCTGGGCGTCGCGCTCGGAGCGGTGCTGTCGCTTGGCACGGCGGACTGGTGGCGTTACGCGCTCCTGGCCGCGTCGCCACCGCACTTCGGCGTTTTGGATTCGACGAAGCTGAGCAACGACGCCGGCTACTACGTCAGCGTCCTCCCGTGGCGCAGCGCGCTGCAAAACCGGGCGCTCATTCTCGTCGTCGGCGCGCTCGGCATCGTCGCGCTCCTCTACGGTGTGATTGGATCGCTCCGGCTCCGCCGCGGGCGCATCCGCGCCAGCGACCATGCCCGCACGCACGTGGGCGTGTTGTTCGCCTGCCTGGCCATCGTGATCGCCTGGGGCGCGGTGCTCGATCCGGCGGAAACCGTCGGCGGCCTCCACGGTCCCGTCGATCAAGCGGCGCTCACAGTGCGGATCCCAGGCGCCGCGGTCGTGGCGGCGGTGGCGATCGTGACAGCGGTGATCTCGCTCGTCTGGGCCTGGCGGGACAAGCCCAAGCTCATTCAAGCGGGATGGGCGGCACTGCTCGTCTCGCTCACGGCCGCGTATTTCGTGATTCCAGGCGTCGTGCGCGCCTCCACCGGTCCCGAGAACCCCGAGCTGCTACGCCATCGCGCCACGCTGGAGCGCATCGCGTTCGGGCTCACCGACCTGGACTCCTCCGCACCTCCCGCCTTCCCGTCGGGAGAGGCGGCCGTGCAGGCCATCCCGCTGTGGGACCCGGCGCATGTGGCCGCCGCGCTCGGCCCCACATCCACCGCCGTCACGCTGCGCACGCCGCGCCCCGGCGACCGCGGGGCGGTATGGCTGGTCGCCCCGACAAACGCACCCGGCCCAGTCCGTTTCGCCCTGGAAACCGACACCGGCCTCACCCTGACGTCGCAGCCGCTCGGCAACACGGCACTGCTCTTCGGGCCCGGACTGCAGGGATCCATGACGTCGCCCGACAGCGCACCGGCCGGCGCCGCCGGCATCCCGCTGACCGGTGGTTGGCGCCGGTTCGCGATCGCTTGGACGATTCAGGCGTGGGGGTTGGCGCGCGGCGACTCGGGCGGCCGGGTCCTCCTGTGGCGGCGAGACGTCGTGGAGCGGCTCGAGCGACTCGCACCGTTCGCGCAATTCGGCGCGGCGGCACCCGTGATGCACGACGGGGCGCTCTGGTGGGTGAGCTGGGGCTATGTATCGCACGGGGCCTTCCCGCTGGCTCGTTCGCTCCCGTGGCGCGACGACGAGGTGCGGTTTCTTCGCGCCAGCCTCGTCGGCGCCGTCCGCGCCGGTACCGGCGAGACGCACGTGTGGCTCGCTCAGGGCTACGACTCGCTGACGGCTGCGTGGGCGCGTCGTTTCAAACCGCTCATCGAGCCCGCGGAACGGCTGCCCGCGGATCTCCGCGCCCAGCTCGCCTATCCTGCTGAGACCTTCGATGTCGCGGTCTCGGCACTGCTGCGATCGAGCGCCGATTCCGCGGTGGACGCCGGTTGGTTCGCCCGCCCGCGCGAGCCTTTTCAGCTCGGAGCACCCGGCGGTCTCGTCTGGACGGGCGTGGCCCTCGAGTCGGGAATGCTGACCCCGAAAAAGTTCGTAGGGCTGTATGCCGCCGCCATCACACCACGCGGTCCCGAGGTGCACCTGTGGAGGCCATCATCCGCCGACCCTGACCGGTTGCCGGGTGAGCTGATCGGCTCGTCGTTGCTGCGGCCCGGACAGCTGAGCGTTTGGCCGGCCGGGCGCTCCATCATCACCGCGCAGGCACAGATCCTCGACCCCATCCCCTCAGAGCCCGCCCCCAAGGCTCCCCCTCGGGTCGCCGAGGTGTACGTGACGCTGGATGGACGGAGTGGTCACGCCCTCACGGCCAGAGCGGCGCTGCTCGGCGGTGAGCAGATCGTCATCGACACGACCATCGCGGCGCGGTGGGAGCGGGCGCGTCGCCTGGCGATGCAGGCGAACGCAGCGCTCAGCGCCGGAAACCTCGAGCTGTTCACCCAGTTGTGGCGGGAGCTCCTGGGAGAGCTTGCTCGGGCTCAGCGGCCCCGCTAGGTTGCGCCGCCGTGACGGCTCCTGGAACGATCGTCGTTGCCCTCGGAGGAAACGCCGTCGCGCCTCCCGGTGAGCGGCCGACGATCAGCAATCAGTTTCGTCATACGCGGGCGAGTCTCGCTCCCATCGTCGATCTGGCCGCGGCGGGATGGCACATCGTTCTGGTTCATGGCAACGGGCCACAGGTCGGCGATGAGTTGGCACGCAACGAGGTCGCCGGCGACCAGGTCGAACCGCTGCCGCTGGGCGTGCTGGTCGCGGGCACCGCGGGCTGGATGGGCTACATGATTCAGCAGTCGTTGCAGAACGCGCTCGAGCGCGCCGGCGTGCAGCGATCGGTCGTCACGCTGATCACCCAGACGCTCTGCCATGCCGACGATCCTGACCTGCGGACGCCGTCGAAGCCGGTGGGCCACAAGCTCGATCCGGTGCGGGAGGCGCGGCTCGTGTCGCGCGGGATTCCGGTTCGCGATGGCCGCCGGCTGGCGCCGAGTCCCAAGCCGATCGGGATCGTCGAGCGCGACATGGTCCGCGACCTGACGCGCGAGGGCCACATCGTGATCGCCGGCGGCGGCGGCGGACCGCCCGTGTATCGCGATCCCAAGCTGGGGCTCGAAGGCATCGACGCGGTCGCCGACAAGGATCGCGTCGCGGCGATCCTCGGACGAGAGATCGGCGCGCAGGTGCTGTTGATCCTGACCAACGTGAAGGCGGTCTACCGCGGCTTTGGCACGCCGCACCAGGAGGCGATTCGGCGGTTGACGCTGGCGCAGGCCGACCACTTGCTCGCCGGCAAGGAGCTGGGCACCGGCAGCATGCGGCCGAAGGTCGAGGCGGCCGCCGAGTTTGTACGCACGGGTGGAGAGCGCGCCATTATCGCCGAGCTGGTGGACGGGCTCGCAGCGCTGCGTGGCGAGGCGGGAACGACGATCGCGAAGGAGCACGCGTGAATCTGCACGAGTACCAGGCACGGGACATTCTGCGGCGCCACGGCATCCCGGTCCCGCCGGGTGAGGTCGCCAGCACGCCGGCGGAAGCTCGCGCCATCGCGGAACGCCTGGGCGGCAAGGTCGTGGTGAAGGCCCAGGTCCATGCCGGCGGGCGCGGCAAGGCCGGCGGTGTGAAACTCGCCAAAACCGCTGCCGAGGCCGAGACGCATGCCAAAGCCATCCTCGGCATGACGATCAAGAGCCTCACGGTGCAGAAGGTGCTCATCGCGCCGGCCGCGGAGATCGCGACCGAGAGCTACGTCGGCATCATCGTGGATCGCGCGTCGCAGCGGCCCGTCCTCATGGTGAGTCCCGCGGGCGGTATCGACATCGAGGAAGTGGCCGCCAAGACACCCGACAAAATTCATCAGCTGGCGATCGATCCGCGCTACGGACTCCTCCCGCATCAAGCCCTGGCGCTCGGCTTCACGCTGTACAGCGACGTCAAACAGGTCCGTGCGGCCGCCGACATCATGCAGAAGCTCTATACGGCCGTCTACGCCGTCGGGGCGTCGCTTGCCGAAATCAATCCGCTGGTCACGACTCCTGACGGCACGGTGCAGGCGCTCGATGCCAAGATCGCGATCGACGACAACGAGCTCGAACGCCGCCCCGAGATCGCGGCGTTGCGTGACGTTTCCGCGGAGGCACCGGCGGAAGTCGCGGCGCGCGAAGCCGGGCTCACGTTCATCAAGCTCGAAGGCAACGTCGGCTGCTGCGTGAACGGCGCCGGGCTCGCGATGGCGACCATGGATCTGGTGAAGTACTACGGCGGCGAGCCGGCGAACTTCCTCGACATCGGAGGCAGCTCCAACCCGCAGAAGGTCGTTGCCGCACTTCGCATCATCACCGGCGATCCCAACGTCAAATCGATCCTCTTCAACATCTTTGGCGGCATTACGCGGGGCGATGACGTCGCGAACGGCATCGCCCAGGCGACACAGGCATTCCCCCTCAAGGTCCCGATCGTGATCAGGCTGACTGGTACCAATGAGAAGGAAGGCATCGGGATTCTCGAGCGGGCCGGGTTCGCCGCGCTCTCGGACATGGACGAAGCGGTGAAGCAGGCGGTGGCCAAGGCCAAGGGGAAGGCCGCGTGAGCATCTTCATCGACCAGACGACTCGCCTGGTGGTGCAGGGGATCACCGGCCGCGACGGATCGTTCCATGCCAAGCAAATGATGGCCTACGGCACCACGGTCGTGGCCGGCGTGACGCCCGGGAAGGGCGGGCAGCGGTTCGAAAACGCCGTCCCGGTGTTCAACACCGTGGCCGAAGCAGTCCACGAGACGCAAGCCAATACCGCCGTCATCTACGTTCCGGCAGCCGTCGCGGCGTCGGCGATCTTCGAGGCGGCGGACGCAGGCCTCGGGCTGATCGTGTGTATCACCGAAGGCATTCCCGTGCTCGACATGACGCGCGTGCTCCCATACGTGCACGAGCGCGGCGCTCGCCTCATCGGTCCGAACTGCCCCGGCCTCATCTCGCCGGGGAAGAGCAAAGTCGGAATCATCCCCGGCAACATCTGCGAACCAGGGAAGATCGGCGTCGTGTCGCGCAGCGGCACGCTGACCTACGAGATCATCCACCAGCTCTCGACGAATGGCCTGGGGCAATCCACGTGTGTGGGGATTGGTGGAGACCCGCTCATCGGCACCAACTTCATCCACTGTCTGACGGCATTCGATGCCGACCCCGACACCGCCGCCATGGTGATGATCGGCGAGATCGGCGGCACGGACGAGCAGCAAGCAGCGGAGTTCGTGAAGGAGAGGGTCAAGAAGCCGGTCGTAGGGTTCATCGCCGGCCAAACGGCGCCGCCAGGCCGGCGGATGGGCCACGCCGGAGCCATCATATCGGGCTCCTCGGGGACGGCCGCCGAGAAGATGACAGCACTGGCGAACGCGGGGATCAGCGTGATGAAGCGACCCGCCGACGTGGTCCCGTTGCTGAAGGAACGCCTCTAAAAGGAATCCATGCTTACGCTCGCCATCATCAAACCGGATGCGGTCGCAGCCAGGCACACCGGAAAGATCATCGCCCACTTGGAAGCCGAGGGCTTTCAGATTCGCGATGCCCAAATGGTGTTCCTGACCGTGGCGCGCGCCGAATCGTTCTACGAAGTGCATCGCGAGCGGCCATTTTTCCGCCCGCTGGTTGCCTTTATGACGTCCGGACCGGCGCTCGCGCTCGCGCTGGAGCGCAATGACGCGGTGACGCACTTGCGGAAGGTGATCGGCGCGACCGATCCTGCTCAGGCGGAAGCGGGGACGATCCGGCGGCTCTATGCGCAGTCCAAGGAGCGCAACGCGATTCATGCCTCCGACTCGCCAGAAAACGCAGCACGGGAAGTCGCGTTTTTCTTCCCCGACCGGGCCTAGGCGCAGTGCCGTTGACGCAAGTGCCACAACGGTTTAGCTTCGCTCCCACAATGTTGCGAGTTGATTTACGGGAGTTGGCCCGCGGTGGGGCCCGAGAAACCGTTGGCGAGCTCAAGCAGGACGACCCCGCGCTGGAAGGGACGGAGATCAGGCTCCAGGAACCGGTGGCCGTGCGGGGGCGGATGCAGCCGATCGGTGAGGGCCGGTTCTACTGGCACGGGACGGCGCGAACGGTCGTGGCGGGCGACTGCCGGCGCTGTCTGACGCCGGTGGCCACGCCGGTGCAATTGGAGATCGGGGCACTATTCTCGCAGGACCAGGACGCGCTCGATGATCCCGACGCGTACGCAGTGGCGCCGGACGCTACTGAGATCGACGTGACGCCGGCCGTGCGGGAGGAGCTGATGTTGGCGGCACCCAGCTTCGTCGAGTGCCGGGACGACTGTCAAGGACTATGCCCACAGTGTGGCAACGATCTCAACGCCGGCCCCTGCGATTGCCCGCCCGCGACCGATGCCCGCTGGCAGCCGTTGAAGGCGCTCAAGGACAAACTCCGCTCTTAACCTAAGGACGAATCGGAAATGGCCGTACCCAAGCGCAGAACGTCGAAGCGCAAGAAGCGCGCGCGCCGCACACACTACAAAGCCGTCGTTCCCACGCTGCAGCCGTGCCCGCGCTGTGGTGACATGAAGCAGCCCCATCGCGTTTGTCCGACGTGCGGGTATTACAACGGCGAACAACGAGTGACCGTCGAGGACTGATGATCCGCATCGCGTTGGACGCGATGGGAAGTGACAACGCCCCTCAGGTCGAAGTGGAGGGCGCGGCGCAGGCGCTGAAAGAACTGCCCGCCGAGTTCCAGATCCAGCTGGTGGGGCGCAAAGCCGATATCGAGTCGGCGCTGTCCCGCGTCCCCGGTGCCGATCGCGGTCGCATCGAGGTCGTCGACGCGCCGGAGGTGGTCGGCATGGGCGATAAGCCCCTCGCGGCGATCCGTGGCAAGCCGCGCTCCTCGATTGCCGTCGGGCTCGAGCTCCAGAAGAAGGGCAAATCGGACGCGTTCATTTCGGCCGGCAACACCGGGGCCGTGATGGCCGCGGCGACGCTCCTGCTGCGCCTGCATCCCGGCGTGCAGCGGGCGGCGATCGGCGCGCTGTTTCCCAGCGCCGGCCAGCCCGTGCTCGTCGTCGACGGCGGCGCGAACATCGACTGCGACGCGCGCGAGCTGGTCGGGTTTGCTCACCTCGGCACGGTGTACGCCCGCGATGTCCTCGGCCGTCCCAACCCGTCCATCGGCCTGCTCAACATCGGTGAAGAAGACGAGAAGGGAAACGCCGTCGTCAAGGAAGCGCACCAGCTCCTCAAGCAGACCACAGGAATCAACTACATCGGCAACGTCGAGGGCCGTGATATTCCGGTCGGCGAAGCGCGCGGGCAGCGGCTCGATGTCGTGACGTGCGACGGGTTCGTCGGCAACGTCGTACTCAAGTTCTATGAGTCGGCCGGGCGCGTCTTCGTCTCGCTCATCAAGCGCGAGGCACCGGACGTGCTGCAGCGGCCCGAGATGGCCAACGTCCTCAAGGTCCTCGACTACGCGACCTACGGCGGCGCGCCGCTGCTCGGGGTGCAGGGCGTCGTGATCATCTGTCACGGGGCGTCCCCCGCCAAGGCGATCAAGAACGCCATCCGCGTGGCCGGGCAGGCGGTGCGGAGCCATCTCTCCGACGACATCGCCGCCGAGTTCGCCCAGGACGGGCGGGTGCCGGCGTGAAGCGTCCGTTCGCCGAGCTGTGGGGCACGGGCAGCTATGCGCCGCCGCGCGTCATGAAGAACGAGGAGTTCTCCAAGTTCCTCGAAACGTCGGATCAGTGGATTCAGGAGCGCACCGGCATTCGCGAGCGCCGGGTGTCGAGCAAGGACGAGACGAACGCCTGCATGGGGAAAGCGGCCGCCCTGCAGGTGCTCGAGGAAACCGGGCTCACGCCGCTCGACATCGACGCGATCATCTACGCGACCGCCTCACCCGACCGGTTGCTCCCGTCCCAGGCCTGCGATCTCCAGGCGATTCTGGGGGCTAAAAACGCCGCGGCATTCGACGTCATTGCCGCCTGTTCGGGCTTCATCTACGCGCTCAGCACCGCGGAGGGGCTCATTGCCTCCGAGCAGGCCGAGCACGTGCTCGTCATCGCCGCCGAGAAGCTCACCAGCATCATGGACTGGAGCGACCGTACCACGGCGGTCCTGTTCGGCGACGGCGCGGGCGCGACGATGGTGCGCAAGAGCACGAACGGCCGCGGCATTCTGTCGGCCTACCTGAAGACGGACGGTACGCTCGCCGAGCTGCTCTATCGGCCCGGTGGCGGCGCGACGCATCCGCCCAGCGAGGAGCTGCTCAAGGATCACAGCTACTACATCAAGATGGCGGGCCGCGAAGTCTTCAAGGCCGCCGTGCTCTCGATGGCGGACGCCTGCGACCACGCGCTGCAGCGCGCCGGTCTCGCTGCCGGCGCCATCGATCTCCTCATTCCGCACCAGGCCAACATCCGCATCATCGAAGCCACGGCGAAGCACGCCGGCGTGCCGATGGACAAGGTCTACGTCAACGTGGACCGTTTCGGCAACACCTCGGCCGCGTCCATCGCCATCGCGCTCGACGAAGCCGTCACGTGTGGCCGCCTGACGCCCGGCATGATCGTGATGTTTTGCGCCTTCGGGGCCGGCTTTACCTGGGGCAGCATGGTCGTGCGGTGGTAGGGGCGCAGCATGCTGCGCCCACCATCTGGTTGTGCCCGGGGCAGGGTGCGCAAAAAGTCGGCATGGGCAGAGATCTCGCGGAGCGGTTCCCCGCGGCGCGCGCCGTGTTCGACGCGATCGACGAAGCCCTCGGCGCCGAGCTGTCGCGGATCATGTTCGAGGGTCCGGAAGAGGAGCTGACGGCGACGCAGAACGCGCAGCCCGCCATCCTCGCGCACAGCGCCGCGGTGTTCGCGATCGTGCGCGACAAGGTCGACAGTGTGGTCGCGGCCGCTGGGCATTCGCTCGGCGAGTACTCCGCCTACGTCACGGCGAGCGCGCTCGGTTCTCCCCAGGCGGCAAAGCTCGTGCGGCGCCGCGGCGAGCTGATGCAGAAGGCCGGGGACGAGCGCCCCGGCACGATGGCCGCGGTGCTCGGCCTCCCGACCAAAGACGTGGACGCGGCGTGCGCGGAGGCGTCGCAGCAGGCGAGCCTTGCCGTCACCGCCAACATCAACGCCCCGGACCAGACGGTGATCTCCGGCGATCCCGACGCCGTCACGCGCGCGGGCGAGGCCTGCAAGAAACGCGGCGCCAAGCGCGTCATTGCGCTCAACGTCAGCGGCGCATTCCACTCGCCGCTCATGGGATCGGCCAAGAACCATCTGCAGCTCGCGCTCGAGCGCGCCGAGTTCGTCGATCCCGCCTTCCCGGTGATCGCGAACGCCACCGCCGAAACGGTGAAGGAGGCGGTCCGCGCGCGTCGACTGCTGGCGGATCAGCTGACGGCGCCCGTTCGCTGGGTGGAGTGCATGGAGCATGCGGCACGCGTCGGTGGCGAAGGCGCCCGATTTGTCGAGATCGGTCCCGGCGCCGTGCTGGCCGGTCTCTTGAAGCGGATCGTCCCGGGGGCGAACGTGATCAGCCTGGGGACGGCGGAGGAAGTGACCAGATTCATGGACGCCGCATGATGGGTTCATTGTCCTTAAGGACAATGTCAGCCGAGCACACCCTTCAGGGTGTGAAGTCGTGAAGATCGAACTACCGGGAAAGGTCGCGCTCGTCACGGGGGGTACCCGCGGCATCGGCCTCGAGATCTGCCAGGCGTTCGCCGCAGCGGGGGCCAAGGTCGCGCTCTGCGCCCGCGACGGCGCGAAAGCCGAGGAGACGGCGAAGCAGCTCGGCGGTGGCGCACGGGGGTACGCGTGCGACGTCAGCATCCCGGCTCAGGTGGAAGCGTTCGCGAAGGCGGTCGACAAGGATTTTGGCCAGATCGACGTGCTGGTGAACAACGCCGGATTCACCAAGGACACCCTGTTGTTCCTGATGACCGAAGCCGACTGGGATTCGGTAGTAGATACGAACCTCAAGGGCACGTTCCTGATGACCAAGTACGCGGCGCGCGGGATGATCAAGCGGCGCTGGGGCCGCGTCATCAACATCACGAGCGTCGTCGGATTGAACGGCAACAAGGGGCAATCCAACTACTCCGCGTCCAAGGCCGGGATCATCGGCTTTACCAAGTCGATCGCGAAAGAGCTGGCCTCGCGCAACGTGCTGGTGAACGCCGTGGCGCCCGGCTATATCGAGACGGAACTCACCAAGGGCATATCCGCGGAAGCCAGACAGTACTTTCTGGACAACATTCCCTTGGGACGGCTGGGACAAGGCTCAAACATTGCCTCCGCCGTCCTCTTTCTCGCCTCCGACTTGGCCAGCTACATTACGGGACAGGTGCTGGTCGTCGACGGCGGGATGGTGATGTAGCAGGTCCACCTTCGCTGAGGGTTACCCATGGCCATGGACATGAAGCAGCTCGAGGAGAAGGTCAAAGACATCATCGTCGAAGAGCTCGGCGTCGAACGCGACAAGCTCACCAACGACGCAAGCTTTATGGAAGACCTCGGCGCCGACAGCCTCGATACGGTCGAGCTGGTCATGGCGTTCGAGAAGGAATTCGACATCGACATCCCGGACGAAGAGGCGGAGAAGCTGCGCACCGTCGGGGCGGCGATGACCTATCTCCACGACAAGATGGGGAAAGGCAAATAGTGACACGCCGGGTGGCGCTCACGGGCCTCGGGCTCGTGACGCCGGTAGGGAACGACGTGGCCAGCACCTGGGCCGCCCTCGTCGACGGACAATCGGGGGCGGGTCCAATTACACGGTTTGATCACACCCAGCTGTCCGTGCACTTCGCCTGCGAGGTGAAGAATTACGATCCCCTGCAGTACATGGAAAAGAAGGAAGCGCGCCGCTACGACCTGTTCTCACAGTTCGCGATGGGCGCCGCGGTCCAGGCGGTGCGCGATGCCTGCCTCGAAAAAAGTCCGCTCGATCCCAAACGCATCGGCGTAATCATCGGGAGCGGCACGGGCGGGATCGCGACGTTCGAAGAGAACATGCGCACCTTCATCGAGAAGGGGCCCGGACGTGTCTCGCCGTTCTTCGTGCCGATGTTCATGGCGAACGTGGCCTCGGCCATCGTCTCGATGCGGTTCGGCTTCCAGGGGCCGTGCTACTGCACCGTCTCGGCCTGCGCATCGTCGGGACACGCCGTCGGCGACGCGTTCGACCTCATCCGCGAGAACAAGGCCGACGTGATGATCGCGGGCGGGTCGGAGGCCGCGATCACGCCGCTGGCGCTGGCCAGCTTCGCGAACATGAAGGCGCTGTCGGAACGGAACGACGATCCAAAAACGGCCAGCCGGCCATTCGACAAGGACCGCGACGGCTTCGTGATGGGCGACGGCGCCGCCGTCGTCATCCTCGAGGAGTGGGAGCGCGCCAAGGCGCGCGGGGCGACGATCCTCGCCGAGCTGGTGGGCTACGGGGCCACGGCCGACGCGTATCACATCACGGCGCCCGCACCCGACGGCTCGGGGGCACAGGAGGCGATGCGCCTCGCCATGAAGACCGCCGGGATTCGCCCCCAGGACGTCGGCTACATCAATGCGCACGGCACCTCCACGCCGCACGGCGACGCCGCAGAGACCGCAGCCGTCAAGGCCGTGTTCGGCGAGCACGCCCGCAAGCTGATCTTC
>DASWDA010000078.1:0-27893 GCA_036395695.1 Gemmatimonadales bacterium
GACGCGGAACGACTGATTCCGCAGCTGGGGACGGAAGTCGCGGCCAACGCGCTGCTCAAGGCGCTCGAGGAGCCGCCGGCCGACTCGGTGATCATTCTCACGGCCACCGACGCCCGTGCGCTGCTTCCAACAGTTTTGTCACGTATTGTGCTCGTTCGTGTGGCACGAATCGCCGACAGTGACGTGACAGCTTTCGCGCAGCAGACCCTCGGCATAAGCGGTAAAGATGAACTGGCACAACGAGTTACTGCTGCTGAAGGATGCATTGGCAAGCTCTTTGCGACGGCTCCGGTCCGGTCCGGGCAATCTGGTGGGCCGGATCTCGCAGGACGGTTTCTCGATGCGCCTTGGGTTTTCGCGCTTGGGCAGGTGCCGTTCCAGGCACGAGGCGGTTTCACCGACATGCTCGATTCGCTCGCGAGCAGATTGCGGAGCGAAGCGCGGCGCGGCGGCGATACCGAAAAGCTGGTCGAGGCGATCGCGTGCGTACTGGATGCGCGCGACCTCGCACAGGGCAACGTGAACCCGCAGCTTCTCGCCGCCGTATTGGCGGAGGATCTGCAAGGGATTAAGGGCTCATGAAGCTGTCGCACCTGGACCAGGCAGGCCGGGCCCGGATGGTCGATGTCGGTGACAAGCCGCTGCTGGATCGGACGGCGGTCGCCAGCGGGTCGATTCGGATGTCGCCGGAAGCATTCCGGCAGGTCGCCGACCAGGCCGTCGCGAAGGGCGATGTCCTCGCGGTCAGTGAAGTCGCGGGAACGCTGGCGGCGAAGCGGACGGCGGAGTTGATCCCGCTCTGTCACCCGCTCGGTCTGGACCATGTCGAGGTGGAAGCCAGTCTGGCTGAAACGCTGCCCGGCGTGCTCGTTCGGGCGAAGGTGCGGACGGTCGGCCGGACCGGTGTGGAGATGGAAGCGCTGACGGCAGTCGCGGTCGCTCTGCTGACCGTGTACGACATGGTCAAGGCGGTCGACGGGAGCATGGTGATCGAGGATGTGCGTCTCGTGGAGAAGCAAAAGGCTCCGCGCCATGGTTGACGGGCGCTTGATGCTGGTGCTGCATGCTTGATTCGCAGGAAGTCGACGAACAGGGGAGGATTATGCAGACGAAAACTCAACGTTTGATACTGCGCGGCGGAATTCTCGTGCTGGCCGCTCTGCTCGTCAGTACTGTGGGCGGATGGGCCGGCGGCACGACCACCGATACTGAGCGTGCGCCCGGTTCGGGCACCGAGGTGCTCGGTGAGCTGCGGTCGCTCCGGCAACAGCTGGACGCAAAGCAGGGCGAGCTCGAAGTCGCCCGGCTCCAGCTCGATCGCGTCGATGCCATCATGCAGTACTCGACCCACTACCGGCTGCCCGCCGACATGGCGACGGCCGTCTATGACGTCGCGCTGAGCGAGGGGATCGATCCCGGCCTGGCCTTTCGTCTGGTGAAGGTCGAGTCCGGCTTCAACCCGCGTGCCATCAGTCACGTTGGGGCGATCGGTCTGACGCAGGTGCTGCCCAGCACGGCGCGGCTGTACGAGCCCGGGCTGACCACGCAGCAGCTGTATGACCGTGATACGAACCTGCGGATCGGGTTCCGCTACCTGCGGGACCTGCTGGACCGCTATCCCAGCAACATGGAGTTGGCGCTACTGGCCTATAACCGTGGCCCGGCCAAAGTCGAACAGCTGCTGGGTGCCGGTCGCGACCCCGCGAACGGCTATGAAACAGAAGTTATGAAGGGATTCCGGCACCACTAACCTCGGGTGCCGGCCTGATCACCGGCCCGGAATCAGCAGGACGTCCCCGGGCCGGATCACACTCCGCAGCGTCAGATCGTTCGCCTCCAGCAGGGCCATCAACCCGATGCCGTGCTGGCGGGCGATGCCGCTGGCGGTCTCGCCAGGCACCACGCGATGGCGCGTGCCGTCGGCGCTGGCGGTGCTGGCGGTGGTCCGATAGCGCGAGGAAACGCGGCGCATCCGCGGCTCGGGCGGGTTGCTCCAGGCGCCGCGCGGCACCACTCGCCCGCTCATTGGTACGATCACGCGCTGACCCACGCGCAGGGCATGCGAGCGCAGGTGCGGATTTGCCGCCTGCAGCATCGTGACGGTCACCTTGTAGCGCTCCGCAATCCCCGACATCGTCTGGCCGACCGTCACGTAGTGGTCGACAAACGTGATGCGCTCGTTGACTGGTAGATCGGCGTACCGTTCTGCAACGGTCGCTCCCCTTCCCCGCGGCACACGCACGACCACGCCACGTCCCGGCGGCGTAATCCCGCGCACGAACTGCGGGTTGAGCTCGAGCAGCGCGGCAACCGACGTATCCGCCAGGCGTGCCAGCACGTCGAGGCCGGTCGCATCGGGGACCGACACCTCATCGAAGACCAATGGCGGCAGGCGCTCGATGTCGGTGAAGCCGTAGCGGCCGGGCTGCTTGGCAATAAGCGCGGCGGCGATGAGTTTGGGCACGTAGTCGCGCGTCTCGCGCCGCAGGTTGCGGCGGTCGGCAATCAGGAAGAACGTCTGGTCGTCCACCGTGTCCGGCTCGCCGGGTAGGCGCCGGATCTCCCGCTCGATGCGGCCGGCGCCGGCGTTGTAGGCCGCCGCCGCGAGGTACACGCTCCCCAGCCGCTGCACCAGGTCCTGGAGGTGGTTGACCGCGGCGTCGGTCGCTTTGAAGGGATCACGCCGCTCGTCCACCCAGGAGTCGATCACGAGACCGTAGCCCCGTCCCGTGGACGACATGAATTGCCACATCCCCGCGGCACGGGCGCGGCTCACCGCTGTATTCGAGAGCCCGCTTTCGATCAAGGTGAGGTAGACCAGGTCCTCGGGCAGGCCGCGGGCGCGCAGCCGCTCCCGGATCATGCCTTCATAACGGCCCAGGCGTGACAGCCAGATCGTGAAACGGTCGCGGGAATCGAGCTGGAAGAACTCCAGATACTCGAGCACGCGGCGGTTGCCCGCAAAGTTCGAGACGTCGATGTCGAACGTGGCGGTCGCGTCGCCGCCGAACAGGTTTTGGGCCTCTTGGCGCACATCCTCGCCCCGCACCGCGACGTTGGTACGCGGCGCGGAGAGCGAATCGGGCGTCCGCTCGTGCAGACTGTCCAGCGCCGACTGATCGGCCGCGGAGTCCTGCTCCACGGTCGCCAGCGCCGTGCCAAGCTGCACCGCCGAGCTGTCGCGCGTGCTCACGCCAGCCGCCGTAACGGGAGCGGGTGGAATATGTGCGCCAGCGCAGGCGGCCAGCGCCGCCGCGCCCATCATCGAGAGCCAGAGTGTCGTCAGTCGTCTCATCGTGTCGCCAGAAAATTCCCGAGTAAACGGTTCGTCGCATTCAACACTGCAAGCGCCGCGCCGCGGGGCGGATCGACTTCGGTCAAACACGATCCCACGAGCCGCGTCACTTCCTCCGCGCGCGCCGACAGCGAAACGATCACTACTGTGGCATCGAACGCACGTACCGCTTTCACGCCCAGCAATTCGAACGTGAGACGAGGGCTTACCGCCTGCTCCAACGCGTTTACGGCGGCCACCGCGCAGCAGCGCAGCTCGCCGGTTTGGGACGATACGCCGTCGGAGGAGCCCTCGAACCGACGACCATCAGACCACGTCAGCACCACCTTGGCGCGACAGCGGCCATTTGCGAGCCGCTGAAAGCCAAACTCCTGAAACCGCAGGCGCTCGTCAGGCACGTGAGCAACCTCAGTCGAACCGAACTTCGATTTGCTGCTTGACGCCAGACTCCTGCGCCGCTTCCACCACATCGACCTCGAGCCGGGGACGCCCCTGCGCGTCGCGCTCTGCTGAAATCACGAGAATCAGTCCGCTCTCGAATTCCACCTTGATATGCCGCACGTCGGAGCGCACCGTGACATGTTTGACCGCCTCACCCCGGAGCCGCGTCACCGCTCCGACGACACGCCGGAGATCCTGCAGGTCCGCGGTACTCATGCCAAACGCTCCGCCAGCAGCTGAGAGAGCGCCGCGTCGGGAATCCGCTCTGCCTGGATGAACAATGACGCCTTCGAGGTGGCCTCCAACGGATACGGCGTCCAGAACGAGCGACGCTGACCCGGGAGCGGCTCAGACGCGACAGCCGCCCGAAACGACAACACCAACTGCCAGGCGGCCGTATTTGCGCGCCGCTCGGCGACCGCATCCACATGCCAAACCTGGTCCCCGTGCGCAATCACCCGCCATGACATGGCTCACCTCGAGGCCGGAAAGGGCGCAAAAGGGGCCCCAATATGAGGCTTAGATGCTTCCCGGTCAATAGTTTAGGAGTGTTTTAGTCGTCGCGGGTGACGTACGCCCGAAAGCGCGTCGCCAAGTCTCGCGTGACCGGTCCGGAGACGCCTGTGCCGATCGCACGCCCGTCCAGCTTCGAGATGCCGATGACCTCGGCGGCGGTTCCGGTGAGAAACACTTCGTCCGCGGTGTAGAGGTCGTAGCGATTCATCGGCAGCTCTTCCACGCCATATCCCGCTTCGCGGCCCAGCTCGATCACGGTGTCGCGCGTGACGCCGCGCAGGATGCCTGTGTACGGCGGAGGTGTCTTGAGTGTGCTGTTGGACACGGCGAAGAGATTCATGCCGCTCGCCTCCGCCACATACCCGGCCGAGTCGAGCATGATCACTTCATCGACGCTGGCCGCGATGCCTTCGACCTTGGCAAGAATGTGGGAGAGGTAGTTCAGCGACTTGACACGCGGAGAGAGGGCTTCGCGGTGATGAATCGGTGTGGCGGCTGTCAACGCGGTCAGCCCTTTTTCATACCGGTCCTGCGGCCACAGCTTGATCGTATCGAAGATGCAGAACACCGTCGGCTTCACGCATTTGCGTGGATCCAGGCCGAGATCGCCGACTCCGCGGGTTACCACCAACCTGATGTAGTTGTCCTTGATGCCGCTCTTCTCGACCCCTTCCTCGACCATACGCGCCATCGCGTCCCGCGCGACGGGGATCTCGAGCCAGATGGCCTTCGCGGATGCATACAGTCGATCGAGGTGGGCATCGAGGCGGAAGACGCGGCCGCCGTACGCACGGATGCCCTCGAATACACCGTCACCATACAGCAGGCCGTGGTCGAATACAGAAACGACCGCCTTGTTGCGGTCGAACCACGTCCCATCGATCCACACGATGGAGGGCATGAGAGGGAATCTGCCTCGGATGCTTTACGGTGACAACCGGGGGGCCGGGGGGGCGACGCAGCAATGAGGCGGCTGGGGATCGAACCCAGGACCTACGGATTAAAAGTCCGTTGCTCTACCAACTGAGCTACCGCCTCAGGTGGCCGAAAGATAGTGACCCGAGTTAGGTTTTGCCGCGCATGAGTGGCTCCAGCTCCAGTCCCATTTCCAGCGTTTCCGATACCGCCCGTTGGGTCGCAATGTACCGCGCGATGGAAAGCGAACGCCCCGACGCCTTGTTCCACGACCCGTACGCGCGGCGGCTCGCGGGCCCGGCCGGCCAGCAGATTCTGGCGTCCATGCCCCAGGGCCGGCGCTGGGCCTGGCCGATGATCGTCCGCACCGCCGTCATGGACGAAGTCATCATGCGTCTCGTAACCCAGGAAGGCGTCGACACGATCCTCAATCTCGCGGCGGGGCTCGATGCGCGCGCCTACCGTCTGGATCTGCCCGCGCAGCTCCGCTGGATCGACGTGGACCTCGAAGGAATCCTTTCCTACAAGGAAGCCGCGCTGGCAGGGGAGCAGCCCCGCTGCCGCGTGGAATTCGTTCGCGCTGATCTCACCAATCAGACGGCGCGGCGCACACTGTTCCAGCGCGTCGGCGCGCAGGCCAAACGCGCGCTCGTGATCGCGGAAGGACTGCTCGTCTACCTCACGCCCGAAGACGTCACCGCGCTCGCGACCGATCTCGCCGCGCAGCCCGCCTTTCGCTGGTGGTTGATCGACCTTGGATCACCGGCGCTGCAACAGTTTCTCAGTCGCACCTGGGGCAATCAACTGCGCGCCGGAAACGCGCCGATGCTTTTCTTCCCAGCGGAAGGGACGACGTTCTTCGCTCCGACAGGATGGGGCGAGGCCGAATATCACGCGATTCTCGACGAAGCGTTGCGGCTCAAGCGTGCGCCGAGAATGTCGTGGGTGTGGAGGCTGCTCGGTCTGTTCGCGTCACAGAAACGGCGCGCGGAATTCAAGCGCTTTTCCGGTATCGTGCTGCTCCAACACCACCCTTAGGAGACCTTCGTGACCCTGCGGCGCGCCTGCTGCTTCCTCGTCATCATCGCCGGCTGTACCCGTCCGAAACCCGCTGCCCCGCTCGCTCCCAACGTCGTCTCGATTACGGCGACCGATTACGCATTCGCCGCGCCCGACACGATTCCGGCCGGTCTGACGACGCTCCGCATGCTGAATCCAGGCCGCGAGCCCCATCAGGCGGTCGTTGCCGGTGGGCCGGGCAAGTCGTTCGCGGAGCTCGAGGCCGCCATGATGAAGGAGGGGCCGCTGCCCGAGTGGTTGACCGTCCCGATTGGCGCCGGGGTCGTCGTGAGCGGCGACAGCTCGATTGTCACCGCGAACCTGCCACCCGGGAACTACGTGATCCTGTGCTTCATCCCAAGTCCCGACGGCACGCTGCACGTGGCGAAGGGCATGAGTCGCCGCCTCGTCGTCACGGCGGCGCCCGCCGGCGCCGTGTCCGCGCCCGAGCCCAAGGCTGATGTCACCATCACACTCGGCGATTACAGCTTCACCACCTCCACGCCGCTGACCGCCGGCACGCACACCATTCGCGTGGAGAACAGCGGGGCGCAATTACACGAGCTCACCATCGAGCGGCTCGCGCCCGGCAAAACGGTCGCCGACTTCCGGCACTGGGTCGCGGGCGGGATGCGTGGTATGCCTCCGGTGGAGCCGGTCGGCGGTTTTGCGGGACTCGACACGGGGAAGGTCGGCTGGGTGACGATCACGCTGACGCCTGGCAACTATCTCCTGAACTGCTACGTGCCCGACGCCAAAGATGGGAAGCCGCACTTTGTGCATGGGATGGTGGAGCAGATTACTGTACGCTAATCGACGGTAGATGAGACGACGGTAAAACAAACGACGGTAGAAGAGACGACGGTACGATTACCGTCGCTTTTTCTACCGTCGCTTTTCTTACCGTCGTCGTATCTACCGTCAGCTTTTCAGAACACCCAGTGCACGCCGAGCTGTGTCTGCTGCGGATCGCCGAGGCCGCTGCGGAGCGTGCCGTCGAAGTTGAACAGTAGACCGCCGTAGGTCGGATCGCGGAAGTTCTCGTTGCCGAGCACGTTGAACACCTGAGCAATGAGTTCAACGCGACCGTTGCCGACGTTGAACGGCCAGGTCAGGCCGAGATCCCACGAGAAATAGCTGTTGTCTTTGCGGAGCGTGTTCCGGGGGAGAATCGTCAAGTTGGGACAGACCCGATCGGCTGGCACGACCGCGCGCTGCCCCGAGCCCTGGTTGTTCGCGCCGCACTTTTCCGACGTGGGTTGGGCCGAGTAAATGCTCAGCCGGCTGTCCAGGAACAGACCGCCCCCAATGTGCTTCATGAACCAGCCATTGAAACGGTGCCGCTGATCGCGATCGCTCCAGTTGTACTCCGGCGCGAGATTGTCGGCTCTCACGTAGCGGAAGGTGAACGGGTCGCGCTCGTTGTCGTCATCCGCCTTATCGAACGACAGCGTGTAGTTGACCTGGAACTGGAAATTCGGGTCACGGACGCGTTTCACGCCGATGGTGACGCCGTTGTAATTCGATTTGGCGGTCGACTCCACGGTCGTCAGCGTCCCGACGCCGTTGGGGTCCCCCGCACCGGTGAGCGCCGAGCTCCAGGGAGATCCGAACACCGCGTCATTCCGGTCCACGAACCTGGTCAAGTGAACCGTCCGCGAGTGCTCATAACTGATCGAAGCCCCGAGATCATTGCCGACCTGCCACTCGTAACCGATACTGGCGCTCAGCGTCCGCGGGTTCTGGAAGTTCTTGTCGAACACAAACACGTTCGGATGATCCACGGCACTGGGCGCGACATTGTCCGGAAGCTGCGCATCGAATGCCGGTACCGGGGGGAAGAAGCTGGCGTGGAAATAGCTCATCCCGACCGACCCGTTCGTGCTGCGGGTGGAGGCGAGATTCAGCCCCGGAATACGCGCGTAGTAGATACCCGCGCTCCCGCGCAGCACGCGCCGGCCGTCACCACTCGGATCGTACGCAAACCCGAACCGCGGCTGAAACATCTTCTTGTCCGACGGGATCGTGCCGTCGGATGGGAACACGCTGGTCACGGCGCCAACGGTCCTGGTCTGGCCAATGAAAGGCGCGAAAAAGACCTGGGACGGCGGCGTGATGGGATCGGCCTCGATCTGCGCTTCCCACCGCAGGCCGTAGTTGAAGGTCCAGCGGGAGTTGGGTTGCCATGTGTCCTGGAGAAAGAGGGCGTATTCGGTCTGCGGGATGTTCTGTGTCCCCGACGCCTGCACTGACCTGCCGACTCCGGCCTGCTGCAGATAGAGCAGCACACCACTGGCATCGCCCGAGGCGGCGAACGCAAGGAAGCTCGGCACGTTGGCGAAGATGTAGCGCGAGTTGGCAAAACCGATGAACGTTTGTATGGAGTGCACCTTGTTGTACTCGGCCCCCAGCTTGAAGAGGTGGGCACCGGTTTGATACGAGATATTGTCGAGCAGCTGCACCCGCGTGTCGTAGTAGGAGATAGGCAGGAAGAACGGTAAGCCCAATCGGAAATCGGGCCCGATGGCGATGTCCGGGAACGGCCGCGCGCCCGCGTCGACGCGATTAGCCCCGAGCGCCGCGCTCCGTGGGCCGTCATAGGGGCGTGGCCGGTCCTCGCGCGAGTACTGGAAACGGAACTCATTGGCGATGCGCGGCGTCAGAAACGAGCTCAGGCTGCCGTTGACGGCGTTGGAGTGATCCTGCTCCAGGCCATTGGCGCTCCGCGCCCAACTGTCGACGTCGAAGGTCCCGTTGGCCTGCTCCGACCATGTGTAGTTGTACTTGAGCGACGCCGTATGCTTGGCGGAGAGATGGAAATCGAACTTGGCCATCAGTGCGCGTGCATCGTTGGTGCGCGCAATCGGGCCGTAGTCATTCTGCAGGGCACCGCCGTAGGCCGTATCCATCCAGGCCCGCAGTAACGGATCGATTCGGTTCGGATCGGTCTGCTTCGTCTCGTCGTAGATCTGCTGGTCGTAGGCCAGGAAGAAAAAGGCGCGATCGCGCTTGATCGGCCCACCCAGCGTAAAGCCGAACTGGTGCTGTGTGAAATCGGGTGAGAGCTTTTCGGTGCCGTGATGTGCGACGCCAGACAGCGCCCCGTCCTTTCCATAATAGTGCAGGGAGCCGTGCAGCTCATTCGTTCCCGACTTCGTCACGACGTTCACGAAGCCGCCCGAGGAGCGCCCAAACTCGGCGCTCGCCCCCGCCGAGGTCACGACGATTTCTTGCACCGCGTCAAGATTGAATGTGAACGGCGGCCGCTGACCACCGCGCTGCTCCCCGAAGAACGGATTGTTGAAGTCGGCCCCGTCCACCATCACGTTGTTGTGAATGCCCTTCTGTCCACCGATCGACAACTCGTCCCCGTCCGGACCCTGCACGATCGCCACGTGCGGCGTAA
The DNA here is from genome assembly GCA_036395695.1 of Gemmatimonadales bacterium. Taxonomy (GTDB): domain Bacteria; phylum Gemmatimonadota; class Gemmatimonadetes; order Gemmatimonadales; family GWC2-71-9; genus 20CM-2-65-7. The sequence continues at coordinate 9,633 of DASWDA010000078.1, forward strand.
GCAACGTCAGGTTCAGGTAGTTGCGGCCGTTGTTCGGAAGGCGTGACACCGCCGCTTCCGGCAGGCGCGTCGAGCTCTCGATCTTGGTCGCCTCGACGACCGGCTGGGTCGCCTCGACCACGACGGCCTGCAGCTGCACGGCCGCGAGCGCCAGGTTGAGATTCACGGTCTCACCAAGGCCCAGCCGCACGCCGGTGCGCCGGGCCTCGCTGAAGCCGACCGCCCGTGCCGTGACGTCGTAGGTCCCGAGCGGCATGAGGGAGGCGACGAAGATGCCCCGCTCGTTGCTCGTGACCTGGCGTTGGAAGCCGGTCTGCGTTTCACGCAGGACGACCGTGGCACCGACGACGCTTGCCCCAGACGGGTCGGTGACCGTGCCGCGAATGACGCCGGTGGTTGCCTGCGACTGTGCCGCCAGCACAACGGGGAACGCGAGAGCCAATACCACCGGCCCGAGGAGCTTGCGCACCATGCTTCGGCCTCCGAACGGGGTGGGGAGTTCCTTGGAGCGGCTAGGGTACCACTCGGATGGACGGATGGCAAGAAGAGAAAAAAGGACGGTAAGGGACGGTAAGGGACGGTAAGAGACGGTAAAGGTGAGCGAAACCTGATAGGTTTCGTTTACCCTTACCGTCCCTTACCGTCGTTTTTTTACCGTCCCTTACCGTCGATTTAATAACATGCAGAACGCCGAAATCGCCCGTCTCCTCAGCGACGTCGCCGACCTGTTGGAAATCTCGGCGGGCAATCCGTTCAAGGTGCGCGCCTATCGCAATGCGGCGCGCACCGTCGCCGATCACGCCGATCCGATTGCGGAGCTCGTGTCGGGTGGGGCATTCGACCTGACGGACTTGCCGGGGATCGGCGGCGGCATCGCGAAGGAGATCACGGCGCTCGTCGCGACGGGCACCCTGCCCCAACGCCAACAGCTCGTCGCCACGATTCCGCCGGGGCTGCTCGACCTGCTGCGCATCCCGGGTCTCGGTCCCAAGCGGGTCAAGCTCTTCCACGAGAAGCTCAAGGTGAACAGCGTGGCCGACCTCAAGGACGCGCTCGAACAGGGCACGATCGCCAAGCTGCAGGGATTCGGCCCCAAACTGCTCGACAAAATCCGGGAGGGCGTTTCCGGCGCCGCCGTGGGCGCGCAGAAACGGATGGTGCTGCACGAAGCCGAGCAGTACGCGCGGGCGATCGTGGAGTATCTCAAAGCCGGCGGCGGCATCGACGCGATCGACGTCGCCGGCAGCTTCCGGCGCCGCCGTGAAACGATCGGCGATCTCGACATCGTGGTGAGCTGCAGAAACGCCGCGGCGGCGGCGGCGGTGATCCAGCGGTTCACGAAGTTCGGGGAGGTGAAAGAAGTCGCGTCGCACGGCGACACCCGGTCGACCGTACGGCTCTCCAGCGGGCTGCAGGTCGACCTGCGCGTCGTCGCACCCGCCGCCTTTGGCGCCGCGATGCAGTACTTCACCGGCTCGCAGGCCCACAACATCGAGCTGCGCAAGATCGCCCAGGCCAAGAAGCTCAAGTTGAACGAGTATGGATTGTATCGCGGATCCAAGAGCATTGCGGGCCGGACCGAAGCCGACGTGTACGGCGCGCTCGGGCTCGACTGGATCCCACCCGAGCTGCGCGAGGGTCGCGACGAGATCGCGCTGGCGAAAGCGCACACGCTTCCCGCGCTCGTGACGCTCGAGGAGATCCGCGGCGATCTGCAGATGCACACCGACGCGAGCGACGGGAAGGCATCGCTGGCTGAGATGGTCGAGGCGGCGCGCGCCACGGGCTACGCCTACATCGCCATCACCGATCATTCCCCACGCATGTCGATGGCCGGCCAAACCCCGGCTGAGCTCCGCGCCCAATGGAAAGCCATCGATCGCCTCAACGAGCGGCTCCGGAGCTTCCGCGTCCTGAAGAGCGTCGAAATGGACATCCTGGAAAACGGGAAGCTCGATCTCTCCGACGAGGTGCTCGCGGACGCCGACTACGTGGTGGCGACGATTCATTACGGCCTGAAACAGAGCGAGCGCCAGCTCACGGACCGCTTGCTCGCCGCGATCGACAACCGGTGGGTGGATGCGATCGGGCACCCCACCGGGCGGATCGTGCCCCTCCGCCCTTCCTACCCGCTCGACTTCGACGTCGTCGCGAAGGCCGCGGCGAACGCCAAGTGCCTGCTCGAGATCAACGGCAGCGAACGGATGGACCTGCCAGACACGCTGGCGGCCGCCGCCAAAGCGCACGGCGTGCGGTTCGTGCTCTCGACCGACGCCCACAACCAGCGGGAGCTGGGCTTCATGCGGTTCGCCGTCGCGGTGGCGCGACGCGCGGGATTGACCGCGACCGACATCCTCAACACCAGGCCGCTGCCGGAGTTTGTGAAAGGATTACGCCGTAGCCGGAACCGATAGCAGCTCGATTTGTGCGACCGGCTCGAAGCTGTACCGGTGATGCCGGGTGGGACCGAGCCGCTGGATCGCGTCGAGATGCTCGGGCGTCGCGTAGCCCTTATTGGTTTCCCAACAATAGCCGGGGTGGCGGGCGGCGAGCCGATCCATCAGGTAATCGCGCAGCACTTTCGCGATGATCGAGGCGGCCGCGATCGAATGGCAGCGTGCGTCGCCGTCCACGATGGCTTCATGCGGGCAGCCGAGCTCCGGGCACGGCAGACCGTCGACCAGCACGTGCGCGGGCACGAAGCCCAGCCTCCGGAGCGCGCGCGCCATCGCAAGAATCGACGCCCGCCGGATGTTGAGCCGGTCGATCTCCCGTACGCTGGCCGCGCCCACGGCGATGGCGAAGGCGCGCTCCCGAATCTTGGCCGCGAACTTGTCGCGCTGCAGCGCGCTGAGCACCTTCGAGTCGTCCAGGCCGCGAATCGGCTTGGCACCCATCGGAAAGACGACGGCCGCGGCCACCACTGGACCAGCCAGGGGACCGCGGCCGACTTCATCGATGCCGGCGACGCTAAGCCTGCCGTCGCTCCACAATGCCGCCTCGCGTTGCAACGACGGGCGGCGGTGCTTCACGTCTGCGGCGGCTCCTGTTCGGCGGTGCCGGCGGTCGGGACGGTGATCCCGCGCTTCTCGCGAATCCGTGCAGCCTTACCCGCAAGCCGCCTGAGGAAATACAGCTTGGCGCGCCGCACGCGGCCTTTGCGCAGGAGTCCGATCTCGGCGATCAAGGGCGCATGGAGCGGGAAGATGCGCTCGACGCCGACGCCCGCCGAAATCTTGCGGACGGTAAAGGTCTCGTTGATGCCGCCGCCGCGCCGGGCGATGCAGATGCCCTCGAACGCCTGCAGCCGCTCTTTCTCACCTTCGCGCACGCGCACCATCACGCGCACCGTGTCGCCAGGTGCAAAGGCCGGGATGTCCGTCTTCAGGCCTTCGCGCTCGACCGCTCTCAGCTTTTCCATAACCTATTCCCCGTGTTTCAACCAAAGATCTGGTCTGCGTTCTTTCGTGAGGCGCCTGGCCTGTGCCGCGCGCCATGCCGCAATCTTGTCGTGGTCGCCACTCAACAATACGTCCGGGACGTCGAGCCCGCGATAGCTGGGCGGCCGCGTATAGCTGGGCGGCGCCAATAATCCTTCATAATGCGAATCGCTCGACGCCGACTCATGATCACCCAGCGCGCCGGGCAGCAGCCGGACGACTGCGTCCACCACGGCAAGGGCCGCCGGCTCACCACCCGACAACACAAAATCGCCGATCGAAATCTCTTCCGCGCCCAGGACGTCAGCAACGCGCTGATCGACGTCCTTGTAATGCCCGCAGAGCAGCGTCAACTCCCTGCCCACCGCAAACCGTACCGCGGTGTCGTGCGAAAAGAGCTTCCCACGAGCCGACAGCAGAACGATGGGACCATCCACCTTCAAACCCTCCACCGCCTCGACAAACGGCTCCACCTTCAGCACCATCCCCGCCCCGCCGCCGTACGGCGCGTCGTCCACGGTATGGTGCTTGTCGTGCGTGTAATCGCGCAGCTGCACGACGCGGTACTCCACCAACCCCGCTGCCTGGGCGCGCCCCAGAATGCTCGAGCCAAGCGGCGCGGTGAACCAGTCCGGAAACAGCGTCACCACGGTGATACGGAGCATCGCTACTCATCCACCGCGACGAACTGGTCACGCCACCCCTCGACGGCCGCGCGCGACGTCACCCCTTCGAACCCAAGCAGCCACTCGCGGTGGTACGAGCGGCGCCGAGTCACGACCAGCGGACCGGCCAGCACCGCACGCGCTTCGTTCAGGACGTAGAGTCGCGCTTTCGGCACGAACACCGTCCCGGGATTCTCGACGAGGGGAATCACCGCCACCTCGCCCTGCTGGCCGTGCGGCTTGCGCAGCCGCCCGACTACGCGGCGGACGGGGGAGGAGCCGCTGGAGCTGCCGATGTGCCCAATACGCCGGCCTTCTTGAGCAGCGAACGCACCGTATCGGTGGGCATCGCGCCCTTCGCGATCCAGGCGCGCGCCTGCTCGGCGTCCACGTCGATCACCGCCGGATTGGCCTTGGGGTTGTAATTGCCGATCGCCGCCACAAAGCGCCCGTCGCGGGGCGACTTCGAGTCCGCGATCACGATGCGGAAATAGGCCTGACCCTTCCGCCCTACCCGGCGCAGCCGAATTCGAGTTGCCATTGCCCTACATCCTTTTCATGAACTTGCTCATTTTGCGCATCTGCTGGAACTGTTCCAGCAAGCGATTCACTTCCTGCACGGTTCGGCCGGACCCTTTTGCGATCCGTTGCTTCCGCGACCCGCTCAGCACGCCAGGATCGCCCCGCTCCTCGGGCGTCATCGAGAGCACGATCGCCTCGACATGCTTGAGGCGCTTGTCGTCCAGCGACACGCCCTGCAGCGCCTTGGCGTTGATCCCCGGCAACAAGCCCAGCACCTGCGTGAGCGGACCCATCTGCTGCATCTGCTTCAACGCGACCAGAAAATCCTGCAGGTCCATGCCTTTCTTGGACCGGACTTTTTGCTCGAGGCGCTTCGCCGCTTCGGCATCGACATTGGCGACGGCCTTCTCGACCAGCGCGACCACGTCGCCCTGTCCCAGGATCCGCCCCGCCATGCGGACCGGATCGAACAGCTCCAGCGCGTCGGTCTTCTCGCCCACACCGACGTATTTGATCGGCACGCCCGTCACACCGTGAATCGAGAGGGCCGCGCCGCCGCGGGCGTCACCATCGAGCTTCGTCAGAATCACGCCCGTGAGTCCGACGCCCTCGTGGAACCCGCGCGCGATTTTCACCGCGTCCTGCCCCGTCATCCCATCGGCGACGAGCAACACTTCCTTCGGCCCGACAGCCGCCTTCAGCGCCTTCAGCTCGTCCATCATCTCGGCGTCGATCTGCAGGCGGCCGGCGGTATCGACGATCACCGTCCGGGCGCGTACCGATTCCGCCTCGCGCAAGGCATCCTGCACCAGCGCTTGTACGGGCGCAGCATGCTGCGCCCCCACCCCGACGCCAAACACCGGCACTCCAACCTGCGCACCCAGCTGCTGCAGCTGTTCGGCCGCGGCCGGCCGATAGATGTCGGCGGCAACCAGCGCCGGCGCCTTTTGCTCGAGCTTCAGCCGCCGCGCGAGTTTGGCCGCGGTAGTGGTTTTCCCCGATCCCTGTAACCCGACGAGGAGAATGACCGTCGGACCAACGGAGGCGAATTCGAGGCCGGCCTTTGTGCCGCCGAGCAGCGTCGCAATCTCGTCATGCACCAGCTTGACGACGTGCTGGCCGGGACTGACGGCTTTGACCTGCAGCGTCCCCACGGCCCGCTCGCGGACTCGCTCGACGAACCCGCGCGTGACCTCGAAACTGACATCCGCCTCGAGCAGATAGCGGCGGATTTCGCGCAGCGCGTCGGTCACGTCGCTTTCCGAGAGCACCCCGCGACCCCTGAGCCGGTTCAGTACTCCGGTCAGCTGCTCGGAAAGGGCCGTAAACATAAGCGTAGCAAGCTAAATGGCGAGTACCCTTTCACCAAGTGGGGGTCTTATCTTGGCATCTATGACGGGCCAGATCCGCGAGACGCAGCCGACGCCACAGACGCAGCAGGTCCCCCCGCAGCAGGCCCCGCCGCAGGTCATCCCGCAGTGGGGGCGGCCGGACGACGCCGAGCGGGAAGCCCGCTTGAAAGCCATGAAGCGGCGGGCGACCGCGTTACTGGGGGTCGCGTTGCTCGTATTCGTCGCGGCAAGCATCTACGAGCCGCTCTACCCCTGGCTCGGCTACGTGCGGGCGACCGCCGAAGCGTCCCTCGTGGGCGGCCTGGCCGACTGGTTCGCGGTCACGGCGCTGTTCCGGCATCCGCTCGGCCTGCCGATCCCGCACACCGCCATCGTCGCCACGCGCAAAGAGCGCATCGGGCAGATCCTCGGCAACTTCGTGCAGAACCACTTCCTGTCGCGCGAGGTGATCGCGGCGAACCTGCGCCGCGTGCATCCCGCCGAGCGCGCGGCCGGGTGGCTCGCCGACCGCGAGCACGCACGCCAGATCTCCCGGCAATTCGCCAGCAGTCTCGTGAAAACGCTGGACGGACTCCCCCCCAACGAGCTCCAGGACCTGGTGAGTCAGGTCGTCCGGAACCGCGTCCGCACGTTTCGCGTGGCGCCCGCGCTTGGCAAGACGCTGGCGTTGGCGCTCGGCGACAATCGCCAGGAAGAGCTCCTGAACGCAACAGTGAAACTTGCGGCGGAAGCGGTCAGGAACAACCGCGAGCTGATCCGCGAGCGCGTCCGTGCCGAGACGCCGTGGTGGGTCCCGCCGGTCGTCGACGACAAGATCTATCAGAAGATCATCGAAGCGGTCGAGCGGCTGCTGCAAGACATGGTGAGGGACTCGGCGCATCCGCTGCGCACCGCATTCGCCGACGCGATTGGGGACTTCATCGAGCGCTTGCAGCATTCACCCGAGGTCATCGCTCGCGCCGAGGCATTGAAGGAAGAGTGGCTCATGGGAGCGCAGACCGACGAGCTGGCGCGGAAGTTGTGGGACGGCGTGCGTCAGGCGGTGCGCAAATACGCCGCAAGCGCTGACGGTGCAGCCCCCGCGGAAAGCGGTCCGAATCCTCTCGACAGTGGTCTCGCCGAGTTCGGCGTCGCGCTGCTCTCGAACCCCACACTCCTCGCCGAGATCGACGACCTGCTGATCGACCTGACGGCGGGCGTCGTCGAGAAGTATCGGCACGAGATCGGCGACCTGATTGCCCAGACGGTGGCGAGCTGGGATCCTGCGGCGACCTCGCGGCGCTTCGAGCTGGCGGTAGGTAGAGATCTGCAGTTTGTGCGCATCAACGGGACGCTTGTCGGCGGGCTGGTCGGCCTGCTGATCTATACGATCACGCGCCTCCTCTGAGGCGTACCGTCGGGATCGCGCGCCACCCTTTCCAGTCCGCCGGCGCGTCCACCAATCGAACAACGGAACGGCCGTCGAGGGTGAGCTGCTTTATTTCCGACCGTCGACCCGCCGGCCCGTTGGCCCGTCGTTTCACCCAGGCGCGCTGCAACCCCGTGGCGAATCGCGCGGCCGCGCCCGCATCATCCCACACGCTGTACCAGACGAGCGCATCACTATTCGGCCCCAGCACCTGATAGCGGTCGCCGTCCCATCCCGTCGCGAGCGTGGTTGCTTCGCCCTCATCGCCCAGCAGTTGTTGAAACAGCAGCCGCGTTTCAAACTCCCCAAGGTTGTCTTCCCACCGCACGGTATCCGCTTCACCCGGCACGAAACTCACGTCGGTCGGCTCGTCGTGTGCCTGGTAGCGCTCGGGGTGGAGGATCTGCTCGGTCGAGCGCGGCATGGAATCCAGGACGGAGCGACCGAAGTACCTGCGCCGAAACCAGACCATAAAATCGGCTCCGCCGAGGTAAGGAAAGACCAGACCCTCGCGGAGCCACAGCGGCGCGCGCGCGAACTCTTTCATCTGCGCCTGCTGGGCGGCCATCGCCGCTCGCTGCTTCCAGAACCAGCCGAGCGGGAAAGTGTCCGGGTTTTGCTCCGGCATCAGCACGGGGATTTGTGCGACGGTGGCCTGCCCCTCCAGAATCGCCTGGGCCGCCGAACGGCGATCGTAGGCGTGGCGTTGGGTGATGATCGAATCCAGATGGACGTACTGGTCTTGCAAGGCATGCACCAGCTCGTGCGAGACGACGATCCGCAGCTGCGTCGGCCCAATGTCGGCGGGGATGTACAGGGCGTTCGAGTCCGGGTCGTAGTAGCCCGCAATTTGCTCGGTGAGGAGGTCGATCATCGTCGGCCGCAGCTCGAGCGAATCGGGAATCAGACCGAACAGCCGCAGCGCCGACTGAGAGCCGGCGAGCTCAGCGGGTGGCAGATCCTCGTCGAATTTGTGAATGACGTAATCGCGAACCTGCGCCCGGCTGCGGCGCAGCACCACGGGCTCACGTTTGAACGCGAGGCCGGTCGCCTGCGCGACACGGGGCATCATGCGTTGTACCAGATCTTTGAGATCGGCCTCGCCCTGCACCGCCTGGGCGCGCTCGCGGCACCCCCACTCCGCTCCCAGACCCAGCACTACCACGACCAGGCCGCCCAGCTGAATCAGCCGGCCCACTCGATCCCTTTCCCTGCCGCCATGCCGACGACGCGCGCGATTTCCTTGCCCGTCACCACCAGACCCTGGCGCTCGAGCTCGGCCCGCAGGCGGCGGTCGAGATCGATGCGCTGATCCTCTAACGTCGGGCGGCGAGGTGATGCGGCGGCGGGGGGCGGCGTTGGTTCTTGCGTCGCCGCCTCTTTCGCCGCCCTTCGCCGCCCTTCGCCGCCCCCAAGTAGGTCCTCAATCTCTTCACCGAATCTTTGCAGGACAGTCGCCAGATCGGGCATCGGCTCGTCCGGGGCCGGTCCTCCTTCTTCTTGTTCTTCCGTCAGGCCGCGGCGGATCATGGCCTCGACCTTCTTGCGGTCGCGAATCAGCTTGTCGAGCTCCGGCGAGACCTGGGCCATGGCCTGCGCGTGGGCGCACGCCTCGTCCAGCACGTCGATCGCCTTGTCCGGCCGCGCGCGGTCGGTCACGAAGCGGTCCGTGAGCACGATCGCGGCCTTGAGCGCGTCGTCGGCAATCGCGACGGCGTGATGACGCTCGAGGCGGGGCCGGCGCGCGACGAGCACTTCCCATGTCTGGATCGCATCCAGCTCCTCGATCGTAACGGGCTGGAAGCGGCGCTCGAGCGCGGGGTCGGTCTTGATCCACTTGGCGTATTCTTCGCCGGTCGTCGCGCCAATGACCCGGATGTCGCCGCGAACCAGCGCTGGTTTGAGCATGTTGGCGGCGTCCATCGCTGCGCCCATCGCCGTTCCCTGCCCGATGAGGTTGTGCAGCTCGTCCACGAACAGGATGAGATTGCGATCGGCCTGGAGCGCCTGTACCAAACGCCGGATGCGGTCCTCGTACTGGCCGCGGAAGGAGGTGCCGGCCAGCATCGAGACGTGATCCAGGCCGAGAATGCGGGCGTCCTTGAGCGCGGGGGGCACGTTGCCGGCCGCAATGCGTTGTGCCAGGCCCTCCACGATCGCCGTCTTGCCGACGCCGGCCTTGCCGACGAGCGCGGCGTTGTTCTTCCCCTGGCGCAGCAGGATGTCGACGACGCGGGCGATTTCGGCGTCGCGGCAGCGGACCGGCTCGAGGTCACCGCGGCGCGCCTGCGCGGTGAGATCCATGCCGACGCGCTCGAGCACGTCGCCCGAATCGAAAAACCCTTCGAAGGGATTACCCACCGCCGTCAGTCGCCTCTGAGAAAGTGCCCGTACCAGGAAACGATCGCGGCGCCGAACACGAAGGCCACCGCCGCGCCTACCGCGAGGAATACCCCGAACGGCACGAGTCGCTTCTTCTTGATAGATAATGGAACGAAGATCAGCGAGCCAAGCGCCGCGCCGGCGAACACGGTCAGCAGCACACCCTGCCACCCGACGAAGCTGCCGACCATGGCCATCATTTTGACATCGCCGCCGCCCATCGCGTCCTCTTTGAAGACCCACGTCCCCGCCATCCCGACCAGCCAGAGCAGGACGAATCCGACCGCGGCGCCGAGCAGCGCCATGAGGAACCCGTGCACGCCGCCGCCGAGCGCGACGAGCAGCCCGATGACGAGGCCGCCCCAGGTGAACTCATCGGGAATGATGTAGTGGCGCGCGTCGATGATCGCGATGCCGAGCAGAATCGTGCCGAACAGCGCGGCGGCGACGGCGTGCAGCGTGGTGCCATAGGCGAGGACCGACACGCCGAACAACACACCGACGAGCGCCTCGATCAGCGGGTACTGTTTCGAGATCGGCGTGTGACACCAGCGGCATTTGCCGCGCAGCCACAACCAGGAGAAGAGGGGAATGTTGTCGCGCCAGGCGATCGGCTGTTTGCAGTTGGGGCAGGTCGAGCGCGGCCGCAGCAGCGATTGATCGCGCGGCAGCCGCAGGATACAGACGTTGAGGAAGCTCCCGAAGCAGAGACCGAGCAGGGCCGCGCCGATGACGATGACGATGTCAGTGTCCACGCAGCACCTCGTACAGCAGGATGCCGGCCGCGACGGCCACGTTGAGCGACTCGGCGCCGCCCGCCAGCGGAATCGCGACACGCTGCGCCGCGATGGCGTTGAGCTGTGGCCGGATCCCCGCTCCCTCGTTGCCTACGATCACCGCAATGAGCTCCTTGCGTGATTCCCGTGAATCGAGTGCACGCGCGAGCGGCACACCATCCGCCGCGGACGCCCAGAGCGTCATATCGTGGTCCCGTGCCCAGGCAATAAAAGGTCCATCATCGAGCTGGACAACGGGATGCCGGAAGGTCGCGCCCATCGCCGCCCGCAGTGCTTTCGGATTCATCGGGTCCGCGCTGCCGCGGAGCAACAGGCTCGCCGCCGCCCCGAGCGCGTGCGCCGTGCGGATCAGTGTGCCGACGTTGCCGGGATCCTGCACGCCGTCGACGACGAGCAACGGTCCGCCGGCAATATCGCTCAGCGCCCAGGTCCGCGGCTGCACGATCGCCAGAATGCCTTGCGGCGTCTCGGTACCCGCGAGGTCGCCGAACGCGCGTGCGCCGACTTCCTCGACCGCAACCGCATGGCTCGCCAGCTCGGCGGTCAGCGCCTGGCCGCGCGTCGTCCGGGCCAGATCCGGGGACACCAGGGCGCCCTTGAACTCGAGGCCCGCCGCCAGCGCTTCCTCGACGAGCCGCACGCCTTCCACGACGGCGAGGCCGCGGCGGCCTCGCGCCTTACGGCGTTGAAGATCGCGCACGGTAGACTGCAGATTACTGCGGATGTGCCCTCTCGTGCTGGTCACGTGTGCCCCAAAGATGACTTGGGCCCATTCATGAGGATAGCCCTGACCATCGCCGGATCGGATTCCGGAGGCGCCGCGGGTATTCAAGCGGACCTGAAGACGTTCCATCAGTTCGGCGTCTTCGGAACGAGCGCGATCACTGCGGTCACGGCGCAAAACACGCTCGGCGTGTCCGCCTGGCAGGCGCTGCCCGCCGCGCTCGTGGCGAAACAGATCGATGCACTGGCCGAGGACCTGCGGCCCACCGCGATCAAGAGCGGGATGCTGGGCTCCAGAGAAATCGTGGAAACGGTTGCGGAGCGCATCGGTCATCATCGTCTGACGACCTACGTGCTCGACCCGGTGATGGTGGCAACGTCGGGCGACATGTTGATGGAAGATCCGGTAGGGGCACAACATGTTGTGCCCCTACAAATCGCGCGTCGGCTCGTCCCGCTCGCGATGTTGGTGACGCCGAATCTGAACGAAGCGGAGATCCTGGTCGGCACCGACGTGCGGACACCGGATCAGATGGAGCAGGCGGGCCGCGCGCTCGTCGGCATGGGTGCGCGCGCCGCACTGGTCAAGGGCGGGCATCTCGCGAACGCGCCGACGCTCGTGGACGTGCTGGTGCTCGAAGGGTCGGTACGCCGGTTCACGCACGAGCGGATCGACACGACGTCGACGCACGGGACCGGCTGCACGCTGTCGGCCGCGATCACCGCAGGTCTCGCACTCGGCCGGCCGCTCGAGGAGGCCGTGGCCGACGGGCTCGACTTCGTCCATCGCGCGATCGCCGCGGCGCCCGGTCTCGGGCGCGGGCATGGACCGCTTAACCATTTTGTGCCGGTACCGCCGAGGCCGCCCCAAGAGGGGTTGTAACGCTGCCGCAGTTTGATGGTTCATAGCGCGTGGCTTTGGTACCGGCGCTACGGGGTGGCATGAGTATTTCTCGCGGATGCGTGTCGACATGCGCCTCGCTCGTTGCCGCCGTCGCTCCGTTCGCCTGTGGGAGTATGACTATCGCCGTGACGGTGCGTATTTCGTCACCATCTGCACTCACGCCCGAACTCCGCTATTCGGTTCGATTGTTAACGCGCATGTCCGGTTGAGCGACGCAGGTACGTGGGCGCGCGATTGTTGGTACGCCATTCCTCGTCATTTCCCTCAAGTATCTCTCGATCGCTTCGTCATCATGCCTGATCACGTTCATGGCATTATCGTGATTCAGAATCGCGACGCAGATTCTGGTCCCGTCGGTCCGATGTCGAATGGCACGGACAATGTAGGGGCACGACATGTCGTGCCCCTACATACACACGACAGCGTACGTCGCACGTTCGGTCGCGGAATTCGCGGTTCGCTCGCAACGATCGTTGGAACATTCAAATCTGCCGTCACCCGGTACATGAAGGACAACGGAATGACGGGCCGCGTCTGGCAACGGAATTATTACGAACACGTTATTCGCAATGATGGCGATCTCTATGCAATTCGTCGATACATCGTCACAAATCCTGAGCGGTGGAACAAACGCAGCCCAAAACGCACGTAGGGGCACGACATGTCGTGCCCCTACCATGCGTCGCGAACGGATCCATTGTTTTATCCGACGGTCACGGATTCCACCAATACGTCGCCTTGATCATGAAGATGTTCTCCGCCGGCGCCCGGAACATCCGCCCGACGGACGAACCAAACCGGAAGTCGCCCACATCTTCGAAATCCGACCGGCTCTGGGTCCACACGAAGTACAGCGTCGACCCCGGCATGTATTCCCAGCGGAGCACGGCATTGCCGCGCAGCGATTTGAAGTTGAAGTCGGGCTTACCGAAGGAAAACGGCTGCGCCGGCCCTGCGCCGTCGGGATCGACGTCGTAGGACTTGGTCGAATCGGCGTAGCTGATGGTCGAGCCGTTGTCCACGCCGTAGCGCGTGAACGCGGCGCTCCGCGGCCGCGCCAACTCGCGGTAGGAACCGTAGCTCCCCGCGGAGATCAGCGGCTGGGCATACAGCTGCAGCGAGAGGATGGGACTATACGTCCAGTTCAGACGAATCCCGGCCGACAGCTCGGTCTGATTGAGGACGCCGAACACGTAGTGGGTGTTGTAGGTGTTCGGCGCGCCGCCCGTCGTGTCGTCGATCGCCGCGACGTACTGCAGCGGATTGTTCTGCTTGTAGAGGTTCGGGCCTACACTGAACAGGACGTTCGGCGTCGGACGATACTGCACGTTGACGTAGGTCGACCACTCCACGTCCTGCGACGAGCGGAAGTAGGTGAACGCGCCGCCGCTCAGCGTCAGCGATTTCCGGCTGTCCGAGCCCAGGTCGAGCCCGAATTGATATGCCGGCGGGAGCAGGATCAGCGGCCCGCCGCGGGTGCGGCGATTGTCGACCGTCCAGGGATTGTAGGCGACGTTCCAGTTGATCCAGTAGTAGTTGTTGAACTGCACGTACCCGAAGTTGAACGCGCCGGACCAGGTGATGTTGCCGTCCCAGTCGTAGTTCCGGAACACCGCGCCGCCGGTTTCCGCATACCGGAAATGCTTGCCGGGTTTGCTCCAGGTCCGCCCGCCACCCAGATGCATGTTGATCAGCCCCGTGCGCGACATGAAACCCAGATCGTTCACGTCGAATCCGGGTGAGATGATGCCGAACGCCGAGTTCACGAAGGTGTTCCCACGCTGCTTCGCGAGCGTGAAGCGCGCCGCCGTGCCGCTGAGCGACGTCGCGTTCGAATCGACTCGCAGACTCGGCGCGTCGGGCCGCTGGAAATAGTGCACCGAGTTCCGCTGTACCGCCGCGATGCGCGCCGCCGAGCCGGCGATGCGAGAGCCCGCGACCCAGGCCGTTGTCACCCACGTTTTGGCCGAATCGAGAAAGACCCAGCCATCCGTGCCCACAGTCATGGAATTGCTGTTCCGGACGTCGCGCAGCGTAGAATCGTCGAACGACCGGCCCGCGACCGTCGAAATGAAGCCGAGCCCCTGGCGGCCCTTGTTGAACTCCTTCTGGGCGCGGTAGACGCCGTAGGCCGCGAGCGGCTCCATCTCCTGACCCCAGCGCGCGCCGAGACTGTCCTGCAGCGTCGCGCGCTCCCGAGCCGTCACCGCCGTCAGCCCGCCGACATTCCAGCTGCCCGCGAGTTTCCCGGTCAGCTTCAGCGCCCCCAGGATGTGCGCGCCGTCGGGTCCATCCACATAGCCCCGGTCTGGAGCACCCGGCACGGACAGCGAGCGCCCGATCCGCCGGCTATAGAAGAAGTTCGGTCCTGACCAGTTGAAGCCCCAAAAGTTGCTCTGGCCGCCCGACCCGAACCCGAACGTGGACGAGCCTTCGACGAAGAACGGCCGCTTCTCGTTGAAGAAGGTCTCGCGGTCGCTCAGGTTCACCACGGCGGGATCGACTTCGACCTGCCCGAAGTCGGGGTTGACGGTGGCGTTGAGGGTGAGATTCGAGCCGAGGCCGATTCTGGCGTCGGCCCCGAACCGAGGCTCCATTTTCGAGCCGTCATTGAAGGGATTGCCGGCCGGCTGCCGTGTGAATGCGGCGCGGCTCGTCGCGTAGGGTAGAATCTCGAGCCGGCGCGGGGGCTCGATCCGCTCGATCCCCACGAGATCCGGGAACCGCGACACGAAGCCCCGGCCGTCCCGCGGCGTGTAGGCGATGTAGTCGAACTCGTTCTTGCGCGCGATATCCCGGCGAAAGTTGATGCCCCACACGTACTGGCTCTGCTTGACGAACCGGAGCTGCGAGTAGGGGATGCGCATCTCCGCGGTCCAGCCCTGCGCGTCGCGCGTGACCTTCCCTTCCCACACGCCATCCCAGGTGTCGTCGTCCCAGTCGTCGTTAAAGAGAGTGCCGTCGTACAGCGTGCCGGCGGCGTTGATGCCGAAGTAGTAACCGCTGCGCTTGTCGTGGTATGAGTCGATATAGACCTGAAAGCGATCGGAATTCGTGCCTTGATCGCGCCGCGCCAACCGTGCCACGATCGAGTCGGGATGCGCATCGTACAGGCGCGCGCCGATGTACAGTGCTGCGTCGTCGTATGTGATGTAGACGACCGTGCTCTCGGTGGGCACCGCCCCTTGCGTAGGATCGCGTTGCGTAAAAGCCGTGACCCGCTCCGCGGTCTGCCACAGCGCTTCATCGAGATTGCCGTCGATACTGACCCCCTGGCCGCCACTGAGACGCACGGCGCGGAGTTGCTGCGGCGCGGGAGGAGCCGGCGGAGGTGAATCCACGGGAACCGCGGTGGGAGGGGGCTGAGTACCCACCAGAGCGAGGAGCAGCTGGAGCGTGGTCGTCATAGGCGTCCGGGAGCTGAGGTGAAGGGTGAACCCCGGTCGCGAACGCTGACGGCGAGCGCGCGGCGGTTATCGCTTCATATGACAGCTTGGGACGGAAAAGGGTTGCAAATCGAACGTCAGGATCAGGCCAGCTCGATGCGGCGGAGCACCCCTTTTATGACAACGGACAACTGGCGGGCGACCTGCTCGCTCACGGCGAGCACCTCTGCGTGCGACAGGGCCTCTCCCGTGATCCCGGCCCCTGGATTCGTGATAATGGAAAAGCCCAGGCAGCGGATGCCCCGAGACCGGGCCACCAGCACCTCCGGAACCGTCGACATCCCAACGGCATCGGCGCCGAGGCGTTCGAGCATCCGCACTTCGGAGGGCGTCTCATACGACGGCCCCAGCAGGGCCGCGTACACGCCCTCTTCCATCCGTACCCCGGCTTCCCGGGCAACCGTGCGCGCGAGCGCACGGAGCGCCGCGTCGTAGGGCTCGTGCATGATGGGAAAGCGCTGCTCGCCAGGCTCGGCCTGACCGATCAACGGATTGCGCCACATGAGATTGATGTGGTCGGCGATCAACATCAGGGTCCCGCCTGGAAACGTGCGCCGCACGCCTCCCGCGGCGTTCGTCACGATCAGGATCTCCACCCCAAGCTCGGCAAAGACCCGTGCCGGCAGGCCGGCCACGGCGGCGGGATGCCCCTCATAGAGATGAAAGCGTCCCGCCTGCACGATGACGGGCACGCGTTCGACGGTGCCGGCAACGAGCAACCCCTTGTGACCGGCGACGCCGGGTTCGGGGAATCCGGGGATCGTGTTGTAGGGAATTCGAATCGGATCGGCGACTTCATCGGCGAGGAATCCGAGACCTGAGCCAAGCACGATCGCGATGCGTGGCCGGGTTTTGCCCAACGCCCCGCGGACGGCAGCCGTGGCATCAGCGACAGCCCCAGTCCCCAATCCCGAGGCCCCAGTCCCGATCAGAGCAGGATGCCTGCGAGCGTGGCCGAGAGGAAGTTCGCGAGCGTGCCGGCGATCATGGCCCGGAGACCGAGGCGCGCCAGGTCGTGCTTGCGATCGGGTGCCAGGGCGCCGATGCCGCCGATCTGAATCCCGATCGAGCTGAGATTCGCAAAACCACACAACGCAAAGGTGGCGATCGTGAACGAGACCGGGTCGAGGGTGCCTTTCATTGGGCCGAGATGCGCGAAGGCCACGAACTCATTGACCACCATGCGTTCACCAAGCAGCGAACCCACCGTGCCGCTGTCGTGCCACGGCACGCCCATCACCCACGCGATCGGCCGGAATATCCACCCGAGTACCGTTTGCAGCGTTTCGGGGAACCACGGCACGAGTCCATGAATCCAGCCGAACAGGCCATTCACGAGTGCGATGAGCGCGATGAACGAGATGAGCATCGCGATCACGTTCAGCATGAGGTGCAGCCCTTCGCCCGTCCCCCGCGACGCCGCATCGAGCACGTTCACATCGGTGCGGGGTATGTCGGCTTTCACCCCGCCTAATGTTTCGGGGACTTCAGTCTCCGGCTCCAGGATCTTGGCCATCATGATCGTCCCCGGCGCCGTCATGATGACCGCCGTCAGGAGATGGCGCGCTTCGATGCCGAACGCGATGTACGCGGCCATGATCGAGCCGGACACGTGCGCCATCCCGGCCGTCATCACGGTCATCAGCTCCGAGCGGGTCATGCGCGGCAGAAAGGGACGGATCGTGAGCGGGGCTTCGGTCTGGCCCATGAAGATCGACGCCGCGACGTTGAGACTCTCCGCGCCGCTCGCGCCCATGATCTTGTTCATCGCGATCGCGAACGCCTTTACCACAACTTGCATGATACCGAGGTAGTACATGATCGCGAACAGCGCGGAGACGAAGATGATCGCGGGCATGATCTGGAAAGCGAACACGACGCCGATGCTCGAGTGCTGTTTCCCGATCTCGCCGAATACGAACTCCGAGCCCGCGTAGGAAAAGCCCAGGATCTTCGTAACGGTGGCGCCGAGCCAACTGAAGATCTTCTGGCCAACCGGAACGCGCAGCACGAAGATCGCGAAGAGCAACTGCAAACCGACGCCCCACGCGACGACGCGCCTGCTGATCGCGCGACGATTGCGCGACAAGGCGACGCCGATGCCGAGGATCAAAATGATGCCGAAGATTCCCGTGAGCCGGGAGCCGAGGGAGCGCGGAGCGGGAGTCACGGGTGCGACCATCTGAGCCTTCGCGGTATCCTGTGCCGCGGTCTGCACGCTCGCGCCGCTCAGCGTGTTGAACACGAACCGAGGCAAAGTGAACACCACCAGCGCGCACCCCAACGTGACCAGGAACGCGAAGAGAACGCGTCGCGCGGACATCAGAGAGCCCCCAATTCACTTTGGACACGGGACACGAGCGCCACCTTTTCGTACTCCGGCAGAAACGCGCTCTCGCAGGCGTTCAACACGACGCGCTGCAGCTCATCAGGCGAGAGACCGAGCACGGCGTGCGCGAGGAAATACTCATCCGTCAAGGTGATGCCGTCCGTCAACGGCCCATCGGTGTTCAGCGTGACGACGACGCCCTGCTGGAGATAGCGCTTGAAGGGGTGTTCCGCCACCGAGGCGACGACGTGCGTGTGCACGTTGCTCGTGAGGCACATTTCCAACGGAATACG
>DASWDA010000079.1:0-59701 GCA_036395695.1 Gemmatimonadales bacterium
CTTGCGGGCCGTGGCCGAATCCATCGTGCCGGGCGGCCTCGCGACGGCTGCGGTGTCGCGCGCACCGCCTTGTGGCGCCGCCGCCGGCGGCCGCGGCGGGGGCGGCGGCGGCCGGGGGGGATTCTGCGCGCGGAGCGATCCGATGCCAAGCACGATCAGGACCATCGTTGCCGCCGCCACACGGCGTGCCCGCCGCCGGCTCGCGACCCACGCGCACCAGATGCTCAGCTCGTACAGCAGTAACAGCGGTCCCAGCATCAGCATCATCGACACGGCGTCGGGTGGCGTCAGGATCGCGGCGAGGAAGGCGGCGATCACGATCGCGTAGCGCCGCTGCCGTCCCAGAAACTGCGGCGTCACGATTCCCAGAGCCGCGAGGATCGTCACGACGAGGGGCAGCTCCGCGATGAGCCCGCACCCGACGACGAACGGCACCGCCATCCCGAAGTAGCGGTCGATCGTAATCATCGCGGTGAGGTCGGTGCGCCGGAAGCCGAGCAGCACCTTCAGGGCGGCCGGCAGGAGCCACTGGTAGCAGGCGATGGCGCCGGCGAGGAACAGCACGACACCGACGGCCAGCGCGGGGATGATGAGCCGCTTCTCCCGCTCGTAGAGCGCCGGCGCCAGAAATGCCCAGATCTGGTAGATCACGACGGGAGAGGCCGCCAAGCAGCCCAGGGCGAAGGCCACTTTCAGCGTGAGCATGAACGGCTCGGCGGGACTCGTGAAGACGAGCCGGCCGCCGGGGAGGTAGGGGGCGATCGGCCGCTTGAGGACCTCGATGATGTCGACCTTGTCGAGGAGCCACCAACCCACGACCGTCCCCACGAGGACCGCGACCAGACTCCAGAGGATGCGCCAACGCAACTCCTCGAGATGGTCGAGAAACGGCATCTCACCGCGTGGCGTCATGGGGGTACGGCCAGAAGGCGTTACGGCTTGAGACGCTGCTGATTTTGCCGCGCGAGATCGGCTTCGGGCGAGCGCGGATACGTCGCGATCACCCGAGAATAGAAGTTTCGCGCCGTCGTCTTGTCACCTCGCTGTTCGGCGAGGAGGCCCTGCTTGTAGAGCGCCGACGGAGCGCGCGGCGATTTGGCGTACGTCTTCACAACTTGATCGTACACCGCCGCCGCGGAATCGGGTGCCGCCTGCTCGAAGCTTTCCCCGATGTAGAAGAGCGCGTCGGGCGCTCGTTCGTGCGTCGGGAACACGCGCAGGAATTCGCGGAATCCCAGCCGGGCCGTCGCGAGACTGCCGCGCCGGTATTGCTGCAGTGAGAGGTCGTACATCTGATCGGGCCCGGGTCCGGCGGGGTTGCCGGACGCACCGACCGGGGCCCCAGTGCTTGGCACGCCGGGATCGGGCTGCTGCGCGCGCGATTCAATCCGCGACCGGAGCTCGGTAAGCCGCTGCTGGCTCTGCCCGGTCAACTCCTGCACCGAGACCAGCTGCTGCTGCACCGACAGCAGCTCGGTGCGCAGGTCGCCGCGCATCTGGACCAGGTAGGCCTGCTGTGCCGTCAACGCCTGTTGCAGCAGGCGGACGGCGGCCAGGATGGTGTCCCGTTCCGCCGCCCGCACCGCGTCACTCTTTGCGAGGTCGGCCTGGAGCGTCTCGACCTGGAGCTCGACCTTCCGGACGTCGCCTTTCAGCGCGCATCCGGCGGCGAGCCCCAGGGCTACAACGCACGCACTACGGACGGTGGAGATTGTCGCCACCGCTGGTCGGTTCGAATTCATCGCGTCGGTTCTGCGACCACGCCGACTCGTCGTGGCCGTCCACCAGCGGCTTCTCTTCACCCCACGACTGCGTCTCGATGCGGCTCGCATCGATCCCGTGGCTCACGAGGTACTGCTTCGCGGCCTGCGCGCGGCGATTGCCGAGGGCGAGGTTGTACTCGTCGGAGCCGCGCTCATCGCAGTGCCCGCCAATCCGGATTTTGAGGTCGGGGTTCGCCTGCAGAATGGCGACCTTTTGGTCGAGCGCGCCCATGTCGTCTGAGCGGATGTTCGACTTGTCGAGGTCGAAGTGGATCATCGCGGCGAGCGTGCTGCGGACTTCTTCCGACGCACGACCGACTGCCGCGGCTGAATCGGCTTCGCGCTGGCGCGCGATGCGTTCGCGCTCTGCGGCCGCTTGACGTTCGGCCTCAGCTTGCGCCGCGGCGATCGAATCCTGCCTCGCCCGCTCGGCGGCTGAGGCCGAATCGGCGTTGGGCGTCACAGTCTGCGGCGGCTTATTGCCACCACAGGACGCGCCCACGATTACGGCGGCGCCCAAGCCGAGCGCGAGGAGCAACGATACCGATTTCATCCTATCTCTCCGATCAGGGGGTGGAAGTAGGGGCCTCCGAAAGCCGTGGAGACCAAGACGGCAGACGCGCCCCGCTCTGCTGCAGCAATGGCCGGATGCGGCCGGTGTCGAGATCGATGATCCACAACTGGCGGTAGCCCGACCGGTCGGAAACAAAGGCGAGATGACGGCTGTCGGGGGCCCAGGTCGGATCCTCGTTGCGTCCCACCGAGGTGAGCTGCCGGACCGTGCGCGTGCGCACATCCAGCACGAACACCTGCAGTGTACCTGCCACGTCCCGGTGAAACGCTACCGATTGCCCGTCGGGCGACCACTCCGGCGCATTGGACGACCCGGTCACGCCGTAGTCGAATGGCGCGAACAACTGCTGGTCCGTTCCATCCGCCGCCATCACATAGATCTGCGGCAGACCCGGGCGCGTCGAGACGAATGCAATGCGCTGCCCGTCAGGGCTGAACGTCGGGGACAAGTTGTCTGAAAAGCGCCCCACGGTCAAGCGGCGTAAGCAACAGTTATTCTTGATGTTAATCGTGTACAGATCGGTGCCTTCCTCGATCGCACGGCTGAACGCCAGGGTTTGGCCGTCGGGCGAGAACGCCGGTGTGAAGTCGAGCGCTGACCCGGTCGTCGACACGGCGACGCGCTTCCCCGTGGCCATCTCCTGCAGATACAGCCATCCCTTTCCAGCCTGGAACTCCATGTACGCAAAGTGCCTGCCGTCCGCGCCCCAGGCGGGCGACATGGCCTGACGGTCGGTCGAGGACACGAGCTTCTGATCGGCGCCGTCCTCATCGATCTGATACACCTTGCCTTCTCTGACGAAGAGCACGCGCGTGGCGGCAATTCCGGGCGTGCCGAGTGCGGCCTGCAGCGCCTGGTCGGCGAGCCGATGCACGGCCATCCGGAAATCGGGATCGCCCGGCCGCGGCAGCCTGGCGCGCACCGTGCGGCGAATGCCCGCCGCGGCAATGTCGTGGAGCGTCGCCACGGTGGTGTCACCCGCCGCGGTAATGTCGAGGGCGAAATCGGCGCCGAGCGCCTGATACAGCGGATAGTTGAGGGTGCTGCCCGATTGCGCTCCGCCCGTGGCGGCGGTCCCGCTTCCCGGCCGGCGTCCGGTGGCGCGCGTGGACGTCGGAGCGCCGGCGAGCCGGATCGAGTCGCCGCCGGGAAGGGTGATCACCTCGAAGCGATCACTGTAGTCCAGATCCCGCGCCACAATCGCGCGCACCGAATCGAGACCCATCCCCCCCCCGGTGCGCGGCAACAGCACCAGCCCTGGGCGCACCCCCGGGCGGTAGATGATGCCGATGCGGACGCCGCGATCGATGGCTGACGTATCCTGAGCGGCGGCCGGACGGCCGAACGGCCCGACGGCCAATACCAGCGCTACGAAACAGATTACGCTTCTCACTGATGTTGTCCGGAGAAGTAAAACCGCACGAAGAGAATGTCGGGGGTCCATCCCGCGGGGAGCGCGCCGAATAACCGTCGCTGGCCTAGCTCCTCGATCACGCCTTGGGCTTCGAGATCGAATGCGAAGTTGCCGGAACGTCGGACGAATTGCAGGTCCGTCACTGACCCATCGCGATGGACAAGAAACGAAACCTCCGCTTCCAGCGCTGTGCGTTGCTCAGGACGCTGCCAGACGCGCAACACCTGTGACACGATGTTCTGCAGATACTCGGGGAACGGGAACGCCACGCCTTCGGTGCTCACGGTCGCGACATCGTTGCCGGTCGAGGGCTTTTCGCCCGGGAGGGGCTGGTTCGTGGGCGTCGTGCGCGGCGCCGCTTCGCGCCGCGTTTGATCCTGCGTCGCCGGCGGCGTCGCGCGGGAGACCGTGCTTTGCGGGCGCTTGGTCGCGGGAACGGGTGCCGGCTTTTCCTCGGCCGGCCGCTCGAACGCTTCCGGCGCTTTTCGCGACTCGAGGTCCGGCGCCGGCGCGGCGATGAGATGGACGCGGTAGGTGGGGGGCAGACGCGTGCGTCCCGCGGGTTTGCCAAACAGCAACCCCCCGACGAGCCCGTGTACCACGAGCGTGCCAGTTACCGCCATGCCGACAGGGGCCGGAGCCCGGCCGCGTCCTCTCATCGGTTGATCGTCTCCGGTTCGGCGACGAGTCCAACATCCTGCACACCCGCGCCCCGGATCACCGCCAGGACCTGTACGACGCGGGCGTAGGCGACTCGACCATCGGCTCGCAAATACACCCCCGTGGGGCGTTTCGTTC
Organism: Gemmatimonadales bacterium; assembly: GCA_036395695.1. GTDB lineage: Bacteria > Gemmatimonadota > Gemmatimonadetes > Gemmatimonadales > GWC2-71-9 > 20CM-2-65-7. The sequence goes on from DASWDA010000079.1 coordinate 4,550, forward strand.
GCACGAACGCGGGGAACGTGGCCAGGAAGTCCTCGTAGGACAGCCCCGCCTGATCGAGATAGATCTTGCCGTCCGCGTCCACCGTCACGACCAGTCCCTGCTTCGGCTCGATGGCGCGGACCTGCGCGCGCGGTAACCGGACGTCCACACCGCCCTGCATGATGGGCGCGGTGATCATGAAAATGATGAGCAACACGAATGCGACGTCCACGAGCGACGTCACGTTGATATCGGCGTTGAGCGGCAGCTCGCCGTGTCCGCGCAACCCGCCGCCGCCGAGGAGGCCACCTGCCATCAGATCCGTCCTTCCCGGGCCAAGGTCCCGACAATCTCCTGGGCAAAGCCCTCGAGTTCGCCGGCGAACAGGCCCAGACGATTGACGAAGAGGTTGTACGCCATCACGGCGGGGACGGCGACCGCGAGGCCGCCGACTGTGGTGACCAACGCCTCGGCGACGCCTGGCGCGACGGCGGTAATGTTGCCGGACCCACCGACGGCGATCCCGATAAAGGCGTCCATCACGCCCAGCACCGTGCCGAGCAAGCCGAGCAGCGGGCTGACCGATCCAAATGTCGCAAGCCAGGGGATGAAGCGCGCGGCGGTATCACGCTCGGCGGCCACTTCCTTCGCGAGCACCATGCGCAAGGCTTCGAGCTGGGTCGTGGTCAGCGTTCCGGACGCCGCCGGACCCGGATTCCCCGGTGTGGCCCCCGTGCCCTTGAGGAGTCCCGGTTTCAGCTCGGAAAAGAAATGGACGGCTTCACGGAGCAAGCGATTGTAGGGCGACGCCGGCAATCGCATCGCAACGTGATAGGCCTCTTCGAGCCGCGGGGCCTTCTCGACTTCGGCGAGGAAGCGGTCGCCGAGCTGCCGCATCCGACGAAACTGCCACCACTTGAGCACGATGAGATACCACGACGCGAGCGAAAAGACGGCGAGCACGCCCAGCACGAACTGCGTTTCGCGGCTGGACGTGAGCACCAGCTCCCACGGCGTCGTGGGGATGGCCCCTCTCACCTGAAAAAGCACCCTAGCCTCCTCGGTATCCCTGCGGGTGTGTTTGATGCCACTGCCACGCGCTACTCAGGATCTCCTCCAGACTCGAATGCGATGGCCGCCATCCAAGCATGGTCGCGGCGCGTCCCACGGCCGCGACGAGCTCCGGCGGATCGCCGGGACGGCGCGGACGTTCGACGGTCGGAACGTCGCGTCCGGTGACACGGCGCGCGGCCTCGACGATCTCGCGCACCGAGCGCCCCGTTCCCGTGCCCAGGTTCACCGCCACCGCCGATCCTCCATCGAGCGTCACGTCCAGCGCGCGGAGATGCGCGTCGGCGATGTCCGTCACGTGCACATAGTCACGGACCGCGGTGCCATCAGACGTCGGGTAATCGGTCCCGTAGATCTCCAGCGCGGCACGTTTGCCGAGTGCCGCCGCCAGCACGTTCGGGATCAGATGCGTCTCCGGATCGTGGTCCTCGCCCAGCCGTGCGGTGGCGCCCGACGCATTGAAGTAGCGCAGGCTCACCACACCCATGCCGTTCCGGGGCCCGACGTCGGCGAGCAGCCGCTCGAAATCCCGCTTCGTCTCGCCGTACGGATTCACCGGCGCCTGCGGCGAGTCCTCAGTGATCGGGACCTTCGCCGGATGGCCGTACACCGCGCACGAGGACGAGAAGACGAAACGGCGGACCTTGGCCCGAACCGCCGCCTCCAACAGTACACGGGCGGCCGTCACGTTGTTGGTCACATACTTCTGAGGCTGGGCAACCGACTCCGGGACAAGGGCGAAGGCGGCCAGGTGGATGATTGACTCGATCCCCTCCGCCTCGAACAGCGCCTCGATCAGCTCACGGTTGCCTACACCCCCCTGGATGAAGCTGGCACCCCGCGCGACTGCCTGGCGGTGACCGTTGCTCAGGTCATCGAGGATGACGACCTTGTACCCCCGATCCAGGAGTTGATCGACGACGACGCTGCCGATGTAGCCCGCACCCCCCGTGACAAGGACGCGTTGCGTCACTCCCCCCCCTTTCCCCGCGGCCCGGGTTCCATCCCGAACAGCCGGCGGAGCGCCTCGAGCAGACCGTATCCCCGCCCTTCCTCGGCGGCAGCCTTGAGCGCGATGGTGGGCTGGTGCAGGAACTTGTGGAGCAACGCCTGGCTGAATTGCTCGACCCGGGCGCGATCCTCGGCGCTCAAGTGCCCGAGCTGACGCAGCGCTCGCTCGAGCTCCAGCGCGCGCAGATCATCCATGCGCTGGCGCAGCTCCTTGATGATCGGGACGACACCGAGACCGCCGTACCACGCCCAGAACAGATCGGTCTCCTCTTCCACGATCCGCTCGGCGGCGGGGATTTCGTCGCGGCGGCGGACTGCGGCCTGTGCGGCAACGGTCTGGAGGTCGTCGACGTCGTACAGGAACACGTTCTCGAGCTGCGCGATCGCGGGATCGACGTCGCGCGGCACCGCGAGATCCAGAATGCAGAGCGGCCTGCCGCCGCGTGCGCCGATCACCGCCCCCACGCGCTCCCACGTGACCACCGCGTGCGGCGCGGCCGTGGAGCAGAGAGCGATGTCGGTCGTCGCGAAATGCGGCCAGGCTTCCTCGAGGGTCACCGCTGTCCCGCCCAGCCGCTCGGCGATGGCCCGCGCACGCTCGTGGCTGCGGTTCGCGACCAGCGTGATCTGGACGCCTTCGTCGCTCAGGCACGTCGCGGCGAGCTCCGCCATATCACCGGCGCCGAGAATCAGGGCGCTCTTGCCGGCGAGATCGCCGAAGATTTTCCCGGCGACGGCGACGCCGGCCGACGCGGCGGATGCCGTTCCCCTCCCAATGCCGGTTTCGGTGCGAACCCGTGACCCGACGTGCAACGCCGTCTGAAACAGCCGATGCAACACCGGACCGGCTTGCGCACGTGATGCCTCCCACGCCTCCCGCACCTGCCCCTGGATCTGCGACTCGCCGATGATCATCGAGTCGAGCCCCGACGACACGCGGTACAGATGGCGGACCGCGTCACGGTCGCGGGCGATGTATCCGAATTCGCGGGCCTCCCCCTCCCCTCTGCCCGTGGGACTGACGGGAAGCCGCTCGCCGAGCAGCGTCCACACCGCCTCGAGCGCCGGCTCGTCGCCCGAGACCAGATAGAACTCGGTGCGATTGCAGGTGGAGAGCAGCACCCCACCACTCGCGCCGGCCGCCATGACACGCGCGAGCGCACCCGGCACTTCGTGCGCGCCGTGCGCAAACCGCTCTCGTACATCCAGCGGCGCGGTCCGGTGGTTTACGCCAACGACCTTGATGCCCCCTCCCATCTCTATGTGACTCGTCACAGGAACCGCTCGGCACCAGGCTGAGTCAGCTTCAGCGCAACGTAGACGAGCAACACAGCCGAAAAGCCGGCGATACTCGCGAGCGCGGCGCGGCGGCCGGCCCAGTGGCGCACTACTCGTACCCAGACGGCCCAGCCGAGTACCACCCAGGTAAAGATGCCCCACACAATCTGGGCCTTGGCCGCCTGGAGACCGCCGGCAAATTGCGCGCCGTAGCCGAGCGCGAGCACGACGCCGAGCGTCAACGCCGGGAATCCCGCGACGAGCGCGAACCGATTGAGCTGGTCGAGGCGCTCGAGCGGCGGAAAGAGCTGGAAGACCTGGCCAAAGCGTCGGGCCTTGAGCTCGCGGAACTGTAGCAGGTACAACGCCGCGGCGATGAACGCCAAGGCCATCAGCGCGAGCCCCAAGGCGCTCAGCGCAACGTGCAGGACGAACCATGCATTGCGGGCCACCGCAGCGTCCGCGCCCGGTGTCAGCCCGCTGAAGATGGCGAGGCCGACCAGCCCCGTCGCAAGCGGCGCGGCAAAGAACGAGACGGCCGAGCCGCGCAGCAGCCGCTCGCTCGCGAGCTGCAACAACACGAGACAGAGCGCCAGCATCGAGAGTGCCGGACCGAGACCGACGGGCGTGAGCTGCGAAACGGCGACGACATGGACGGCGGCCCCCGCGCACGGCAGCGCGATCGTGAGCGCGCGCGGCAGGGCCCGGAAGCCCATAAACGGCGCCAGCGCCAGCGCGGTCGCCAATCCGTACAGCGCCAGAGCCACCAGATGCAGGGTGAGAATCACGGCAGGTACGAGCCGGGCCCATGCGCGCGGCGGGCCCGGCCGCCTATCAGGAGGGCATCTTCTTGATCAATCGTACCGGCAGACCGCGGTCCAGCCCGGGGTGCATGATTTGGATCAACAGGCCGGTGGCGGAGTGCTCACGCGTGTGCACGATCATCATGACGGCGCGCACCTCTTCCGAGGCCGCTCCCTGATAGCTCTGCGCCGGATGGATGACCTCGAAGATATCACCGGGAGTGACGCCGTCGCTGCGCCCCTTGTCGATGAAGAAGTACTGCTGCGCGCCGGCGATGGGATGCGGATCGCGCCCCTCCAGCAGCTTCGCAGTCATGCCCTTCTCTACCGGCGTGGGCCGCACCTGACCAGGGTCGCGGAACGGCTCGAGCGGCATCGCGAGGTGACCGTCGTGAATGCGGCCGTATTGGGCGACGACTTCGGCGAGCACCTGCTGATTCTCCATCGACGTGACGCGCGCGATACCGAGCGGGATGACGACGTCGCCCCACCGGCCGAACTCCAGCGTGCGATCGACGCGGGCCAGCAGGAGCGAATCGCCGACATGATACGACGCGTTCCGCGGCGGCTTGATCGCGATTTCCTCGAACGTGGTCGCTGACGTGCGATCGGAGAGACGGGGAATCGCCTGCGTGGCGGTCGCGCCGAGCACGTTGCCCCAGGGCAGCCGCTCGTTTTCGCTCAAGAAACCCGCGGCGTAGAACTCGCCCGCGCGCAGCGGATGGTAGGGCTGGTGCGTGTAGGCACGGAGCACATCCTGGACCACCTGCTGATTCGTGCGGCGGCGATCAAAAATCGTCTCGTTGCTCTCGTTCACGGCGGTCGGCGGCGGCGCCTCGACGGGCAGGAGCGCCGTATCCGCCGGAATCGTATCGACGGGCATGGTATCGAGCGGCACGACCGCTGCGATCGTGTCGCCCGGCGCGGCACGGACGGTGTCGGCGGCCGCCGCCGTGGTATCCTGGCGCACAGCGACCGTGTCCCCACCCTGGGCGAGGTTCGCCATCTCCGAGAGATTCAAGACCTCACCGGGATAGATCCAGTGCGGGTCTTCGATGACGGCGGTATTGAGGCGGTAGATCTCCGGCCACAGGAGCGGGTCGTTGAAATACATCTGCGAGATGGACCAGAGGGTCTCACCGCGCGAAACGGTATGACTGGAGGGGACCTGGCCCTGAAAAGCGGCGGCCGCTTGCGTGGTGTCCTGCTGTTGAACCACTTGCGTTGTGTCCTGCGCCGGCAGGACGCGCCACATCAGCGGCAACGCCGCCAGGGCCAGTAGTACGGCGCGGTCAGAACGGCAGATCGTCGTCCTCCTCATCCAGCGCCTCCGGGAACGCGTCGAGCGATTCTGGGGCTTTGCCGCCGGCCTCCGCGGCCCCCTTCGCAGCGGCTCCCGCTCCCGCGCCTACCGGGGCGGCTCCGCCTCTAGACCCCAGCATGATCAACTCACGCGCGATGACCTCGGTGACGTAGCGCGTCTGCTTGTTGTTGTCTTCCCAGGTCCGATACTCGATCCGCCCCTCGACGTAGACTTTGTCGCCCTTTTTCAGGTACTTCTCGCACACGTCGGCCAGACCGGATCCGCCCTTGTTATTCCAGCAGATAACTCGATGCCAGTCCGTCTTTTCCTGCTTCTCCCCGCCATTTCCCGTCCACTGCCGGCTGGTAGCGACGGAGAGAGTGGCCACACGGGAACCGTTATTCGTGCTGCGCACCTCGGGATCGGCCCCCAGATTCCCGATGAGCTGGACCTTATTGAGACTGCGGCTCACAACAACCTCCGAACGATGTAGCGGGTTGGGCCCAAGGGTGCCTCACACTATATAAATCGCAAGTCATTCTGTCAACCAAAGATACGCCACTTGTACCAAAGTTATGCATCAAGTCTCAGGACAATGGCGTCCTCCACGGGCCGGCGGTAATACTGCTTCCGGCGACCCACCTCTTTGAAGCCCTGCGCAGCGTACAGCGCCCGCGCAGGGGCGTTCGACTCGCGAACCTCCAGGTAGACCTGTCGTACACCCCGGTCGCTCAACGCTTCCAGCATCTCGTGCACCAGGGCCTGTCCCAACCCGGTACGCCGCGTCGCTGGGGCTACCGCCAGGTTCAGGATCTCACCTTCGTCGGCGGCATCGAGCGCGACGATGTAGCCAACGATCCGCTCCCCAGCGGCCTCCGCTACGAGGAATGACGCAAAGCTCACGCAGTCACGGAAATCCTGTGTGGACCACGGATCGCTGAACACCTCCTGCTCGATCGCGCGAACGGCGACGACGTCGCTGAGCTTAGCGGGGCGGATGTGGAAGGGGGCGGCCGTGGCGTATCTCCCATTTCACCTGGGCTTCGGCGGGCCGCCCGTACACGGGCTCGACCACCCGCGGATCGGCAATCGCGCGCCGTGCGCCGTCATAGGCGAACAGCGCGAGCAGCGACGCCGCCAGCGGCGGTAGACGATCGATGCTCACCGGCGGTCGACCCGTCCAGGCCACCACTGCGTCGCGATAGCGCTCGGCGCCATCTCCCACCGCGAGATCTGGTGGCCGCCGAGCCTGCTCGCGCAGCGTGGCGATCGTGAACAGGTCTGGGGCGACGAGCGTCTTCACGTCATCTCCGGCAAAGACATACAGCGCGCCGAACACCTGCCCCCGCAACGCATCATAGCATGCCGCGACGGTCTCGACCCCGGCGGCGTGCGCCGCAGCCAGCATCGATGGAATCGCGATCAGCGGCACTTGGCGCTCCTGGATGAGACCCTTTGCCACCGCCCACCCGATGCGCAGACCGGTAAAGCTGCCAGGTCCATCGCCCACAACCACGCCTCCGAGCTGCGCGAGCGTCAGCTGGGCCAGAGCCAGGACCTCCTGAACGAGCGGCAGGATCTGGGCCGCGTGTTGGCGCGCGCCGCGCGCTGAGCGCGCGACGGTGCGGTCGCCAGCGCGGACCGCGACACTGGCGACGTCCGTCGCCGTGTCGATGGCCAGCCAGTTGGCGCTCATGCGGTCGCCGACTCTTCGACAATGCGACGCGTGGGTTCTGCGTCGTAGGAGAGCTGGAAGTGCCGATCGAGCGGGGGAGCCCACGCGCCCGCCCGCTCGGGCCATTCGATCAGAATGATTGCCGGCTCGCGCGTCATGTCGTCAAAACCGAGGTCGCGCGCCTCGTCGGGATGGCGCAGCCGGTAGCAATCCACGTGATAGACGGGGGTCTGTCCGGCGTCGTAATGGTGGACCAGCGCATAGGTGGGACTGGTGGCACGCGCCTGCGCGCCCAGGCCGCGGCAGATGGCCTGAACAAGGGTCGTCTTCCCCGTGCCCAGCTCTCCCGACAGCCCGACTACGGCCGGGGCGCGGAGCTGAGCGCCGAGGTCCTCACCGAACCGGCTGAGCTCGCTCGCGGAGAGGCGCATCGGCAGCCTTGAGCTCCAGGAGCTGATCGCGCAGCACCGCCGCCAGCTCGAAATCGAGCTCTTCGGCGGCGGCCTGCATCTGTTGCTCGAGCAGGCGGATCAGCGTATCGCGCTCCGTCGCGTCGGCGGGGCGGCGCACCGGCACCGTGCCCGGCTTTGGGGCGCGCGCGTCGGCGACGCGCGTGACGAAGCGAATGTCGCCCACCGATTTTACGATGGATCGCGGCGTGATGCCGTGCTCGACGTTGTGGGCCATCTGGGCCTCGCGGCGGCGGTTCATCTCGTTCAGCGCCCGCTCCATCGACCCGGTGACGCGATCGGCGTAGAGAATTGCCCGGCCGTTCAGATGACGCGCCGCGCGGCCCACAGTCTGGATGAGTGAGCGATCCGAGCGCAGGAAGCCTTCCTGGTCGGCATCGAGCACCGCGACGAGCGAGACCTCCGGCAGATCCAGGCCCTCCCGCAGCAGGTTGATCCCGACGAGAACATCGAACTCGCCGAGTCTGAGGCCTCGAATGATCTCGACACGCTCGATCGCGTCGATTTCCGAATGCAGGTAGCGCACGCGCACGCCGTGCTGCTGCAGATAATCGGTCAGATCTTCGGCCATGCGCTTGGTCAGCGTCGTGACCAGCACCCGCTCGCCTTTTTTCTCGCGCAAGCGGATTTCGCTCAGCAGATCGTCCACCTGCCCCGCGACTGGCCGGATCTCGACCGTGGGATCCACGAGGCCGGTCGGCCTGATGATCTGTTCGACAATAACCCCACCTGACAGCTGCAGCTCGTCCTGCCCCGGTGTCGCCGAGACAAACACCATGCGGGGCACGAGCCCCATGAACTCGTCGAAGCGCAGCGGGCGGTTGTCGAGCGCCGAGGGCAGCCGGAAGCCGTAGTCCACGAGCGTCTGCTTGCGCGAGCGGTCGCCTTCGTACATGGCGCCGAGCTGCGGGAGCGTCTGGTGCGACTCGTCGATGATGCAGAGATAGTCGTCGGGGAAATAGTCGAGCAGGCACGCCGGTCGCTCGCCCGGCTGCCGGCCGCTGAAGAGCCGGGAGTAGTTCTCGATGCCGGCACAGCGTCCCACTTCCATCAGCATGTCGATGTCGAAATTCGTGCGGGACTCGAGGCGCTGCGCCTCGAGGAGCTTGTTCTGGGCTCGCAGCTCGGTCAGCCGCGCGCCCAGCTCGGCGCGAATCCGGGACACCGCGCGCTCGATCGTGGCCCGCTGGGTGACGAAGTGGGTCGCCGGATAGATCGCGGACTTGTCCATCTGTCTGATGACGTTGCCGGTCAGCGGATCGATCTTCGCGATCCGCTCGATCGCGTCCCCCCAGAACTCGATGCGGACCGCCTGCTCGTCGTACGCCGGGAAGACCTCGACGGTGTCGCCGCGCACGCGGAATGTGCCACGCTCGAACCCGACGTCGTTCCGCTGATACTGCACCGCGACCAGGTCGGCGAGCAGCGCATCGCGGCCCCGCGTTTCTCCCTTTTCGGCCGTCACGAGGAGCTCGCGGTACAGCTCGGGATCACCAAGGCCGTAGATCGCCGAGACGCTCGCGACGATGATGACGTCGTCGCGTTCCATCAGGCTCGAGGTCGCGCGCAGCCGCAGCCGCTCGATGTCGTCGTTAATGGACGAGTCCTTGGCGATGTACGTGTCCGTGGACGGCACGTACGCCTCGGGCTGATAGTAGTCGTAGTAGGAGATGAAGAATTCGACGGCGTTTCCCGGGAAGAACGTCTTCAGCTCCCCGTAGAGCTGCGCGGCGAGCGTCTTGTTGTGCGACAGCACGAGCGTCGGTCTCCCGAAGTCGCGGACGACGTGCGCCATCGTCATCGTCTTCCCCGACCCCGTCACCCCGAGCAGCGTCTGGTATTTGTCGCCGCGGTGCAGCCCGGCGGACAGCTCGCGAATGGCGCGCGGTTGATCGCCCGCGGGCGCCGGGGCGTTGCCAAGCTCAAAGGGCATAGGAGGGAAAGCTAACCGACGACGACTTCAGCGGGACCGCTCGAGTCCCGCCGTGCGATTTCCGTCACACCTTTCACCTTCCGCACCGCCTTCAGGACCTTGTGCAGATGCGTGTGATTCTCCACCTCGACGAGGATCGACCCGAAGACGATGCCGTCCTTGGACGCGAGCTCGGCGCTGCGGATGTTCGTGCCGGTCCCGCTGATCGCCTCGCAGATGTCCGCATAGAGGCCGCGGCGGTCCTCGCCGCTCACCGCGAGCCGGACCTCGAACGTCTGCCCCTCCACCTCGCGCCAATCGATCTCCACGCGCCGTTCCGCCTCTGCCGAGAGCGTGAGGAGGTTCGGGCAGTCGGTGCGGTGGATGGAGATGCCTCGCCCCTGGGTGACGTAGCCTACGACGGGATCTCCGGGCACCGGCTGGCAGCACTGCGCATACCGGACCATGAGTCCCTCGACGCCATGAATCTTGATGCCGCGGCCCAGCCGCAGGCGCTCGATGACGCGCCCCAGCGCCCCCGGCTTTGCGGGGAGAGGCTGGTTCTCCTCGCTCGGCAGCTGTGGGTAGAGCGCCTTCATCACCTGACCGAGTTGTACGTCACCCCGTCCGATGGCCGCCTCGACCTGCTCCGCGACGCCGAGGGAGAGTGTGTCGGCCGCTTGCGTCAGCTGCTCGGGGGTTGGCGGGTCGAGGCGCCGCCGCCGGACCTCGCGGGCGAGAATCTCGCGGCCGAGCGACACGCTGCGCTCCTGCTCTTCCTGCTTGATCCATTGCCGGATCTTTTGGCGCGCCCGCCCGGTCTGCACGTGCGCCAGCCAATCCCGCGAGGGCTTGGCCTGCGAGCTGGTCAGCACCTCGATCGTGTCGCCGTTGCGCAGCGGCCGGTGCAGCGGCGCAATCCGGCCGTTCACCCGCGCGCCGTTGCAGTGCTGGCCGACCTCGGTGTGCACCATGAACGCGAAATCGATCGGGGTGGCGCCCTTGGGCAGCCGCTTGACGTCGCCGCGCGGCGTAAAGACGAAGATCTCGTCCTGATAGAGATCGATCTTGAGGAACTCGAGGAATTCCTCGGGGGTGTGCGCGTCCTGTTGCAGCTCGATTAGCTGCCGGAACCACGAGAGGTGGTGATCGAGCTCGTCGGCGCTCTTGCCGTTTTCCTTGTACAACCAGTGCGCCGCGATCCCGTACTCGGCGGTGCGGTGCATGTCGCGGGTGCGGATCTGGATCTCGTAGAGCTGGCCGGCGGGACCGAACACGGTCGTGTGGAGCGACTGGTACCCGTTGGATTTTGGGCTCGCGATGTAGTCCTTGATCCGCTCCTGCAACGGCGTCCAGGTGTGATGGATGATGCCGAGCACGTGGTAGCAGTCGGTAATGCTATTGACGAGGACGCGGACGGCCAGGAGATCGTAGATCTCCTCGAACGGCTTGCCGCGTTTCTTCATCTTCTTGAAGATCGACCAGAGATTCTTGGGCCGGCCGACGATCTCCCAGCCGACGATCCCGGCACGCCGCAGCTCGTCCGCCAGCGGCGCGCGCATCCGCTCGATGGTCCGGTCGCGCTCGGTCCGGCGCGATTTCACGTGGCGCGCGAGCTGCTTGTAGTCGTCCGGCTCGAGGTACCTGAACGAGAGGTCCTCGAGCTCGGCTTTCACGCCGGCCATGCCGAAGCGATGCGCGAGCGGCGCGTACAGCTCGCGCGTCTCGAGCGCGATGCGTTTCCGCTTCTCCGGCGGCAGCGGATCGAGCGTGCGCATGTTGTGCAACCGGTCGGCGAGCTTGATGATGATCACCCGCGCGTCGCGCGCGACCGACATCAGCAGCTTGCGGTAGTTCTCGGCCTGTTCTTCGGCGGTAGAGCGGAAGTTGAGCGCGCGAATCTTCGTGAGGCCGTCGACCAGGTCGGCGACTTCGTTGCCGAAATCGCGGCGCAGGTGCTCGAGCGTGACGTCGGAGTCTTCCACCACGTCGTGGAGCAGCGCCGCGGCGATCGTCGTCGTGTCCATCTGCTGTTCGGCGAGAATCGTGGCGACGGCGACACTGTGGGACACGAAGTCGTCGCCCGACAGCCGTTTCTGGCCCTGATGGGCCGCCGCGCTGATCCGGTAGGCGCGCGACAGCACCTCGAGGTCGAGGCGGTCGTGCTGGGCCGCGACGGCCTTCGCCAGCTCCGGCGCCAGGATCGGCGCCGTACTCGTCACAACAGTCCCGCTTCCGCGAAACTCACGTACCGCTCTCCCCCACCCATCACCACGTGATCGTACACGGGCATGTCGAGCACGCGCCCCGCATCCACCAGCTGGCGCGTCACTGCCCGATCGTCCGCCGACGGCGTGGGATCGCCGCTCGGATGATTGTGCACGACGATGATGCCCGCCGCCGCCTCGGCGATCGCCGCCCGAAACACTTCCCGCGGATGCACCAGGGAGCTGTTCAGGATGCCCCGCGTAATCAATAGATCGGCCAAAACCTGACTCTGGCTCCCCAGGGCGAGGACGTGAAACTCCTCGACCGCCAGGTCCCGCAAGCGCAGCCCATAGTAGCGCTGCACGTCGGCCGGACCCCGAATCCGCTCGGGGGGCGGCTCCGCCTCCGCGCCGATCCGCCGCCCCAGCTCGATCGCCGCCGCCAGGCGGGCCGCTTTCGCCCGGCCGACACCCGGAATCCCCGCCAACTCCGCCCACGGCCGGGTGGCGAGTCGCCGAAACGAGCCCTCGGCGCGGGCCAGGACGTCGGCGGCCACCGCCAGCGCGTCCCTGCCCCGTGCGCCTGTTCCTAGGAGAATGGCCAAGAGCTCCTGCCCCGTCAACGCGCCCGGCCCCACGGCCCAGAAACGCTCGCGCGGACGGTCGTGTTCAAGGTGTTCCGAAAGACGCAATGGCATAGCGACATTGTACGCGGGGACGAGGGTCGGAACGGGGCCACTTTATTGCCACCAGGTCCGAAAATGCGTAGGGGCGCAGCATGCTGCGCCCCTACATGATCCACCTCAGAACCCCGTTTGCTTCACGCCCCGGCTCCGTGGCATTTCTTGAACTTCTTCCCGCTGCCGCACGGACAGGGATCGTTGCGGCCCACGCCGGCGTAGGGACTCGCCGCAAACGCCGGCTCGGTGACTCCTCCGCGACTGCCGCGCTGCACGGACGGCGGCGGTGGCTCGCCACTCGTGACAAGACCGTCGGCGGCAGGTTTGGACGCCACCATCGGCGTCTGGCGGCGGCTCGGTCCCGGCAACCCGCCGGCGGGCCCGGTGACGCCGCGACCAGGCGGCCGTTGACCACCCGGCGGCCCGATCTCGACCTGCAGCTTGAGCCACCGCTCCGCGAACGTCGTTTGCAAGTCCTGAATCAAGCCGACGAACATCTCGTAGGCGTCCTGCTTGTACTCGACGAGCGGGTCCTTCTGTCCCCAGGCGCGGTAGTAGATGCCTTCGCGCAGCTGATCGAGGTCGTAGAGGTGGTCCTTCCACTTCTCATCGATCACGCCGAGCGTGACGTGCGACAGCGCCTGCTCGGAGAGGTTCGGGGCGCTGACCTTCGCCTCGACATCCCGCAGATAACCGAGCTTCTGCTGGAACGCGTCCCGGCCGGCCTGCTGCGCGGCGCGCACCAACTCGTCGCGCGTCTTGATCACGGCTGGATCCGTGACGCCGGGAATCGAGATCAGGAATTTCTGCAGGAACTCCGTTTCGATGAGCGCGCGGTCCCACTGGCCCGGATCGTCATAGTCCACGATCAGGCTGTCGGCGACGTGCTCGGCCGCGCTATCGATCATCCGCTGCGCTTCGGCCTTCAGCTCTTCCCCACCCTCGAGCGCATACAGGCGCTGGGAGTAGATCACCTCCCGCTGCTTGTTCATCACGTCATCGAACTGGAGCAGCTTCTTGCGTGCCTGGAAGTTCTGGAGCTCGACGCGCTTCTGGGCTTGGCCGATGGCGGCGGTGACCCAGGGGTGCGTGATCACTTCGCCCTCTTCGGCGCCGGTGCGGTCCATGATCCGGGCGATGCGGTCGGACCCGAAGAGACGCATGAGGTCGTCTTCGAGCGACATGTAGAACACGCTCTGCCCCGGATCGCCCTGACGGCCCGAGCGGCCGCGCAGCTGGCGGTCGATGCGCCGCGCTTCGTGGCGCTCCGTTCCGATGATGACGAGGCCGCAGGGCGGATCCTCGTTGCACTTGAGCTCTTTGATCTGGGCGGCAGTCAGGTCGGGCTGTTCCAGCAGCTGGCCGAACGGCGCCTCGCGCGATTTGATTCCGCACACCTGACACTTCTTGACGCCGGGGCCGAGTTTGATGTCGGTGCCGCGGCCGGCCATGTTGGTCGCGATCGTGATCGAGCCGGGTTGTCCCGCCTGCGCGACGATCTCGGCCTCGCGCTGGTGGTACTTGGCGTTCAACACTTCGTGCTTGAGGCCGCGCCGCTTGAGCAGCCGGGCCAGTGTCTCTGAGACCTCGACGTTGGTCGTACCGACCAGCACCGGCAGGCCGCGCTTATGCTGGCGCTCCACTTCTTCCATGATCGCGTCGTACTTCTCTTTGCGCGTCTTGTACACGAGGTCGTGTTTGTCCACGCGCCGCACCGGGCGATTAGTGGGAATGACCACGACGTTGAGTTTGTAGATGTCGTGAAACTCTGTCTCTTCGGTCTCGGCGGTGCCCGTCATGCCCGAGAGCTTCTCGTACATGCGGAAGTAGTTCTGGATCGTGATCGTCGCGAGCGTCTGGGACTCCTCGCGCACCGTCACGCCTTCCTTCGCCTCGACCGCCTGGTGCAGCCCGTCCGACCAGCGCCGGCCCGGCATCAACCGGCCAGTGAACTCGTCGACGATGAAGACCTGCCCCTCCTGCACGACGTACTCGACGTCTTTCTCGTACAGCGCGTGCGCCTGCAGCAGCTTGTGGATGATGTGCAGCGTCTCGCTCTTGGCCGCGTATTCCGCCTCGACCACGCGGCGTCGCTCGATCTTTTCCGTGGGCGTCAGCTCGGTGTCGTGCTCCAGCTCATGCACGGCATGCGAGATATCGGGCACCAGGAACAAGGTCGGATCCTGCGGGGACATCGTCTCCACGCCCTTGTCCGTCAAGTGTACGGAGCGGCCACGCTCGTCCATGACGAAGTACAGATCGTCCTCGATGTCGCGCATCTTCTGATCGCGCGCCGGCAGCTTGCGATCGGCCAGCCGGTCCAGCTCGACGCGCTGCACCTGCTGCTTCACACCCTGCTCGTTCAGCAGCTTCAGGAGCTTCTTGTTCTTCGGCATGCCGAGCTGCGCCTGGTAGAGCAGTGTGGCGCCCTGGTAGCTCGTCTCCGCGTTGTCCAGCAGCGGCTCGGCCTTCGCGATCAGGTCGTTGGAAATTGCGGTCTGCTTGCGTACCAGCTGGACGACCTGAGCGTTGTAGGTGGCGTACTTATCATCCGACTCCGCGCCCACGACTCCGGAGATGATGAGGGGCGTGCGGGCCTCGTCGATCAAGATGGAGTCCACCTCGTCGATGATCGCATACACGTGCCCGCGTTGGACGCGGTGGTCGAGGCTCCCCACCATGTTGTCGCGCAGGTAGTCGAAGCCGAACTCGTTGTTCGTCCCGTACGTGATGTCGCACAGATACGCGGCACGGCGCTCCGGCGTGGACGGCTGGGTATCGTCGATGCACCCCACCGTCAGCCCGAGCCACGTGAAGAGATGGCCCATCCACTGCGAGTCGCGCCGAGCGAGGTAGTTGTTCACCGTGACGAGATGCGCGCCCCGGCCCGCCAGCGCGTTGAGATACAGCGGCAGCGTCGCCACCAGCGTCTTGCCCTCGCCCGTCGCCATCTCGGCGATCTTGCCCTGATGCAACACGATGCCGCCGATGAGCTGCACGTCGTAGGGCACCATGTCCCACTTCATCCCGTGCCCCGTGACGACGACTTCGCTGCCCACCAGCCGGCGGGCGGCTTCCCGCACCGTCGCGAACGCTTCGGGCAGCAGATCGTCCAGCGTCTGTTGCAGCTCGGCGACGAACGCCTCTTCCGCCTTTCGCAGCTGATCACTGAGGTTGGCGCGCTCGGTGGGATCGGGACAGTCATGCTTCGCCTGCTTGAGGCGCTCGACCTCCGCGTGCAATGCCCCGGTGCGCTCCGCGAGCACCCCACGGAACCTGGCCGTCTGCGCCTGCAGCTCGCTGTCGGGGACGTCCTTGAGGCGCACTTCGTGCCCGTGAATCGCATCCACAATCGGCTGAATGCGCTTCAGCTCGCGGTTGAACCGCGTCCCGAAAATTCTGGTAAACCAACGATTCGCCATTACGCTCCCAGATACAGCCCGTGGGCGGCGATGTACTCCCGCACCGGATCGGGCACCAAATATCGGATGGAACGCCCCTCCTTGACGCGGGCTCGCACCTGCGTGGCAGAGAGGTCAATCATGGGCACGGGAATGACCCGCGTGATCAGCGGATGACGCGCGACGCTGGCGCCTGGCCGGGCGAAGACGACGATATCGGCAAGTTCCGGAAGCGCTTCGACTTCCCACCACTCCGCAAGGTCACGGGCGGCGTCCGCCCCTAGCAATAACGTGTAGCGGTTCCCCGCGGCGCGATCGCGCAACGCCCGCAGTGTCCGGACGGTATACGACGGCGTCGGCAGCCCGAGCTCGACGCGCTCGACCCCGAAGCGGGCGTTGCCCTGCGTCGCCAGGTCCAACATGTCCGCCCGCTGCTCCGGCGTCGCCTGATGACCGGCCCGCGCACCGCGCTTCAGCGGCTGCTCGCGCGCCGGGAGAAAGCGCACGCCGCAACCCAATGCGTCCGCCGCTGCTTCCGCCACGATGAGGTGCGCGACATGGACGGGGTCGAACGATCCCCCGAACAGTGCCACACCGGCAACGCCGCTCAGGGTGTCGAGGGAACGGACGGCGTCGTGGTGGAATCGGCCGTCGCGGGGCAAGTGCGAGCGAGCCCCGTCGCCTGGGGATAAAAGCGACGCAGGTGCTCGCAGGTCTCCTGCAGCTCCTGCTTGTAGCCGATGGCGCGGTAGCTGTCCACGAGCCGCAGCAGCGCGTCCGGCGCCCGCGCCGTCGTGGGGTAGTTCGCGATCACATCCTTGAAATAAATGATCGCGGAGTCGAACGCCTTGCGGCGCAAATAGAACATCCCCGTCTTGTAGGTCTTCTCCGAGAACTGATTCTCCAGGCGCCGCACGTGCGGACGCGCGCGCGCGGCGGCGTCGCTGTCGGGGAACCGGCCGGCCAGCTCCTGATAAATGGCCAGCGCCGTCTCGCCGTAGGAGGGGTCGAGCTCGGGACGGTGCCAGAGCCGCAGGTTCGCGTCTCCGGCCCGGAGCAGCGCGAGCGGCGCGTATTCCGTGGTGGAGAATTCGTCGGAGACTTTGCGAAAATCGCTCGCCGCCTGCACGTAGTCGCCGAGCTGAAACGAGCACTCGGCGCCGTAATAATTCGCTTCCGCGAGCTCTGCGCTTCCCGGCGGCAGCTGGAAGCCGACGCGCTGGAACGTGATCTGCGCGCGACGAAACTCGCCGCGGTGGAACAGATTCAGCGCGCGGGCAAGATCGACCTCCGGCGCCACCACCGGCGCGGCCCGCGGGGTCCGGCCGTGCGGATGACAGGCGGCCAGGCTGGTGAGTGCCACCGCGAGCGCGAGTGTGCCGATCATGCGTTGCAGCGTCATTCCGGTTCAGCCTTTCCTAACGAATTGAGCTTCTCCTGCGCGCGCTGCGAAATCGTGTCTCCCGGCGTGCCCCCGGCGAGCGCCTGCTGATAACTTTCCATTGCGCCCGCGAGGTCACCCTGCTTCAGCCTGACGTCACCGAGACCGAGGAACGCGCCCCGCACGACGTCGGGTGACGCGCCCGGGGCGGTCGCCCGCCGGAACCAGCCTTCCGCCTCTTCGGGGCGTCCCTGCTCGAGCGCCATCTGGCCCTCGACCAGGGCGCACAGCCCGAGCCCCTCGCGCGCCGATTCGACCACCACGGGCGCCCGCTGACGCCGCACGACGCCCTCAAACACGCGCACCGCGGTGCTACAGTCCCTCACCCGGGCCAGGGTCATCCCGTACACAAACAGTAGCGAGTCGGCCCGCGCGACGTCGACCGCGGACACCGCGGCAACCGGCAACAGGGCTTTGGCCTCGGCGGTGTCGTTGCGGTCGACCGCATCGAGCGCGGCCAGCACGACGTAGCGGCCGAGCGGCCGGCGCGGCGCGACCTCGCGCAGTCCGGTCAGCGCGCTCGCCAGCGCCGTGCGGTCATTGGCGGCCAGCGCTGCTTTCGCCACGCGGTCCAATCCATCGGCGGCTTCGTCGGCCCGCGACCGATCACGCTGGGCGAGCGCGCGGTAGGACTCGGCCGCCAGCGCATAGTCCTCCGTATGCATGGCCGCGGCGGCGACCTTCGCGAGCAGCGTCGCGCTCCCGGCGTTTGCCCGGCGGCCCAGCTGATACTCGGCCAGTGCGTCGGCATACGCCGCGGCGGCATACGAGCGGTCGCCGAGCTCCTCGTGGTTGGAGGCGGAACGCGTGCAGCCCAGGAGCACGAGGGTCAGCACCGTGATCGGACGTTTCACTGCTTTTTCTTCTTTCTCTCGGCCTTCTCGACCATGGCACCCACCGGGGCGACATCCGAACGCGACAGCAGCGCCAGATACGCCTCCACGCGCGGGTCCTCCGGCCGCCGGGCCCGCAGCTCCTCCCACACCGCACGCGCTGCGAGTCCGTCGCCCGCGAGGTAGCAGGCCAGCCCCAGCATCGCAGCGGCGTCGAGAAACGAGGGCCGCTCGCGCACGATGATCTGGAAGTGCTCGTGCGCTTCCAGCGCGCGACCGGCCTCGAGCAGCAACCGGCCCAGCTTGTAGCGCAGGTCGTGGAAGGTCGGTCCGAGCGTCAGCGCCGCCTCGTACTGCGCGATCGCCTCAGTCAGGCCGCCGGCTTCCAGGTACGCCTGGGCGAGGGACGCGTGCTGATTCGCGAGCTTCGCCGCCACGTGGCCGTGGAAGCCCCCGCGGCGCTCCGTGGTCACGCTGCGGGCACGCCGCAGCATCGTATTCGCCTCTTCTTCGCGGCCCAGCTCGTTCAGGACGAGCGCGCGATGAATCAACGCCTCGATGTAGTTGGGATTGAGCGCGAGGGCGCGATCGAGCTGCTCCAGCGCCTTGTCGGCCTGGCCGGCGAGCGAGTAGGACAAACCGAGCAGATGGTGCGCGTCCGCAAAGGCGCGGCCGGTCGCGATGACCTCCTCGAGGAGATGAATCGCGCCGTAATAGTCCTGCAGCTGAAAGCGCTCGTTAGCCTGCTCGACCAGATGCTCGGGACTGACGTCCATGAATCTCCTCGTACCAGTCAACGAACTTGCGGATGCCCTCGTCGATGCCGACGCGCGGCTTGAAGCCCAACACTCGGCCGGCATGCGCCAGATCGGCATCCGTGAGTCGCACGTCGCCGGGCTGATCGGGATGCCGTTCGATGCGCGCGTCCTGGCCCAGCGCCCTGGTGATGAGTGCGATCAAGCGGTCCAGGCGAACGCGCTCGCCACCACCGAGGTTGACGGTCTCGACGGTCCCCGGGGCAGCCTGCGCGGTCCACTCCAGCGCGGCGAGAATCCCGTCCAGGCAGTCGGTAATATAGGTATAGTCGCGCTCGCTCGACCCGTCGCCATGCATCCGCACCGGCCGCCCGCGGGCGATCAAGTCGGTGAACTTGTGGATCGCCAGGTCGGGCCGCTGCCGCGGGCCGTACACCGTGAAGAACCGCAGGCAGATGATCTGGAGCGGATAGAGGTGGGCGAAGGCATGCGCCAGCAGCTCCCCCGCCCGCTTGCTGGCCGCATACGGCGAAATGGGCGAGACGGCGGGCTTGTCTTCCGCAAATGGCGCCGGCGTTGCATTCCCGTACACCGACGACGACGAGCCGAAGACGATGCGGCTCAAGCCGACACGCCGTGCTGCATCGATCAGGCGTGCCGTCGCCGTGACGTTCGCTTCCATGTAGGAGCCGGGATCCTCGAGCGACGGGCGCACGCCGGGCTTCGCCGCGAGGTGAATGACCGCGTCGAAGCCATCCAGCGGCACCGAATCGCGCGCCAAGTCGGCCTCGATGAAGCGGAAGCCGGGAAGCTTGCGCAGGCCTGCGAGGTTGCGCTCTTTGACTTCGCGCGCGTAAAACGCATCGAAGTTGTCGACGCCCGTCACCGCAGCCCCGCGCGCAATCAGGGCTTCGCTCAAATGCGAGCCGATGAATCCGGCCGCGCCGGTCACGAGATAGGCCTGCGACACGCTCAGCGCGCTCCTTCGCGCGCCACCACGCCACGGAAGTAGTCGATCGTGCGGCGCAATCCTTCGTCCAGGCTGATCGCCGGCTCCCAGTCGAGCTTCGAGCGGGCGGCGGAGATGTCGGGCTGCCGCACCTGCGGATCATCCACCGGCAGCGGCCGCTCGACGATCTTGCTCTTGCTGCCGGTCAACGCCAGCACTCGCTCGGCGAGTTGCCGCACGGTGAACTCGTGCGGATTCCCGATGTTGGTCGGATCCGCGGTGCCGCGCTCGAACAGCCGCAGGATCCCTTCGATGAGGTCGTCCACGTAACAGAAGGAGCGTGTCTGTGACCCGTCACCGTACACGGTGAGCGGCTCGCCGCGCAGCGCCTGGACGATGAAATTGGACACGACGCGTCCGTCGTTCGGGCGCATGCGCGGCCCGTACGTGTTGAAGATGCGGACGATGCGCGTGTCGAGCTTGTGGTAGCGATGGTACGCCATCGTCATCGCTTCGGCGAAGCGCTTGGCCTCGTCGTACACTCCGCGCGGGCCGACCGGATTGACGTTGCCCCAGTACGACTCGGGCTGGGGGTGTACCAGCGGGTCGCCGTATACCTCTGACGTCGACGCGAGGAGGAAGCGGGCGCCCTTCGCTTTCGCGAGGCCAAGGCTGTTATGCGTGCCGAGGGCACCGACCTTGAGGGTGGGAATGGGATGCTCGAGGTAGTCGATCGGGCTCGCGGGACTGGCGAAGTGCAGGACGCCGTCCAGGGGCCCCTGGACGTCGATGAACATCGAGACGTCGTGGCGGAGGAGCTTGAAACGGGCGTGACTGTCGAGGTGCGTGAGATTGACGGGCGTTCCGGTGAGGAAGTTGTCCATCCCCACCACGGTGTGACCGGCCGCCAGCAGCCGATCGCACAGGTGGGACCCCAAGAACCCGCCTGCCCCCGTTACGAGGATGCGCATCCGAGCGGACGACCGATACTGTCGTAGGTGAATCCCAGCCGGCCGAGCTTCTGCGGATCGTACAGGTTGCGCGCGTCGACGATCAGCGGCCGCTTCAAGAGCTGTTTGATCCTGGCGAAATCGGGATTGCGGTACTCCAGCCATTCCGTGGCGATCGCCAGCGCGTCCGCCCCCGCCAGGGCGTCGAAGCCGTTACCGGCGTATGTCACGCGACTCCCGAGCTGTTGCCGGGCCGTCTCCATCGCGGCCGGGTCGTGCGCCTGCACGTTCGCGCCCGCGCGCAACAGCTCCTCGATGAGCACGAGCGCCGGACTCTCCCGGACGTCGTCGGTCTCCGCCTTGAAGGCGAGGCCCCAGACCGCGATGACTTTGCCGTTCAGCGATCCCAGATGCCGCTCGAGCTTTTCGAACAACACGCGTTTTTGACGCTGATTCGCCTCCTCGACGGCCGCCAGGATGTCGAGCGACATCTTGCTCTCCGTGCCGGTGCGGATCAGCGCCTTCACGTCCTTCGGGAAGCAGGACCCGCCGTAGCCGGGGCCAGGAAACAGGAATGCCTGGCCGATGCGCCGGTCCGAACCGATCCCCCGCCGCACATGGGTGACGTCGGCGCCGACCGCTTCACAGAGCCGCGCGATCTGATTCATGAACGAGATCCGCGTCGCCAGCATCGCGTTGGCTGCGTACTTCGTCATCTCGGCGGACGGGATGTCCATGACGATCAGCGGATTCCCGGTGCGCACGAACGGCGTATACAACTCCTCGATCACGCGGGCGGCCTCCGGGGAGTCGACCCCGACCACCACGCGATCGGGCTTCATGAAGTCTTCGATGGCCGCGCCTTCCTTCAGGAACTCGGGATTGGAGCAGACGTGGAACGGCGTCTTGGTCTCGCGCGCGATCTGTGCGCGTACCTTCTCGGCCGTGCCGACGGGGACCGTGCTCTTTGTGACGACGAGCTTGGACGCGTTCATGTGCTTGCCGATCGTCGTGGCCACGGCAAGGACATGCTGCAGATCAGCGGAGCCGTCTTCGTCGGGCGGCGTCCCGACGGCGATGAACACGACCTCAGAGCGCTCGACCGCGTTTCCCACGTCGGTCGTGAATGTCAGCCGGCCCTCACGCTGGTTGCGCACCACGATCGGCTCGAGACCCGGCTCGTAGATCGGGAGCTTGTTGGCCTTGAGGTCACCGATCTTGCGGGCATCGACGTCGGCGCAAATGACGTCGTTCCCCGTCTCGGCGAGACAGGCGCCTACGACCAGACCGACATATCCAGTGCCGACGACGGCGACCTTCACGCGCGGGTGCCTGCCTTCGGCAAGACGTGCCGGGTGTCCACGGTCGCGCGGGAGTGCCGCGCGACCAGCTTGTAATCGATCGCGGCATGATCGGTCACGATGATCACACAGTCAGCCTGGGCGAGCGTCTCCGCGGTGAGCGGCACGGAATTGAGCGCGATGCCCTCCTCCTTCAGGACGGGCACGTGGGGATCGTGATAGGAGACGTCCGCGCCGCGCTGATGCAGCAGCCGGATGACGTCGAGCGCCGGGCTCTCGCGGATGTCGTCGATGTTCTTCTTGTACGCGACGCCCACCAGCATGACCCGGCTCGCGCGCACGGCTTTGCCCTGCTCGTTCAACGCGTCCACGACTTTGCCGACCCAGAACTCCGGCATCTCGGCGTTCATCTCGCCGGCCAGCTCGATGAACCGGGTCTTGTAGTTGAGCGTCCGCATCTTCCAGGCGAGGTAATGCGGATCGAGCGGGATGCAGTGACCGCCGACGCCGGGGCCGGGCGTGAACTTCATGAAGCCGAACGGCTTCGTCGCGGCGGCCTCGATGACTTCCCACACATCGACGCCGAGTTTGTCGCACACGATCGCCATTTCGTTCGCGAGCCCGATGTTGACGCTGCGGAACGTATTCTCCAGGATCTTCACGAGCTCCGCCGCTTCGGGCGACGACACCGGCACGAGCGTATCGATCGCCGGCTGGTAGAGCGCCGTCGCGACCTTCAGACAGGCGGGCGTAATGCCGCCGATCACCTTCGGCGTATTGCGGGTGTTGAAGCGCTCATTGCCGGGATCGACGCGCTCCGGCGAGAACGCCAGGAAGAAGTCCTCCCCGACCTTGAGGCCGGTCGACTCGAGCGCGGGGAGCATCAGCTCGCGCGTCGTGCCCGGATACGTCGTCGACTCGAGCACGACGACTTGCCCTTTCCGCAGCGCGCGCTTCACCGATTCCGTCGCCGCCAGCACGTAGCTGACGTCGGGGTCTTTGGTCTTGGACAGCGGCGTGGGCACGCTGATCGAGATGACGTCGGGCTCTTTCAGGCGCGTCAAATCGGCCGTGGCGGCGAACTTCTTGGCGTTCACGGCAGCGGCGACCGTGGCCGCGGGGACATCCTGAATGTGCGAACGCCCGGCGTTCAGCAAATCGACGACTTTGGAATTCACGTCCACGCCGAGCACGCGGTAGCCGGCTCGCACCAGCTCCATCGCGAGCGGGAGTCCGACGTAGCCGAGGCCGACGACGCCAAAGATCGCCGTGCGGTCCTTCGCTTTCGCGAGGAGCGAATCGACGCTGGTGGGTGCAGCGGCAGTCGCAGTCATGGGGTCTCCGGGGCGCCAGCGCGCGCCAGTGAGCGGGAGGCAGCTTCGAGCACGCGGACGACGCGCACACCGTCCGCGGCGCCCGCGCGCGGCGGCTCCCGGCCCTGCGCGGCGCGGACGAAATGCGCCAACTCGGCCGCGAGGGGCTCCACGGCCGGAATACGAGGAATGAAGATATCGCCCTCCCGAATCGCCAGGCTTTCGCCGAATGAGCGGTACTCGGGCGGGCGGTCCACGCCCTTGTCGTAGATCCGCAGCTTTTCGCGCGGCTCCATATCGTCGAATACCACCATTTTCTTGGCGCCGACCACGGTGAGTTTCCGCTCCTTGTGTGGATCGAGCCACGACATCTGCACGTGGGCGATCACGCCGCTCTCGAATTCCATCGTGAGAAACACCACGTCCTCGATCCCTGGCTGGAGATAGCTTTTGCCGTGCGCCGAGACCCGGACGGGCTCCTCATCAAGCAGGTATAGGGCCACCGAGACATCGTGGGGCCCGAAGCTCCACAGCGCATTCTCGTCCTTCCGCACCTGCCCGAGATTGACCCGGAGCCCGTACAGATAGAATACCCTGCCCAGCTCGCCTGTCTGTACCATCTCGCGGAGCCGCTCGATGGCGGGATGGTAGACCAGCAGATGGCCGGCGAGTACCGGCAGGCTCTTTTGGGCTCCCCGCTTCGCCACCGCTTCGGCGTCCCGCACGCTCAGCGCAAACGGCTTCTCGACCAGCACCGGCTTGCCGGCTTCCAACACCTGCAGCGCGACCGCCGCGTGTGTGGCGGCGGGGGATGCGACAATCACCGCATCGACGGCCGCAAGCAACGCCGCGACGTCGCCCGTTACCACGACGCCGGGATACTGGCGCGAGACGCGCTCGCGGACCGTGGGATCGGTGTCGCAGACCGCGGCGAGCTCAGCGTCCGCGAGCCCGGCGACCGTCCGGACGTGGTTGCGCCCCCACGCTCCGGCACCGACTACGCCGATCCTGAGCTTCACCGATAGAATCCACGAATCGCATCGATGACCCGATCGAGCTGCGCCCGGGTGAGCTCGGGATAGATCGGCAGCGAAATCGCCTCGCGCGAGGCCTGCTCCGCCTGCGGCAGACTGCCGTCCGTGTACCCGAGGTGCGCAAAACAGGGTTGGCGGTGCAGCGGGATCGGATAGTACACCGCGTGGCCGATCCCTTCCTTCTTCAGATGCGCCTGCAGCGCATCGCGCCGCTCGGCGCGCAGCGTGTACTGATGGAAGATGTGCTCGTTCGCGGGATCGACGACGGGCGGTTTCACCTGCGTTGTTTCCGCGAGCGCCTTCGTGTAGTACGACGCGTGCTCGCGCCGCTTGGCGGACCACTGCGCGAGGTGCGGCAGCTTGGCGAGCAGCACGGCGGCCTGCAGCGTGTCGAGACGCGAGTTGGTGCCGACTTCGTCGTGGTGGTACTGCCTGGCGCCGCCATGGAGCCGCAGCTTCTTGAGCCGGTCAGCGGCCGCATCGTCCGAGGTGACCATCATCCCGCCGTCGCCCCAGGCACCAAGATTCTTGCTCGGGAAGAACGAGTAGCCCGTCACCCACCCGAGCTCGCCCGCGACCCGCCACTCGCCGTCCATCTTGCGCCGCGCGCCGATGGCCTGCGCGGCGTCCTCGATCACCTTGATCCCTCTGGCCTTCGCGATGGCCATCAGCTCCATCATGTCGGCCATCTGCCCGTAGAGGTGCACGGGCATGATCGCGCGCGTGCGTGGCGTGATCGCGCGCTTCACGGCGGCGGGATCGATGTTGAAGGTGTCCGGCTGAATGTCCACGAACACCGGCGTACCGCCGGCATTGTGGATCGTGCCGGCGGTCGCGAAGAACGTGAACGGCGTGGTAATCACTTCGTCGCCCGGCTTCAGGTTCAACGCCTTGAGCGGCAGGAGCAGCGCATCCGTGCCGCTCGCGCAGCCGATGCCGTGCTTGGCGTGCGACACACGCGCGATCTCGACTTCGAGCTGAGGCACCGCCGGCCCCATGATGAACTGCTGCGTCTCGACGACCTGCATCATCGCCGGCAGCACGTCGTCCTTGATCGCGTTGTACTGCGCGACCAGGTCCAGCATGGGCACGTTCATGACGCGCGCACGCGCGAGGGCTGCGTCTGGCGCAGGGCCCCGCCGCTCTCGGTGTAGCTGGCCCCGCAGGCTGCGCAGGTCGCGTGGCCGCCGCTCGCGTGCAGCCGTTCGCCGCACTGGCACATCCACCCCACGCGCCGCGCCGGAACGCCGACCATCAGTCCGTAGGCGGGCACGTCGGACGTGACGACGGCTCCCGCGCCGATGAACGCGTATTCGCCCAAGGTGATGCCGCAGACGATCGTGGCGTTCGCCCCGATCGACCCGCCGCGCTTGACGAGTGTGCGGCGGTATTCGTTCTTGCGCGGCACGTGGCTGCGCGGATTCATGACGTTCGTGAAGACGCAGGACGGCCCGCAGAAGACGTCGTCTTCCAGCTCGACGCCTTCGTAGATCGACACGTTGTTCTGGATCTTGACGTTGTTGCCGATCTTCGTGCCCGGCATCACGACGACGTTCTGGCCGAGGTTGCAGCGCTCGCCGATCACGGCCCCGGGCAGCACGTGCGAGAAATGCCAGATCTTGGTGCCGTTGCCGATC
The DNA here is from genome assembly GCA_036395695.1 of Gemmatimonadales bacterium. Taxonomy (GTDB): domain Bacteria; phylum Gemmatimonadota; class Gemmatimonadetes; order Gemmatimonadales; family GWC2-71-9; genus 20CM-2-65-7. Next base: position 30,553 of record DASWDA010000079.1, read on the forward strand.
ACTGCTCCGTCATCGATATAGCTCGACTCGTGCGCGAAGTACTTCGAAGCGGCCATTTAGACCCCGATGACCTTGCACTCGAGCTCCAGCGTCACGCCCGTTTTCTTCGCGACCGTCTTGCGGAGGTGTTCGATCACCTTGAGCACGTCGCTCGCGGTGGCGGTGCCCTTGTTGATGATGTAGTTGGCGTGCAGCGTCGAGACCTGCGCGCCGCCGATCGTGAAGCCCTTGAGCCCGCACTCGTCGATCAGCATCCCGGCGGTTTTTGAGCTCCCGCTGGGGTTGGTGAATGTCGAACCGCAGCACGGCTGATCGAACGGCGTGCCCGCCTTGCGCCACCGAAACAGCTTCGCCTGCAGCTCCTTCAGCTTGGCGGGCGACTCCTCGCCCAGTCCCAGTTTCGCTTCGAGGACGATCCCTTCGATGTTGCTCGCGCGATACTTGAACGAGATCTGCTTGCGCGACAGCTGTTTGACTTTGCCGCGCGGATCCATCACGGTCACCTCGGTCACGATCTCCGCGAATTCCGCGCCGTGGCAGCCCGCGTTCATGAAAATGCCGCCGCCCACCGTGCCGGGAATTCCGACAAACCGCTCGACCCCGACGAATCCGGCCTCGGCGGTGCGCCGCGCCAGAATCGGCGTCGGCATCCCCGCGCCGACGATGGCGGTCGCGCCTTTCATCTCGAACCGGTCCAGCCCCTTCCCCATCCGGATCACGACGCCGGGGAAACCGCCGTCCTTGATCAGGACATTGGAGCCCAGACCCAGCACGAGCCAGGGCAGCCCGCGATCGTGCGCGAGCTCCAGTGCGCGGACGACGTCCTCGCTGTCGGCCGGCAGCGCGAGGTAGCGCGCGGGTCCGCCGATCCGCCAGGTGTTGTAGCGCGACAGCGGCTCGTTCTCGAGCAGCTTGCCACGGAACTTGATTTTGGGCGCGGGCGGCGGGGGCGGTGGAGCTTTCGCAGCCTTCACCGCTTTCACCGCCTTGGCCGGGGCTACGCGTTTGCTGCCGCGATCTGCCCGCTGGTCGCTGCCTTTTCGGCGTTCGCTTTTTCGTGCCATTCCTGTAGGCTCCTGACGCTCCCGGTCCGGCTGCGGAGCGCAATGATCGCATCACACGCGGCACTCGCCGCGGACATGGTCGTCGTATACGGCACCCGATGTACCAGCGCGGCGCGCCGGATGGCGTAGTCATCCACCTGCGTGAACTTCCCAAGCGGCGTGTTGATCAAGAGCTGCACTTCGCCGGATACGATCAAATCGATCGCATTCGGCCGGCCCTCGTGCACCTTCAACACCCGCTCTGCCGGCACGCCGCGGCCGCGGAGATACCGCTCGGTCCCCTCCGTCGCCAGGATGCGAAATCCCAGCTCGTGGAAGCGACGCGCGATGGGCAGGACGGTCGGCTTGTCGTGATCGTTCACCGTCACGAAGATCGTGCCGTCGAGCGGCAGGCTCCCGTCCGCCGCGATCTGCGCCTTCGCGAACGCCATCCCGAAACTGTCCGCCAGGCCCATCGCTTCCCCGGTGGACCGCATTTCCGGACCCAGCACAGTATCCACCCCGGGGAGCTTCGTGAAGGGGAACACCGCCTCTTTCACGGCTACCCCGGCGACGGGAAGCTCATCGGGAAGACCCAAATCGTCCAGTGTCCGGCCGACGATGACCGCCGCGGCAAGCTTGGCCAGCGGGACCCCGGTAGCCTTGCTCACGAACGGCACCGTCCGGGAGGCCCGCGGATTGACCTCCAAGACATACACCACGCCGTTCCTGATCGCGTACTGGACATTGATCAGCCCCACGACGTTCAGGGCCTTGGCGAAGGCCTGGGTATGGCGGCGCATCTCCTCCACCTGACGGTCGCCGATCAGGTACGGCGGGAGCACGCAGGCCGAATCGCCGGAATGCACGCCCGCGTCCTCGATGTGCTGCATGACGCCGCCGATCACGCAGCGCGTGCCGTCGGCGATCGCATCCACGTCCGCCTCGAACGCGTCCTCCAGAAAGCGGTCGATGAGGACCGGGTGTTCCGGCGCGACGCGCGCCGCCTTCACGAAGTAATCCTCGAGCGAGCCGTCGTCGTACACGATCTCCATCGCCCGGCCCCCGAGCACGTACGAGGGCCGCACCAGGACCGGATAGCCAATCCGCTGGGCGACGGCGATCGCCTCTGCGACCGAGCGGGCGATGCCGTTGGGTGGCTGCGTGACGCCGAGCCTGTCGGCCAGCTCCTCGAAGCGCTCGCGGTCCTCGGCGATGTCGATCGCGTCGGGCGAGGTCCCGAGAATCGTCACCCCGGCAGCCTCAAGCGCCTTGGTTAGCTGCAGCGGCGTCTGGCCGCCGAGCTGCACTACAACGCCCTTCGGCTTCTCCCACCGCGTGATCTCCAGGACGTCTTCGAACGTCAGCGGCTCGAAGTAGAGCTTGTCCGAAATGTCGAAGTCGGTGGACACGGTCTCGGGATTCGAGTTGATCATGATCGTCTTGAACCCGAGCTCGCGGAACGCGAGGCCGGTGCGCACGCAGCAGTAGTCGAACTCCACGCCCTGCCCGATGCGGTTCGGCCCGCTACCGAGAATCACGATCCCCTGCGCGCCGAACGGCTGGGACTCGTTCTCGACGTCGTAGGACGAGTACAGATACGGCGTCGACGAGGGGAACTCGCCGGCGCACGTGTCGACCATCTTGTACGCGGGATGAATGCCGAGGCTCCAGCGCTGCTCGCGTATCGCGGTCTCGGTCATGTTGCGCAGCGCGGCCAGCTGTTTGTCGGAGAATCCGAGCCGCTTCATGCGCGTGAGCTCCGCCGCGCCGACGCTCGCGAGCTCCTCGAACCACCGCTCCGCATCGACCAGCTCGCGCAGCTGATACAGAAACCAGGGATCGATGCCGGACGCCTGCGCGATCTCGTCGACCGTCAGCCCGGCGAGCAACGCGCGCTTGATCTGGAAGATCCGCTCGGGCGTCGCCGTGCGCAGGGCGACGCGCAGATCGTCGGGTGACGTGCTCGTGAGCCGGTCGTCCGCCGGCGTCGCGCCGAGCACCCATCCCGGCCGGCCGATCTCGAGCGCGCGCAGCCCCTTCTGGAACGCCTCCTTGAAGGTGCGGCCGATCGCCATCGCTTCGCCCACCGATTTCATCTGCGTGGTGAGCCGAAAATCGGCGCGCGGGAATTTCTCGAACGCGAAGCGCGGCACTTTCACCACGACATAGTCGAGCACCGGCTCGAACGATGCGGGCGTGGTCTTCGTGATGTCGTTGGGCAGCTCGTCCAGCGTGTACCCGACGGCGAGCTTCGTGCCGATGCGGGCGATCGGAAAGCCGGTCGCCTTCGACGCCAGCGCGGACGAGCGCGAGACGCGCGGATTCATCTCGATCACCAGCATCTCGCCGTCGGCCGGATTGACGGCGAACTGGATGTTGCATCCTCCCGCCTCCACCCCGATCTCGCGGATGATCGCGATCGCCGCATCGCGCATGCGCTGATATTCGCGGTCGGTCAGCGTCATCGCGGGGGCGACGGTGATCGAGTCGCCGGTGTGGACGCCCATGGGATCGAGGTTCTCGATGGAGCAGACGATCACGACGTTGTCGCGGCCGTCGCGCATCACCTCCAGCTCGAACTCTTTCCACCCGAGGACGCTGCGCTCGATCAGCGTCGAGTGCACCGGCGACAGCTCGAGCGCGCGCTCGACCATCTCCTCGAACTCGGCGCGATTGTACGCGACGCCGCCACCCGTGCCGCCCAGCGTGAAGGAGGGCCGGATGATCGCCGGGTAGCCGATGTCGGCCGCGGCCTCGAGGGCATCCGGCACCGACGTCACGGTGTGCCCCGCCGGGGTCGCCAGGCCGATCCGCACCATCGCGGCGCTGAACTCGGCACGATCCTCGGCCATCTTGATCGCGCGAGCATTGGCGCCGATCAACTCGACGTTGTGTTTCTTCAACGTCCCGTCGTTGGCGAGCGCCATCGCCACGTTCAGAGCGGTCTGCCCGCCCATCGTCGGCAGCAGCGCATCGGGTTTCTCGCGCTCGATGACCTTGCGCACCCAGTCGGGCGTGACCGGCTCGATGTACGTCCGGTCCGCCAGCTCGGGGTCCGTCATGATCGTGGCGGGATTCGAATTCACGAGGATGACGAAGTAGCCCTCTTCTTTGAGGGCCTTCACCGCCTGGGTTCCGGAGTAATCGAATTCCGCCCCCTGGCCGATGACGATCGGCCCGGACCCGAGCAGGAGGATGCGCGCGAGATCAGTTCTTTTGGGCATCGAGGACGTCTCGCAGGATATCGTCGAGCGTGCGGCGCGGACTCCAGCCCGTCGCGGCGCGCAGCTTTGCGGCATCGCCCACCAGATACGGACGCGCCTCGCGCCGCACCTGGCTGGCATCCATTTCCCGTTTCGGCGCGACGCCGAGCATGTGCTCCAGCCGGGTCTGGATCTCATCGAGGGTTACGGCGCGGCCGGAGGCGATGTTGTACACCTCTCCGGGCTTCCCGCGCTGCAGCAGGAGCGCGTACGCCTCGGCCACATCGTCCACATGCAGGTAGTCACGCACCGCCGTCAAGTCACCCACGGGAATCGCGGCCCAGCCGTTGCGCTTCACGGCTCGCAGCAGCTTGCCCCGCGCCGGGATCCAGAAGCTCTCCTCCTGTCCCCCGCCCGAATGGGGAAACGGCCGCACGACGATCACCGGCAGACCCGCGCAACGCGTCACCTGCTCCACGGCCAGCTCGGCGCCGAGCTTGCTCGCGGCATAGGGCGTCGACGGCTGCACGGCGTCGTCTTCCTTAATAGGGCGGTTCTGCCACGCATAGACATCGGCGCTGGACGCCAGCAGGAAGAGCGGCCGGGTTTTCCAGCGACCCGCAGCGTCGGCCAGAGCGGCTGCGAGCTTCGCCGTTCCTTCGGCATTGATCATCCACGCAGTCGCCGCATCCCGATTCGCGGCCTGGGTGAGCGCGATGGCCGCAAGGTGGATCACCGCATCGACCGGTGTGGCGTAGCAGCTTCGCACCGAGACGTCGTTCATGAGATCCAGCGATACGCTCGTGAGGTTCGGTTCGGCGGCGCATCCGGAGGCGCCCGGGCCCACCGCGGCAATGACGCTGTCGCCTCCGGCGAGGAGGCGACGCACCACGCTGCGGCCGACGAACCCATTGGCCCCGGTCACGAGCACCTTCACGCCAGCCGCTCGAGATCGGCGTCGACCATCATCTTCACGAGCTGCTCGAAGGTCACCCGGGGCGTCCAGCCGAGCTCCTGCTTGGCGCGGCTCGCGTCGGCGAGCAGCGTATCCACCTCCGCCGGACGCACGAAGCGGGGATCGATCTTCACGTACTTCTTCCAGTCCAGCCCCACGTGCCCGAACGCGGCGGCGCACAGATCGCGGACCGTGTGCATCGTCCCGGTTCCTACGACATAGTCTGTGGGCTCACGCTGCTGCAGCATGCGCCACATCGCTTCGACGTAGTCGCCGGCAAATCCCCAGTCGCGCCCCGAATCGAGATTGCCGAGGCGCAGCTCGTCCGCCTTGCCCAGCTTGATGCGGGCGACGGCGTCGCTGACCTTGCGCGTCACGAACTCGAGCCCGCGGCGCGGCGATTCATGATTGAAGAGGATGCCGCTGACCGCGAACATCCGGTATGACTCACGATAGTTCACCGTAATCCAATGGCCGTACGTCTTCGCGACGCCGTAGGGCGAGCGCGGGTAGAACGGCGTCGACTCTCGCTGCGGCGTTTCCACCGCTTTGCCGAACATCTCTGACGAGCTGGCCTGATAGAAGCGCGCCTCGGGATGCGCCAGGCGAATGGCTTCGAGCAGGCGCGTCACGCCCAGCGCGGTGAATTCGCCGGTGAGGACCGGCTGGTTCCAGGACGTCGGGACGAAGCTCTGGGCGGCGAGGTTGTAGACCTCGTCAGGCTTGGCGTCGCGGATGACGGTGGTGAGCGAATGCTGGTCGAGCAGATCCGCGGCCACGATGTGGACGCGGTCCAGCAGATGCCCGATGCGCTCGTAGGAATCGTGCGACGTGCGCCGTACCACCCCGATGACCTCATACCCCTTGGCGAGCAGCAGCTCGGCGAGGTAGGAGCCGTCCTGCCCCGTCACGCCCGTAATCACGGCGGTTTTGCGGGGTGGCCGGGGTTGTCGAGCCTCGGTGGCCGGTTTAGGTTTAGGCCTCTTTGCGGCGCCCTTAGAACTCATTGTCGGATCGAACTATGGCTCGAGTGTGTGAGATTTGTGGCAAAGGTCCCATCACGGGACATAACGTCAGCCACGCGAACAACAAGACCCCCCGCCGCTGGTACCCCAACCTCCAGCGCGTCCGGGTGGTCGTGAACGGCGTCGTGCGCCGGATTCGCGTCTGCACGCAATGCATCAAATCGAATCGCGTGGCCAAGGCTTCGTAAAAAGGGGGACCCGCCGGGTCCCCCTGTTTGTTTGCGGTTCTGCCTCTCGCCGTTCTCGTCACTCACTCAGCAATTCGATCCGGGCTACGTCAGCCCCGTCGCCGACGCGATGGCCGATCTTGATGATGCGCGTGTACCCGCCGGGACGCGCCGCAAACCGCTTGCCGATCTCCGCGAACAGCTTGGTCGTGACGGCTTTGTCCTTGAGGCGGCGTTCGACCTGGCGACGCGCGTGGAGATCGCCGCGGCGCGCGAGCGTGATGAGCCGCTCGGCGAACGGACGCAGCTCCTTCGCCTTCGCCTCGGTGGTCAGGATGCCGCCGTGCTGAAAGAGGCTGGTCGCCATGTTGTTCAGCGTCGCCTTCTTGTGGCTCGACGTCCGCGAGAGCTGCCGTCCTTTGGCGCGGTGCCGCATTACTCTTCCTCGGTCCCCGTGAGCTGCGCCAGCGGCGCGCTGCCCGGATCGATGATCCGGATCTCGCCGCCCGGCGTCTCCTCGAGCTGCATCCCGAAGTTCAAGCCCTCGCGGCGAAGCAGCTCGGCGATTTCGCCCAGTGCCTTCTCGCCGACGTTCTTGACCTTCAGGAGATCGTCTTCCTTGTACCGGACCAGATCGCCGAGCGTCCGGATGTTCGAGTTCTTCAGCGAGTTCACCGACCGGACCGACAGCCCGGCATCGTCGATGGCGCGGCCCAGCACGTCCCGCAGCCGGGCACCCTCGGTGCCACCGTTGCCCTGTGGCTCGCCGGCAACGACCGGCACCTTGCCGAAGTCGACGAAGAAGCGGAAATGCTCCTGGGCGAGCGCTGCGGCATACGCCACCGCGTCCTCAGGCGAGATCGTTCCGTTCGTCTCGACGGTGAGCGTGAGTCGATCGTAGTCCGTGCGCTGCCCGACGCGCGTCTCTGCGACGGTGAAGTTCGCGCGGCGCACCGGATTGTAGATCGAGTCGACGCGCACCACGTCCACCGCCAGGGTGCGATCGACCGGATGCTGCTCGGCCTCGACGTAGCCGCGGCCCTTGTTCACGTACAGCTCACCCGCGATGTCGCGGTCGTCCTGTACGGTGAAGAGCAGCTGCTCGGGGTTCACGATCGACACCGAGCCGTGCTGCTCGAGGTCGCGCGCGTACACGGGGCCCGCCTTCTCCACCTTGAAGCGGAGCACGGCCTCGTCCACTTCGGGCGCGAGCACCAGCGTCAGCTGCTTCAGGCGCTGAATGATCTGATGCACGTCCTCGACGACGCCCGAAATGGTCTGGTGCTCGTGCACGACGCCGTCGATGCGGAACGCCCAGACCGCGGCCCCGCGCAGCGAGGACAGCAGCAGCCGGCGCAGTGAGTTGCCCAGTGTGTAGCCGTAGCCCCGCTCCAGCGGCTGGAGCCGGAACTCGGCGGAATTCGGGTTGTCCTCGCGCTTGGTCATTTCGACCAGATGCGGCCGGACCAACCCCGTCAAATCAAGAGTCGTAATCACTTGGAATAGAGCTCGACGATTAACTGTTCTTGTGCCGCGATCGGGATGGCGTCACGGGTCGGCCGCTCCGTCATCCTGCCCAGCACTTTGTCGGTGTCCACCTGGATCCACGAAACCGGCTGCCCCCGTGTGAACTGCTCGAGGGCGACCTTCACCTGCACCATCTCCTTGCTCGCGTCGGCGACCCGTACTTCTTCTCCGAGACGCACGCGATAGGATGGAATGTCCAGCACGCGTCCGTTGACGAGGATATGCCGATGACGCACGAGCTGGCGCGCCTGCTTGCGCGACGTCGCGAAGCCCATGCGATAGACGAGATTATCGAGACGACTCTCGAGCGCGACGAGCAGTGCCTCGCCCGTCACACCCGGCTCCTTGATCGCGCGCTCGAACAGGTTGCGGAACTGGCGCTCCGAGAGGCCGTAGATCCGCTTCACCTTCTGTTTTTCCCGCAGCTGCTTCGCGTACTCCGATGCCTTGCGGCGCCGGCCGGTCGATTGGCCGTGCTGGCCCGGGGCGTACGCGCGCCGTTCCACAGCGCACTTGTCCGTCAGGCAGCGCGTGCCCTTGAGAAAAAGCTTCGTCCCCTCGCGCCGGCACAACCGGCACACGGGTCCCGTGTAGCGGGCCATGCGTTACACCCGCCGTTTCTTGGGCGGGCGGCACCCGTTGTGCGGAATCGGCGTCACATCACGGATCGAGCGGATCTGCAGCCCGGCACTCGCCAGCGCCTGAATCGCGGACTCGCGGCCGGAGCCGGGACCCTGCACGCGGACGTGTACACGCTTCACACCCAAGTTCAGCGCCTCGCGCGCCGCCTGTTCGGCGGCGACGGTAGCGGCGAACGGCGTGGACTTCTTCGATCCCTTGAAGCCCGCCTTGCCCGAGGAACCCCACGTGATGGCATTCCCCTGCATATCGCAGATCGTGATGAGCGTGTTGTTGAACGTCGCGGTAATGTGCGCAACGCCCTCGGCTTCGACGATCTTTTTGGTGCGCTTGGCAGCCGGGCGTGCCGCTGCCGGTTTCGCCTTTTCCGGCTGCTTGTCCGGCTGGTTTTCCTGCTGCTTTTCGTCGGCCATGTGCCTCTACTTTTTCAAGACGGGCTTCTTCTTGCCCGCGATGGCGCGCCGCGGTCCCTTTTTGGTGCGCGCGTTGGTGTGCGTGCGCTGTCCGCGCACCGGCAGATTCTTGCGATGGCGCGCACCCCGATACGTCCCGATGTCCATCAAGCGCTTGATGTTCATCGCGACTTCGGTGCGGAGCGCGCCTTCGACCTTGTAGTCCCGTTCGATCACCTGCCGCAGCCGTGCGACTTCGGCGTCGCGAAGATCGCGCACGCGTGCGTCGGGACTGATGCCGGTCTCCGCGAGAATCTTGACCGAGTTGCTGGGACCGATGCCGAAGATGTACGGAAGGGCGTACTGAATTTTCTTGTCGCGCGGCAGATCCACGCCTGCAATTCGAGCCATGCCTCTCCCTAACCCTGCCGCTGTTTATGCTTGGGGTTGCGCTTGCAGATCACGCGAATGACGCCCCGGCGCGTCACGACTTTGCAGTGCTCGCAGATGGGGCGCACGCTCGAACGTACCTTCAACAGGCTCTCCGGAAAAGTTCAAAATGTTCTGGCTGAGTCTTGAACAATAGACGGGGTGGGAACTTCACGCAAGGGGCCACGCGACAATCGATTACGGTGCACTCCGCAGTTCGACGAGACGCCATTCACGACCTATGAGCCGGTAGCCGAGGAACAGCGTTTCGTGTCGCAATTCCGTGGTTCCGGCGACGACGTACCTCCGGGTCAACTCGACGAACCCCCGCCCCGGCTCGACCTCACGGATGGCGGTGACGTCGAGGCCTCGCTCTTCCGCCGGCCGAAAGTAGCGGCGCAGCAACTCGATGGCCTGCGGCCGCCCGAGCGGCGAGGACGGGTCGGCACCCGGGATCTGGAGCACGAGATTCGAGCTCTGGCCGACCAGCGCCGACGGGTCGTGCGCCGCCCATGCCTGCTTGGCGCGTGCGGCGGCATCGGATAGCGTCGCTTGGCCCACGGCCGGGATGGGCAGCAGCAGCAGTGCCGAAAGGGACAACCACGCGGCTCGCATCGAACTGCCTAATACCCTCAATCCAGGACTTCGACTAGGCGCTGGTACGCAGCAACAGGATCGCGGGCCCCAGTGATCGGGCGCCCGACAACCAGATGGGTCGCGCCGCGGCCCACCGCCTCCCGGGGCTCGATGGTGCGCACTTGATCGCCGGCCGCCTCGCCTGCGGCGCGAATCCCCGGAACGATAATCCAGGGATCGGGGCCAAGCGCTTCGCGGAGCAATCCGACTTCCTGTCCCGATGCAACGACGCCGCGCAATCCCGCCTGCCGCGCCGTGCGCGCCAGTCGCTCGGCTTCGAAGCCCACATCGGGAACGCCACGTCCCAACACTCCCTCGAGCTCTGCGGCATCGTGCGATGTCAGCACCGTCACACCGACGACGGCGAGGTCCGAGCCGGCGGCACGTGCCGCCTCCGTCAGCATGGTGCGTCCGCCCAGACAATGCACGGTGGTCATCGCCACGCCCAGCTCACGGGCCGCATTCACCGCGCTCGCCACGATGTTGGGAATGTCGTGCCACTTGAGATCGAGAAAGACGCGGATGCCGCGTTGCGTGAACTCCTTGATCAGCGGGGGCCCTCCGCCTTCGCGGCCGAACAGCACAGGTCCGATCTTCGCCCACCGCAAGCCGGGGAGTCGTCCGGCCAGTGCCAGCGCCTCACGGCCACCGGGGACATCGAAGGCGACGATGAGCTCAGCCACGCATCAACTCGCGAGCGATGCGTACCGGGACACGCGGATCCGCGAGCGCCGCTGTCCCGATCGCCACCAGGGACGCGCCCGCGGCGAGATACTCGCGCGCGTCGGCGACGGTGCGCACGCCGCCCACGCCGATCACGGGCATGTCGACGCGCTCGCGCACACGCCGGGTCGCGAGCACGCCAATGGGCAACAGCGCGGGACCACTCAGTCCGCCGTTGCCGTTGCCCAGTCGCTTGTCGAGGAGCCCCGGCATCGTATTGACGAGCGTCACGGCCTCCGCACCTTCGTCGCGTGCGACGAGAGCCATGGCCGGGATGTCGGGGAGCACTGGCGACAATTTAACGGTTAAGGCCCTGGTCGACACCTGCCGGCAGGCGCCCACCAGCTCGGCAAGGCAGCCGGGCTCCGCACCGAACTCCAGCCCGCCGGCACTCGTATTCGGACACGACGCGTTGATCTCGAACGCAGTGATCGCGTCGAATGGCGTCAACCGCTCGATCACGTTGACATAATCGCTGACTGTTGCGCCGGCGACGTTGACGATGATCCGAGCACGATGCAATCGTTCGGCCAACCACGGCAGCTCGTGCTCGGCAACCGCCTCCACTCCCGGATTCGCGAGCCCCACCGCATTCAGCATCCCGCCACGAAACTCGGCGACGCGCAGCGCCGGATGACCCTGGCGAGGCTCGGGCGTGACCGCCTTGGTGACAAGGCCGCCGAGGAGATCGAGATCGATGACGTGATCGAGCTCGCGGCCGAAGCCGGCGGTGCCAGCAGCAAGAAGGATCGGGTTTTGGAAGGTTGTGCCGAACAGCTCCACCGGGCTCACGGCCGGTCGACCGGCGGGCCGCGCCGGCCGGGCGTCGGTGGTGGGACCTCGCGCCGCAGGGCTGGTGGCACCGAGGTCGTCCGCGTGACTCGCATCCCCATCTCGCGCGCGAGCGAATCTTCGGCGGCGGCGTAGGCCAGACTGGCGTCGCCGTGGAACGCCCGCGTGTAGGGGGAGGCGGCGTAGCGTGAATCGAGCAGCGCGATCATCGAATCGCGGCGGTCGGGGAGAAGCGCCAGCGCGGCAATCAGTGCCTTCGGCGCGAACAGCGATGCCGTGTCGCTGGCGGCCGTCTCCAGAAATAGCTGTCCCGCCAACGCGCTCGCCTGCAACGAGTCGCGCGCCAGCTCCGCAGTGTGGAAGCGCGCGCCCGGTGTCTCGGCCACGGCCTGCACTTGCGTGAGCAGCGCGAGCAACTGACCCGCGTCCTCGGTTCCGCTTCCCGTGTGGATCAGACGGTCGAGCTCAGCGGCGATGGGCCACAAGTCACTGCGCTGGGCAGCTCGCGTGATGAGGGTCCGCTGCTGGCCTACAAGCGCCCGCCCCGCCGCACCCGGCACGCGCGAGCGATTGAAATGCGGGATCGCGCCCTCGAAATCGGATCGCTGCACGGCGGCGCGCCCTGCGACGTACTCGGCGCGCGAGCGGCGCTCAGCATTCCTGGACTCGAGCGGGGCCACGAGCGCGGCATCCGCGCGCGCAGGATCGCCGGCGGCCACGGCACACTCGGCAGCCGCGAGCTCGATGCGCTCACGGGACGCCTGATCCGTCACTTTTGCGCGCGCCCGTGCGAGTGGCGCGCCGATGTCCTGACACCCGTCCGACCGGGCGAGTCCTTCCACCTGCAGGACCAGACCTTTGTCGGTGGGCACGCGCTTGGCCTTCGCTGCCGCCTGGGCCCACTCGGTCCGCGCCTCGGACATCTGGCCGAGGTGCTCGAGGCGGCGGGCATCCTTGGCATGCTGTTCCGCGTTCCACATGGCGTTGTAGGAGGCACAGCCCGCGAGGCCAGCCGCGAGCAGCAAGGAGGGGACGCTCCAACAACGTGTCGGCGTCATCGCGCGTGACCGCCCCCCCCGCCGGCTCCCGCGATCTTGCGCTCGAACTCGAGCAGATAGGCCACGATGCCATCGGCGATGGCCAGCGAGATCTTGCGCTGACCCAAGGCAGAGCCGAGGAACGCACCGTCGGCGCGATTGGTTGCGAATCCCGTCTCGACAAGGATCGAGGGCCGCCGGGCCGCAGCGAGGACCAGGAACGGACCCTGCTGGACGCCGCGGTCTTCGCCGGGGTGCACGGCGGCGACCTTGCCCTGCACCAGCTCCGCGAGCCGCGCCGACTCCCGGAGATATTCATTGAGCTGCAGGTCGTTGAGGATGAAGCCCAGCGGTCCGCCAATTGCGGCCGTGGAGGTATCGAACCGGAGCGCATCGTTTTCCATCTGCGCCACCCGCTTCTGATCTTCGGTCTTGGCGTCGGAAACGAAGTAGGTCTCGACCCCATTCACCTGGGTTTGCCGCCGTCCTGCCGGCATCGCATTCACGTGAATGCTCACGAACAGATCGCAGTCGGCCCGGCAGAACAGTGGCCGGCTCGCCAGATCGATCAGGGTGTCGGTCGCGCGCGTGAGCACGACATTCAGCCCGCGCCGCACCAGTTCCGCTCGCAACAGTTTTCCGATGCCCAGCGTGATGTCCTTCTCGGTGGTTCCTCGCGGCAGCGTGAGGCCGGGGTTTCCCGGATCGATGCCGCCGTGCCCCGGATCCACGACGATCGTATGGGCGAGCCGGAGGCCGGTGATCGGATTCGGTGTCGGAACGGCCGCCGCCGTCGCCGCCGTGGGAGCGGGCCGCTCATCGAGCCGGGCCAGCCAGGGATTCCAGCGGTAGCGGTTCGGGAGCATGCGCGGCACGTGGCCGGCCAGCCAATGCAGTGGCAGAAACAGCGTATCGCGCGCGATGTAGGGCGCGCCGACGAGCGGATAAGCGGCGCCGTCGTAGCGGAAAAACGGCGAGCCGACATCGAACTCGAACACGCGGTCGCTCAGCGTCACACGCGCCGTAGCGCCGTCGAGCGACACCGTCAGTCCGAGCGGCTGCGCCAGCAACACCGCCGCCACGGCAGCCGTCCCCGTTTCGGTCGCGACGGGGACGCTCGCCTGGCCGCGCGATGTCGCGATCAGGACCTGCTGCGGCAGCAGCGCGGCGAAAATCAGGAGGACCATCACGACCGGCGCCCCTTCACCACGCGAGCCATCTCTCGCTCGGCGACGCGCCGCTTGAGGTCCTCACGTTTATCGTGCGCCTTCTTCGCTTTGGCGAGCGCGATGGCGACTTTAGCGAGCCCATCCTTGAAGTACACTTCGAGCGGGACGACGGTCAGCCCCTTCTGGGTCGTCGCACCGAGCAGTTTGCGGATTTCGCGTTTGTGCAGCAGGAGTTTGCGGGAACGAGCCGGCGGCGGATTGTTGTAGCTGCCGGGCCCGTAATGCGAAATCGTCATGCCCTCGAGCCAGACTTCGCCGTTACGGACGTGCGCGTACGCTTCATTCAAGCTCGCTTTGCGATCACGCAGCGACTTGACCTCTGTTCCGGTGAGGACGAGACCGGCTTCCCACGTCTCGAGGAGGTGGTAATCGTGACGGGCGCGCGGGTTCCTGGCGATCGAGACTTTTTCCACGATGACGTCGGCAAGATACGCATTGACTTGGGGTTATACAACAATCTAGATTGCCGTTCCTCAAAAGTCCTTGCCGAAGTGGTGGAACTGGTAGACGCGCTGGCTTCAGGAGCCAGTGGGCGCAAGCCCGTGGGGGTTCGAGTCCCCCCTTCGGCATCAGTACCGCGGAACCTCCGCGTCGACCTCCCGCGACCACGCGTCAATACCACCCGCCAGACTCCGCACGTTGGCGAATCCGGCCCCTTTGAGGATTTCGCGTGCCTTGAGTGAGCGCTGACCATGATGACACAGGGTCACGATTTCGCCGTGGCCCGGCAGCTCGGACAGGCGCCCAGGTAGCTCACGCAGCGGGATGTGACGGGCGCCATCAATGCGAGCGATCTCCGCTTCTGCCGGCTCGCGAACATCGACGAGCAGCAGATCGGCCTTGGCAAGTCGCTCGCGGTGCAGCTCCCGAGCGCTGATTTCAGCTCCAGCCCCTAAGCCCGAGCCCCCGACCCCGCAAAACGCTTCGTAATCGATCAGCTCGGTCACGGTCGGGTTTTTACTGCACACCGGGCAGGCGGGGTCCTTTTCGACCGCCAGCTCACGGAATTGCATGCGGCGTCCGTCGAACAACACGAGGCGGCCGACCAGCGACTCACCGAACCCGACGATCAGCTTGATCGCCTCGAGCGCCTGGAGCGACCCGATGATGCCCGGCAGCACGCCCAGCACCCCCCCTTCGGCGCACGACGGCACGAGGTCGGGCGGTGGCGGCTCCGCATACAGGCACCGATAGCACGGGCCCCGCTTCGCGTCGAACACCGACACCTGGCCGTCGAAGCGAAAGACCGCGCCATACACGTTCGGCTTGCCGAGCAGGACACAGGCATCGTTGACGAGATAGCGCGTCGGGAAATTGTCGGAGCCATCGATGACGATGTCGAAATCGCGCAGAATATCGAGCGCATTCGCCGCGCTGAGCCGCTCCGCAAATGTCTCGACGGCGACGTGGGGGTTCACGTCCTGAAGACGCGCCCGGGCGGAGTCGGTTTTGGGTGTGCCGATACCGGACGTGCTGTGCAGGATCTGGCGCTGCAGGTTGCTGCGATCGACCAGGTCGAAATCGACGAGACCGATTGTGCCGATCCCTGCCGCAGCCAGGTACAGCGCGGCGGGCGATCCCAGGCCGCCGGCGCCGATCAACAGCACGCGTGCGCCCTTGAGTTTCGCCTGGCCTGCGAGCCCTACATCGGGAAGGGTGAGGTGCCGGGAGTAGCGGAGCAGTTCCTCATGCGACAGCGGCGTCAATTTCCGGTTGCAGCCCCGGCGATCTGGTAAACCTCTGGCTCGGCGTGTTGCAGGTCGGCAAGGGATACGCCGGCGAGCACTTCGTTGATGCGGCGCTCGAGCAGGCGCCAGACGGGACGAATGCTGCAGGCGGTCGCCGGGTCGCAGCGCTCATCGTCCACACGGTGCAGATCGCAGTTCACCTCGAACGTCACGTGCTCCGACGCCTCGATGACGTCTTTCACGCTCACCGCCTGAGGCGGGCGCGCGAGCATGTACCCGCCACGCGCGCCGCGCACGGACTCCACCAGTCCGGCGCGCCGCAGCCGGAGCAGAATCTGTTCGACGTAGTCATGCGGGAGGCGCTCCTGCTCCGACAATTCGCGGGCAGCAACGGGCCCTTTGCCCGAGCGCCGGGCCAGGTGAATCGAGACGATTAAGCCGTATTCCGCCCAGGTGGTGACGCGCATGGGGAGAATATGGGAGAGACGTTATCGGGATTCAATGGCCGCGTGGTGCTCGAGTCTGGGACTGAGGCTGACACCCGCCTGCACGACGAACGCATTGCGGTTATTCGAAGCGTTCCGCTGCAGCCACAGGACCCGCGTATTGACGTTCAACATGAGCGACCGGCCGCTGAAGATGTCGGCGCCGAGTCCGCCGTGCGCACCCTGGGCGACGCCGCGATCAGCGCCGATCGCTGGGAAGCCCGCGAGCAAGAGACCGGCCTCGGCGTATAGGCGTCCCCACGCGGGATGAACCGACGGCTCATATCCGGGCGCGAACAGAATCGCGTACGGATCGCAATTGGCCGGGCAGCCCGTCACGTGTAACGGCGCGTAATCGATCTGCAAGCCGAGCGACCCACCCCTCTTTTGATCACGGCGGAAGCGGACGCCCACGGTCGGGCCGCGACCTGCGAGCGGCCCACTGAGGGATGCCAGCGCGCCCACGGCCGGACCGAGGGTGCCGTTCAGCAATTGGGTCTTCTTGCTCAGACTCCCGAACGCGAACGACACGTTGGCGCGCCCTTCGAGCGCCTTGATGGCGCTGTTCGGGACTTGAAAGAACCGTCCTTCGAAGAGCGCCGTGGCTTGTGTGCCAAGATTCACGCGCACGCCGAGACCGAACCCCAGGCCAAGCTCATTGCTCGTCGCGGCGGAGGTGTTGCAGCCCAGCAGCTCGAGCAGCGGGTCCTGGTCGAGGACCCGCGCCAGCCCGACCTCCGTGGACGCGAAGGGCGCGATGCCTTTCGCGCCGATGGGATAGTAGTTCGACCCGAGCCCGACGAATGTCATCTGCCTCACGCAGCTGTTGCTCGAGAGATCGCCGTACCGCGAAACCTCGACGCCGAACTCGCCATCGTCGCCGGACAGCAGCGCGGCACTGCCGCCGAACGACGTGAACGATTGACTGCCGCCGGAACCGTCTTCGATCGAGATGGATGAAACGGTGGGACCGATGCGCACGCGACGCTGCGCCGCGGCAGGACCGGCAATCACAAGCGCGATGAGGACCGTCGATAGGGTACGCATGGAAAAACTTTTACCCCATCGCGCTCGCGAGTGCCGTGACTCGGGTCACTTCATGAGGAGCCCGACGACGAGACCGGCCGCGTTCATGCGAATGAGCCACGCCCAGCAGGTCGCCATCGAGAGCGGCTTGGCTTTGACGTACCAGACACTGCTGCCGAACATGGCGAGACAAATCGGGACCCACAGCACCGTCGCGAATTCCATTCCGGCCAGCGGACCCCCGCCTTGCACCCACAGCGCGCCGCGGAACCGCCCGTAGAACCACGCAAACAGCACGCCGTACGCGAGCGCCAGGACCGCGGATTTTATGAGCGCCGGCCCCATGAACTTCTTCATCTCGTCCGGCGACATCTGCATCCCGAACGATTCCAACCCGGTGGTGAACACCTTGCTCCACACGACCCAATCGGCGAGATACGCCACGACGCCTGCGATCAGACCGGCCACGATCCAGCTGTTCATGTGCGCGTCTCCGCTGTGAGAGTTATTTGCGCTCGCCCGGCACCCCCAGCTCCGTCATCGCCCGCAAATCCAGGATTTCGTCCAGCTCCTTTCCCTTCAGGATCCCCTTCTCCATCACGAGCTGGCGCACGGTGACATTCTTCGCCACCGCTTCCTTCGCCAGCTTCGCGGCCTCGGCATAGCCGATCTTCGGTGCCAGCGCGGTGACCAGCGCCGGACTGCGCTCGAGCCAGTGCGCGCTCTGCGCCGCGTCGGCCTCGATCCCTTCCACGCAGCGCTCCGCGAGGACGCGCGATGCGTTCGTCAGAATCATCATCGAGAACAGGATGTTATGGGCGATGACCGGCATCATCACGTTCAGCTCGAGCTGGCCCGCATCCGCGGCGGCTGTGACGGTCACATCATTGCCGATCACCTGGAAGCAGACCTGATTCACCATTTCGGGAATCGACGGATTCACCTTGCCCGGCATGATGCTCGACCCCGGCTGAACCGCCGGCAGCACGATTTCCGCGAGCCCGGTGCGCGGTCCCGACGCCAGCAGCCGCAAGTCACTGGCGATCTTGCCGAGATCCGCGGCGTAGGTGCGCACCGCGCCGGAGAATGCCGCCGCGTCGCCCATCGATTGCATCAGTTGGACGCGGTCCTTGCCTTCCCGCAGCTCGAGCCCGGTGATCGCGCGCAGGTGCTTCACCATGAGCCCCGGGTATTGCGGCTCGGCATTGAGCCCGGTGCCGACCGCCGTCCCGCCGATGCCGAGATCGCGCAGGTCGTCCGCGGCGTGCGCGATGCGGTCGCGGTTGCGCTCCACCGTGTGCGCGTATGCGGCGAATTCCTGGCCGAGGCGGATCGGCGTCGCGTCCTGCAGATGGGTGCGGCCCGACTTGACGATCGGGTCGAACTGCTTCCCTTTTGCGGCAAACGCGCGCGCCAGCCGCGTCAGCGCCTCGGTCAGCGGTGCCAGCAGCGCCAGGGCGCCCAGGCGGATCGCGGTCGGGATCACGTCATTCGTGGACTGCGCCATGTTCACGTGATCGTTGGGATGCACCGGCTTGTATTCGCCGCGTTTGCCGCCGAGCAGCTCGTTGGCGCGGTTCGCGAGCACCTCGTTGCAATTCATGTTGTGCGAGGTGCCGGCTCCAGCTTGATAGGGGTCGACCACGAAGTGCTCGCGGTGCCCGCCCGCGAGCACCTCGTCGGCGGCTATCATGATCGCGTCGGCCAGCTTCGCGTCCAGGCGGCGAGTCTCGCGGTGCGTGAGCGCGGCGGCTTTCTTGATCCGGATGACGGCGTCGACGAAGGCGGGGAGAGGTCGGAGATTGGAGATCGGGAAGTTTTGCCGCGCGCGCTCGGTCTGGATGCCCCACAGCGCCTCGGCGGGCACGGGCATCTCGCCCAGGGGATCACGTTCCGTGCGCGTCTGATTCACTGCCCCCCCCATCACGATGCCGTTGGTCTCGAGCCAAGAATCGCCCATAGAATCGGTCCTCGCTAGCGCCGCCGGAACCAACCGACGGTAAGCAGATCCTTCGCGGCTGCCGCGCCATGCGTCCGGACCAGCAGGTACACACCGAGCACCGTCAGCAGAATCGTCGTGTAGAACCGCCACAACAGCAGCGTCATCACCTGATGTCCGGCGCCGAAGTCGCCCGCGAATCCCGACAGGAACGCGACCTCGATGCCGCCGCCGCCCGACGGCAGCGGCACGACGAGCGGCGCGTGCAGCAATGCCAACGATCCGAAAAACATCACGCCGAAGGACGGCGCGTCGGGATGACCCCACACGAGCACCGGCAGGATCAGCGCGCGCGCCGCCAGACTGATGACCGTCAGCAGCGCTCCGCCGAACAGCACCCACCAGGGGGCGCGGCGCACGTGGGCCAGGGCGACGCGCCATTGTCGCCGGACCCGGTGCCGGATCGCGCCGGGCCGCACCAGCCGCTGCAATGTCCAGATGACGAGCAGCGCGACCAGCGCGACGAGCTCGATCCCGAGGAGGTCACGCGCGAGGCTGTGCGTGAGAAAACGGTCGGCGGCCGCGCTCCAATCGGGCACGTAGTACGCCGCGAGCGCGATCGCGACAATTCCGAACACGGGCCACTCGGCCGCCACCTCCACGCCCAGGGCGACGAGCGCCTGCACGACGCGCAGCCCCGACCACGTCATCCCGAGGAAGCGCGCCGGCTCACCACCGAGACGATTCGGCGTGAAGGTACACGCCGCCTCGCCGTACAAATTCAACCGCAGCCCGTCCTGAAACGAGAGCCGCCCGCCGGCAGCCCCCGTGGCGAGTTCAATGCGCCATGCCCGGGCGATGCAGTCGATCGCCAGAAGCAGGATTGCGAGGAGGTGGTTCAATCAGAGCAGTCGCCGAGCGGATAGAGGAATCCGCAATTGGAGCACGGATTCTTGCACCCCCAGGGCTTCGGCTGGACCTCGGCCCCGCAGCGCAGACAGCGCGGCCGCGCCCGGGCGGGCGTCTTAGCTGGTCCGGTAGACGCCGGTGAGGAAGGGATTGGTTCGGCGCTCCCGTCCGATGGTCGTTTCAGGTCCATGTCCGCTGTAGAGGATGGTGTCATCGGGGAGCGGGAGCAACTCGCGCTCGATGCTCGCGATCAGCGTGTCGAAGTCGCCACCCGGCAGATCGGTTCGGCCGATGGAGCCGGCAAACAGGACGTCCCCGCCGAGCGCCACGCCCGGAGCTACGAAGCACACACTTCCCGGGGAATGCCCGGGCGCATGCCGGACCTCAAAGCTGAGATTGCCTACCGCCAACCGCATTCCATGGGACAGGTCCTGATCGGGAGCCGGCAGGGGTCCGGGCGGAGCAAGACCGAACCACGCGGCCTGCTCCGGAACGGCGTCGTACAGCGGCCGGTCGGCCGGATGCAGCCACACCGCCACGCCCGTTTCGGCCGCAATTCTCGGCACGCCGAGGACGTGGTCGAGATGCGCGTGGGTCAGCCAGATGCCGACGGGCTGAGCGCCGGTCTCCCGGACCTTGTGGAGGATCAGGCCTGCTTCCTCGCCCGGATCCACGATGGCACACTCCCGCACCTCCTCGTCGACGACGAGGTAGCAGTTCTCGGCGAACATGCCGTTCGGGATCGGGACGATCTTCACTTCTTGCCTTTGGCCTTGAGAAACTTCTCGACGGCGATCGCGGCGGTCGTGGCGTCTCCGACCGCGGTGGTGATCTGCCGCGTCACCTGGCTCCGCACGTCCCCCGCGGCGAACAGTCCCGCCATCGAGGTCATCATCCGGTTGTCGGTGATCAGATAGCCGCCCGCGTCATGATCGACATGGCCGTCGACGAGCTGTGTGTTCGGCTTGAATCCCGCGAAGATGAACACCCCACCGACATCGAGATTCGACCGTTTGCCGGTGCCGGTGTCCTCGAGCACGGCGTGGGTCACTCCCTTGTCGTTCCCCGCGATTTCGGGAACGATCGCATTCCTGATGACTTCGATTTTGGGATTCGCGAAGGCGCGCTCCTGCAGCAGCTGCGAGGCACGGAACTCCTCGCGGCGATGCACGATGTGCACTTTGCTCGCGTAGCGCGTGAGGTAATCGGCTTCTTCGACCGCGGCGTCGCCGCCGCCTACCACCGCGAGCCGCTCCCCCTTGAAGAACGCGCCGTCGCACACCGCGCAGTAGGACACGCCCTTCCCGGCGTACTCTTTCTCGCCGGGGATGCCGAGCTTCACCGGCGTGCCACCCGCGGTGAGGATGACGGCCTGACTTCGATAGATGTTTCCGCGCGCCGTCTCGACGTCGAACCACCCGTCCGCGCCCCGGTGGATCCGTTCGACGGTGTCGGTCACGATCTCGGCGCCGAACTTTTTCGCGTGCTCGGCCATCTTCTGCGCCAGCTCCCACCCCTTGATGCTCTCGAAGCCGATGTAGTCCTCGATGAGATCGGTGTTGAGAAGCTCGCCGCCCGGCGCCCCGCGCTCGATCGTGACGGCCTTGAGCAGGCCCCGGCCGGCGTAGAGCGCGGCGCACAGCCCGGCTGGGCCGGCGCCCACAATCACTACGTCATAGTTGAGTGCGGTCCGATTCGTCATACGTCCCGGAATTCCAGTCGCGGAGGGTCACCCTCCCCCGCCAGGGCGCGCGCGAGTTGCGCGCGAAATTGTACGGTGTCGAACTCGATGTCGGGATGCTGCGGTCCTGCCAGCTTCTCGAGCGCCGCCGCTCCAACGACGACGGTGCCGTGGCGGTTCCCGCGCGCCCGATGCAGCAGCGCGGCGGCCGCTTGAATCAACCCCTGCCAGACCCGCGCTTCGTCTTCCTTAATAATAGAACGCCAGACAGTTTCCACCGCTTCGTGCGCCAACCAGAACTCGCCACGATTAAAGAGATCCTGGGCATGTTCGAGGTAGCGCTGACGCTCTGCAGCGGTCATCGGTACTCGGTTGTCGGTCATCGGACCGATAACCGATGACCGACGACCGACGACAGCTCTCCCAGCCTCAGCAAATTCAACGCCCCATGGCAGCTCGAAATCGTGCCGACGAGGACCTCGGCCGGCGAGCCGCTCGCTCCTGCCTCGGCGACCAGGCGATCACCGTCGCGCACCGCCTCCGCCGAAAACATGCCAACGCCAAACACCTGATGCTTGCAGACAAACAACGCGGGCCCAGTCACCGCGCGGCCACCGGCTCGCAGCTGGTCGGCCAGCTCCCGGACCGAGTCCCCCATCTCCCAGGTACGAGGTGCACCGATCGCCGGACAAAGCGCCGGCTCGATGCAGTGCGTTGGACAGATCCAATCCGCCCACGAGACGTACCGTGTGTCATCCGCGCCCGGGCGGTCGTACGGCGTCGGGAACGTGCCGGGGACGGGCTCGACCGACACCGTCCGGTTGGGCCAGCGGGCGCGCGCCCGCCGCAGCACCCAGTCGAACATGAGGTGCGGCATGTGGGGAGAAGGGACGATAAAATCGTCGGGCGGATGGGCTGATGGGCCGCTGGGCCGAAGGAACTCGTCGAAGAACGTCGTCCAATCGGAGACGACAAACTCGCGATCTCGAGCCTCGTCCAACTCACGCTTGGCCTGGCAATCCGGATTCCGATCCACCACGATGACGGTACGGTGATCGGTCTTCCCGCGCGCTTTGGCCTTGGCCAGCTGAGACGCGTAGAACGTGCCGTAGCAACCGCCACCGACCACGACGACGTCCCTCAGCGGATGAGTCTCCCCCCGTCCACGACGAGCACGGTGCCGGTCGCGTAGTCGGTGCCCGCAAGGAGGAATCGGACGGCGGCGACGACGTCGGCGGGCGAACCGAGGCGCGCGAGCGGACTCGTCGCGCGGATGTGATCGCGCGACTGCTCGTCCCAATCGTCCGGCATGAGCACCGCGCCGGGCGCGATGGCATTGACCGCGATGTCCGGCGCGAGGGCGCGGGCGAGCGCCTTCGTCAACATCACGACGCCGGCCTTGCTGACGGAGTGCGGGATATACGCGGGCCACGGTTCGAGGCCGGCCAGGTCGGCGATGTTGACGATCTTGCCCTTGGCGCGGCGCAGATGCGGGACTGCGCCCTGCGAGACGAAGAACGTCGCGCGGAGATTCACATTGAGGGTTCGGTCCCAGCTCTCGGGCGTCACCGTCTCGATCGGCTGGCGCACCATGATCGCGGCGGAGTTCACGAGGACATCAAGGCGTTGCAACGCGCGGGCGGCCTGATCCGCGAGTGCGTGCGCCGCGGCCGCGTCGCTGAGATCGGCGTGCAGCAGCTCGGCGCGGCGCCCCGCCTTCCGCACCGCCTGCGCCGTCGCTGCAGCGCCCTCCGCCGAGCCGTGATAGTGAATGGCGACGTCACAGCCCGACTCGGCCAGCCCGATGGCGATGGCCTGACCGATCCGCGTCCCCGCCCCGGTGACGAGCGCGGCTTTGCCCTCGAGCTGCACTAGTACGCCTTCCCCGTGATCGGGACGATCTGACCCGTGATGGCGCTCGATTCGTCGCTTGCCAGGAACAGGACCGTGTGCACCACCTCATCGAGCTCGACGAGCGGCCCCTTGTCGCCCATCTGGGCGAGGTTGTCCGCCGTGCGTACCGTCGCGGGCGCGACGGCGTTGACGCGGATGTTCGCGTCGCGGTACTCGCGGGCGAGCTCGCGCGTGAGACCGGCCACCGCGGACTTCGCCGCGCTGTAGGCCGACATGTGCATCAGCGGCCGGACGACCGCGATCGACGCGAAATTGACGATGGACCCTCCGCCACGCGCGAGCAGTAGCGGCACGGCCGCCTGGCACATGAAAAATGCCGTCTTGAAGTTGACGGCGAGCTCACGATCGAGCAGCTCGGGCTTCACGTCGGTGAAGGGTCCGAAGCTAAAGAACCCGCCCGCGACATTCACCACAATATCGAGCCCGCCAAACTGCGCTTGCGCGGCGGCCGTTGCCGCCCGCGCTGCCTCAGGCTGCGTCAGATCGCCGGCAGACGTCTTGGCGGCGATCCCCTCGGCCGCGAATTCTTTGACGCGATCAGCGAGGCCCACCGCGTTGACGTCGGCGAGCAGCAGCTTCGCGCCGGCGCGGCCGAGGCCGCGCGCCACCGCGTGGCCGATCTGCCCGACGCGACCGACGCCGGTGACCAGGACGACCTTCCCGCGCAGGTCAGCCGGCACGGACGATGTCGTCCACCGGCGGGGCGCCGCGCTGCGCAAACCGGACCGTGCCGTCGCGGCCGATCACGTACACCGTGCGCTGAATGCCCTTCCCGTCCTCCTTCAGCGCGTTGTACGCCCCGGCGATCGCGCGCTCGGCATCGGACAGCAGCGGGAAATTGAAGCGAAACTTCTCGACGTACCCCTTGTGACTGTCGACGCCCGCGGGGTTCACCCCGAACGGCTGCATCTTCGCGGCTTTGAACTTGGCGATCTCATCGCGCACGGCGGAGAGTTGGCGGTTTCAGCCGGGCGTGTTGTTGCCGGGGTAGAACACCAGGGCGACCGGACCATGCTTTAGCAGATCCCCCAGCGCGTAGGTCTGCCCGTCCGACGCCGGCGCCTTGAACGCAGGGGCTTTACTGCCGATCGGCAGCGGCTCGCTCATCACGTTTCCTCGTTGTGAGCTCGAGGCGATGCTCGAGCGGTTCCAGCCAGGTGTCGGGGACGCGCATGCCACCGAGTGGCGCATGGGATTCCCCATACTCGCTCTCGCCGTGCCAGTCCGATCCCCCGGTCATGCCGAGTCCCAAACGCTCGGCGATCCGCGTCAGCCTCTGCTCGACCGCCGGCGCGTGGCTGGGATGGCGGACTTCGACACAATCGAGCCCCTGATCTTGAAAGATGCGCAGTTGCGCTTCCTTGCCGTGATCACCCAGATGCGCGGCCGCGGTCAATCCGCCCACGGCGTGCACCAGATCGGCGACTTCCCCGAGCTTGGGGAGCGGCTTTTCGACGTAGGCGGCGCGACCGCGGCCCAGATAGCGACGGAAAGCGTCGCTGACGGTGTCGCACACGCCACAGTCGACGAGTGCCCGCGCCACGTGCGGCCGACCCAGCGCCCTTCCGTCTCCTCCGAGCTGCGCCTGGACGTCTTCCAGATCGATCGCGACGCCGATGCCCTGCAGCTTGGCGATGATCTGTTCACCGCGCCGGCGCCGCGCGGCCCGCGTGTCGCGCAGGAACGTTTGGAGCCGCTCGTCCGCCTGCGGCAGGAACAGTGCGAGGACGTGCAGCTCGCCCCACGGCGCGCGCACGCTGAACTCACATCCGGGAATGACGCGCACGCCGAGCTTCGCGCCTTCCTGCGCCGCGCCCGCCACACCATCGGTCGAATCGTGATCGGTGAGCGCGATGGCGACGAGGTCTACCGCGCGCGCACGGCGTGCGACGTCCGCCGGCTCGCACTCGCCGTCGGAGGCCGTCGAATGGCAGTGCAAATCAATGTGCGGCGTAATCAGCCTCGGGGGCGGTCCACGCCGGCTGCGACTGGCGGAGCAGCTCGCGCAGGTCGCGCTCGGAGAGCTCCGTGAACGCGCGCTCGGCGGAGCGGGCGCCGAGCGGCGAGAAATGCGTCACGCGGCGGCGGCGCTGCGGCCCCGTCCCGTGCTCAAAGACGAGACCGAACTGATCGCGGCTGTAGACCGTCACGCGGCCGGACGGATAGACCTCCCACCGCTCGCCATCGACCGTCAGAGTGCGGCGTGCCATGGGGGGGCGCTATGCCTGTGAGGTGGTGGCGACGGGGACCTCACTCCACAACTCCCAGGCGTCGGGCGCGTATGTCGCCAACGCCTGGAGCCGCTTCTCCAACTGGATCTCTTCGGGCAGGCGGGACGCCTGGGCGCGGTGCGACATCTCCGTGGGGCTCTCGGAGAATTCGATGAACAGCCGCGGGTCCTTGGCGTTCCGGAACAGCCAGATCCGCTGGCCGCGCGCGTCCGCGAACTGGCTCAGCTCGCGCAGTGTGTTGACGTACTCCGTCTCGTTCTGCGTAGGCACGCGCACGCGCGCGGCGGTCAGGACTTTGGGCATCTTCACACCGCTCCCTCGGGAAACTCCTGCAGCAGCTTTTTGACGTCGGCCAGGAACTTGTCGGCGTCGGCGCCGTCGACGACGCGATGATCGTACGACATCGTCAGCATGCCCATCGTCCGGATCGCGATGGACTCGGTGCCGTCGGCGGCGCTCACGACCTTGGGGCGTTTTTCGATCGCGCCAACGCCGAGGATCGCCACCTGGGGCTGATTGATGATCGGAATGCCGGCAAACGGCCCGAACCCGCCGGGGTTCGTGATCGTGAACGTGCCGCGCTGGATGTCGTCGGGCAACAGCTTTTTGGTGCGGGCGCGCTCACCGAGATCGTTGATCGCACGCGCCATGCCCATCAGCGACAGCTCGTCGGCGTGCTTGATCACCGGTACGATGAGACCCCAATCCAACGCCACCGCGATGCCGATGTTGACGTCGGCCCGGTAAATTGTGCTGTCGCCCGAGACGGCCGCATTGACGATGGGGTGCGTGCGGAGATTTTCGGCGCAGGCCTTCGCGATGAAGGCGAGGAACGTGAGGTTCACGCCCCGCTCGACATAGCTCTGTTTCGCCCTGGCGCGCAGCTGCGCCACGCGCGTGAAGTCGACCTCGAAGAAGCTCGCGACATGCGCCGAGACGCGTTTCGACATCACCATGTGGTCGGCGGTGATCTTGCGAATCCGGGACCACGGCTCGACCCGGTCGCCCGGCCAGGGCTCGACGGCGGGGTGCTCGACTGCACTCGGGCCTGGGGCTTGGGGCCTCGGGCCTGGGGCCGTCGGGGCACGTTCGATGTAGCCGAGGATGTCCTGCTTCGTCACACGCCCCGCGAAGCCACTCCCGGGAATGCGCGAGATGTCGACCCTATGCTCGGCCGCGATCTTGCGGACGAGCGGTGTGGATTTCGTGCGCAAGCGCTGCTCGGCGGTCTGGATGCCACCACCATCGCCGCTTCTGACAGGGGCTGGGGGCTCGGGCCTGGGGGCTGGGGGCTCGGGCTTAGGGGCTCGGGGTGGCGGTGCCAGCGCCGGTGCGGACGCTTTCGGTGGCTCGGGTTTCGTGGGCGCAGGCGCCGCCGCGCCCTTCTCCGTCTCGAGCACCGCGACGAGCGTCTGCACGGGGACCGTCTGGCCTTCCTGCACTTTGATCTCAGCCAACACGCCGGCTGCCGGCGCCGGGATCTCGGCGTCGACCTTATCCGTCGAGATCTCGAACAGCGGCTCGTCGCGCTTCACGGGGTCGCCGACCTTCTTGAGCCACTTGCTCAAGGTGCCCTCCGCGATCGACTCGCCCATTTGCGGCATCAGTACGTCTACCCGCGCCATGTTTTCTCCAAAGCGGTTTCTGGTGTCAGGTGTCTGGTGTCAGAAATGCCACTGACACCAGGAACCTGACACCAGACACCTAGTATTTCGCCAACCACCGCGCCGCTTTCACAATATCGTCAGTCTGGGGCAAGACGAAGTCCTCCAAGGTCGGCGCATACGGCAGCGGCACATCGTGTGCGGTCACCCGCATGATCGGTCCGTCGAGCCATTCGAATGCCTGTTCATTGATCCGCGCCGCGATCTCGCCCGCGATCCCGCCCGTGCGCGTGTCTTCGTGGACGATCAACACTTTGTTCGTCTTCTTGACGCTCGCAACAATCGCCGCATCATCGAGCGGCAGCAATGTGCGCAGGTCGAGCACTTCGACGGACAGGCCGTCCGCCTTGTCGAGCTGCTCGGCCGCCTCCAGCGATTTCCAGAGCGTCGCGCCGTAGCTGATGATGGAAAGTTGCTTCCCTTCGCGCGCGACGCGCGCCTTTCCGATCGGGGTGAGGATCTCCTCGCCCTCGGGCAGCTGCTCCTTGATGCGCCGGTAGAGCCATTTGTGCTCCAGGTAGAGCACGGGATCCTCGTCGCGGATCGATGCCTTGATGAGACCCTTCGCATCCCGCACCGTTGCCGGATAGACGATCTTCAGGCCAGGCGTGTGGAGGAACGCCGCTTCCGGATTCTGCGAATGGAACGGGCCGCCGCGAACGTAGCCGCCACACGGGCCGCGCACCACCATGGGGGTCGAGAGTCCGGCGCGATAGCGCGCGGTGGCGACATAGTTCGTGAGCATGTCGTAGGCGCACGAGATGAAGTCGATGAACTGCATCTCCGCCACGGGGCGCAAACCCATGTGCGCCGCGCCGGCCGCCGCGCCGACAATCGCGGCCTCCGAGATCGGCGTATCGATGACGCGCGATTCGCCGAACTTCTTCGCAAAGCCATCGGTGACCTTGAACGCGCCGCCGTAGAGCCCGACGTCCTCGCCAAGGATGAAGACGCGCTCGTCGCGCTCCATCTCCTCCCACAAACCCTGGCGCAGTCCTTCGAGGAATGTGACTTCGGCCATCACAGCGCCTTGAACCAGAGTTTGTCCGCCGCGGCCGGATCGACATACACGCCCGGCAGCGCGCTCTCGGCCGGTGGCAGCGGCTCATCCACGCACGCATCCGTCGCCTGGTCGACTTCGACCCGCACCCGATCGTCGATGTCCTTCAGGTCGCCTTCGGCGACCATGTCGGCGGACAGCAGCCGCTGCGTGTAGCGATCGACCGGATCGTTTTCGCTCCCCCACTTCTCGAGATCGGCTTTCGGCACGTAGTGCTGGTCGTCGTGCTCGGCGTGACCTTTGCGGCGGTACGTCTTCACCTCGATGAAATGCACGCCTTTGCCGCGGCGGGCGCGCTCGACCGCAAACCGCGTCGCTTCGTAGACCGCGAACACGTCGTTTCCATCCACCGTGACGGACGGGACGCCATACCCTTTGGCCTTCTCCGCGAGGTCCTTTACCGCGAACTGCTTCTCGGGCGGCGTCGAGTAGGCCCAGTGGTTGTACTCGCCGATCACGACCAGCGGCAGGCGTTGCACCGCCGCGAGGTTCAGGCCTTCGTGGAAGGTTCCGGTCGATGTCCCGCCGTCGCCGATATAGACGAGGCCCACGCGAGGCTCGCCGCGCAGCTTGAAGCTCAACGCGATACCCGCCATTACCGGGATCATGTCGCCGAGGTGCGAGATCTGGCCGAGGTAGCCCTTCTCGAGGTCGTTGAAATGCACGTTCAGCTCGCGGCCCCGCGTGGGACTGTCCGCCTTGGCCATGTATTGCCGCAGGATTTCGATCGGCTGGGCACCCATCACGAGCAG
>DASWDA010000080.1:0-1652 GCA_036395695.1 Gemmatimonadales bacterium
CCGCTCGGATGGATCCCTGACATCATCACATCACGCACTCGTCTTTGCATTGTCGTCGGTCATCGGTCATCAGTTATCGGAACAACCCGATTACCGACAACCGATAACCGACGACTGCAGTTTTGCTGGCGACTAGCGCGACAGGGCCACACCCGTTCCCATCCCGAACACGGTCGTTAAGCCTGTCAGCGCCGATGGTACTGCGATCGCGAGGTCGTGGGAGAGTAGGCCGCCGCCAGCGTCTCCAAACCGAATGTCCAATGTTCAATGATCAATGACCAATGATCGACGAACATTGGACATTCTTGTTTTGTTGATCATTGGACATTGATCATTTGTTTGTTCGCACCGGTGCGTAAAATGCGGACCAGAGCGGCGTGCGCCGTCTCGTCAACGCTCGCGCCACCGCTTCAAGCTCGGCCTTCATGCTCGAAAAATCCCGCATCGAGCGGAGCAGCGCCTCGACGTCCTTGGCACTTGTCGGAACGTCGGCCACGACGAGCAGCCAGTGGGCGACGGCCGCCGGCGGAGCGAGCGGATCGTCGTCCCCCGTCGCCGAGGGTCGCGCCGTTCGCCCCTGGCGCGCCAGCGCATCGGCGCTGCGCACGACCGGCTCGTATGAGGGCGCCGCCGGCACGGGGCCGCTCCAGTTCGTCTGCAGTCCCACGATCCCTACGATGTGCCGCCCCGCCGGCAGCGCGTTGCTCGTATCCCCAGGTGTCGGGAAGACCGGTTGAATGCTGCCGTCCCCGTCGACACGCACCAGGATGACATGCCCCGGGCGCGACAGCTCCACGAGTATCGCATCCTCCTGAATCGCCACGATGCCCGCGCCGTACGCGTCCTTCGACCCGAGCCGCGTGACGGCGGGAGGTGGGGGAGGCT
This sequence comes from Gemmatimonadales bacterium, assembly GCA_036395695.1. GTDB lineage: Bacteria > Gemmatimonadota > Gemmatimonadetes > Gemmatimonadales > GWC2-71-9 > 20CM-2-65-7. The sequence goes on from DASWDA010000080.1 coordinate 886, forward strand.
GAGGAACTTGCCAGTGAGCCGACGCGAGGGAGAACGCGAGTACGGAGAGGAGGGTCATGGCTATATCCTCGAAGGGCGGTGCACGATCTAGGCTCTTCCATTATACACGTTACCTTCCTTGAATGACGCGCTGCGGCACCATCGTCCTCGCCGGCCGGCCCAACGTCGGGAAATCGACGTTGCTCAACGCCCTCGTGGGCGAACACCTCGCCATCGTCTCCCCCAAACCGCAGTCGACGCGGCTGCCGGTCGTCGGGCTGCTCACCAAAGACGACACGCAATACATCTTCACCGACTCCCCGGGCCTGCTCGAGCCGGAGTACCGGCTCCATGAAGTGATGCGCGCCGCGGCATTGCGCGCGATCGAGGACGCCGAGGTCATCGCGTACCTGCATCCGCTCAGCGAGTATCCGGCGCCGCCGCTGGCGCGCGTCGCGGGCCTCGAGCACACTCCCCGCGCGCCCGTCGTGACCGTGTACACCAAGTCGGATTTCGTGCGGCCGTCAGCCCGGCCGGCCGTCCGGCCGTCGGAAGTTTTCACGTCCGCCACCACGGGGGAGGGCATCGACGCATTCCTGGCCGAGATCGCCGGTCGCTTGCCCCAGAGCCCGTTCCATTACGACCCCGCTGAGCTTGCCACCCAACCGCTGCGGTTCTTTGCCGCGGAATTCATCCGCGAAGCGGCCTTCGAGCAGCTGCATGAAGAGCTGCCGTACAGCGTGGCGTGTGAGATCGATGAGTTCCGGGAGGGCGCCGAGCCGGTATAT
>DASWDA010000081.1:0-2900 GCA_036395695.1 Gemmatimonadales bacterium
ATCATGGCGCGATCCGGCGCGAAGGTTGTGGAGGTCGGCACAACCAATCGCACGCATCCGAGCGATTACGAACGAGCGCTGACGGCTGACAGCAGAGTGCTCTTGAAGGTCCATCGCTCCAATTTCCAAATGACAGGCTTCACCGCCGACGTCGCGGTCGTCGAGCTGGCGGAGCTGGCGCACGCGCGCGGCCTGGCGTGCGTCTACGACCTGGGCAGCGGCCTCATGGTCAACCTGTCGGAGTGGGGATTGAGCGGCGAGCCGACGGTCCCCGAAGCGGTCGCCGCCGGCGCGGATGTGATCGCGTTCAGTGGCGACAAGCTGCTCGGCGGGCCGCAGGCGGGCATTCTGGTCGGCAGCGCGGCGGCGATTGCCGCCTGCCGCGCCGATCCGATCGCGCGCACGGTGCGCGCCGACAAGCTCACGCTGGCGGCGCTCGAGGCGACGCTCGCGCTCTATCGCGACAGAGACGTGGCGGTGCGGGAGATCCCCGTCCTCAGCATGCTGACCGAGAACGAAGAGAGCATCCGCGCCCGCGCCGAGCGGCTCGGCGGCCAGCTGATTGAAGGCGACTCGGAGGTCGGCGGCGGGTCATTCCCCGGCGCCAAGCTCCGGACCTGGCTCGCGGGGTTTCCCGACGAGCGGCTCGCCGAGCGGCTACGCGCCAACGATCCACCGATCATCGCGCGCGTCGCCGGGAGCCGGGTGTTGCTGGATGCGCGCACGATCTTCCCGGAACAGGTCGAAACGGTTATCGCGGCACTGACGGCAGATGGCTGACGGCCGCCGTCGGGCGGTTTTTCTCGACCGCGACGGCACCATCGTCGCGGACCCGCCCCCGGGGTTTCTGCACGAGCCGGCGAAGGTCACGCTGCTCCCTGGCGTCGCCGCGGCGATCAAGCAGCTGAATGACCACGACTTTCTCGTCGTCGTCGTGACGAATCAATCCGGTATCGCACGCGGGCTCTACACGGTCGCGGATTACACCGCCGTGGAGCACCGCATGGCCGAGCTGCTCGCGGCGCACGGCGCCCGCGTTGACGGCGCGTACTTCTGTCCCCATCACCCACGGTTCTCTGGGCCCTGCGAGTGCCGCAAGCCGGGCCTCAAACTGTTTCGGGACGCGAGCGCCGCGCTCGATATCGACTTTGCCCGCTCCTGGTGGGTGGGGGACCGCATGTCCGACGTGCAGCCGGCGAGAGCGTTGGGGGGCAAAGGGATTCTGGTCTCAATCGGGGAAGGCAATCTGGGTCAGGGGCAGGCCCGGGCGAACGGTGTGATGGTCGTCGCGGACTTGGCGGCGGCGGTAGACCAAGTTCTCCATTCGGATTCGACAGGCTAAAGCCTGCGCTCGGCAATCGTTGTCCTTAAGGACAATGTCTGCCGAGCCCACCCTTCAGGGTGGGAAACCACGACAATGATTGTTTTCTCTCTTGGCGAATTGCAGATTAGCCCGTCGCCCGCCCCCGCAGCTAAGGAGTCCTTGTGCGCGTTGGTCAGATCCTGACGGCGCTCGTCGCGTTTTCTCCGGTCGCCCTGAGTTCGCAGATCCCGATTCGCGTTGGCCAGGCCGTCGTAGGCCGGCTCGCGCAGACCGACCAGAAATTCTCCGACGGCTCGCACTACAAGATGTACGCCTTCGTGGGCAACAAGGGCGATACCGTTGCCGTGGATCTCACCTCTGACGACTTCGACGCGAACATCCTGGTCGCCGACGCGTCCGGCAATTCCCTGGCGCGCAACGACGACGGCGGCGGGCGGTGCAACGCCCGGGTGGCGTTCGTGCCGCCGGCGACCGGCAACTATCGCGTGTATGCGAACTCGAGCGCGCAGGCCGAGCTGGGTGAGTATCATCTGACGCTCGCGCGTGGCCATTCCGCCACCCCGCTCCCGGCGGACACGGTGTGCAAGGGGTTCGGCCGCGTCTCCGGATTGATCGAAGTCGGCCAGACGATTACCGGCAGCCTGTCGCCCGACGATCCCGAATTCACGGGTGACTCGACCTACTTCGAGCGCTGGATTCTGCCGGTGAAGCCGAACCAGGCGTTCACCGTCGATCTCCTGTCGGACGACTTCGACGCCTACCTGATGCTGACCAAGGGCCGGGGCGACAAGCTGGTGGACAACGACGATGGCGGCGGCGGCTGCAACGCCCGGCTCGTCTACACCGCCCAGGACGACCATCCGCTGCGGGTCGTGGTCAACACCGCGTCGCGGCCGCGGCGCCAGACCGGCAAGTTCACGTTGCGCGTCTCCGAAGGCGAGTCGACCGTCGAGACGAAGGGCAACTGCCGCTTCACCAATGCGGCCTCAGGCAGCTCCACCCAGACGATGCAGCAGGCAACGAGCGCACCCGCCGGCCCGGCGGCGCCGGCCCTGACCATCCGCGTCGGGGAAACGGTCAACGGCACGTTGTCCTCGCGCGACTCGCTCTATCCCGACAACAGCTACTTCAAGTTCTACCAGTTCACCGCGCCGGCGGGACGGCCGGTCACAATCGATCTGTCGTCCGACGACTTCGACCCCGTGTTGATCGTCCGCGGCACGGACCTCGACAACTCGATCATCAACGACGACGGCGGTCCGGGGTGCTACGCGCGCATCTCGCGCACGTTCCCGAGTACCGGCCCCTACCGCATCCTCGTTAACACCACCGCCTCGCCCGAAAAACAGACGGGCCGTTTCTCACTTTCCATCACCGACGGCTCGAAGCCGGTGCAGGAGGGCAGCGCCGCGACGGCCGATTGCCAGAGCGCCAGCTCCAGCTCGAGCGCATCCGGCGCATCCACCGCGTCGCACGCGATCGAAGTCGGCCAGACGCAGCAGGGCACGCTCACCCGCAACGACGTGCTGCTCACGAGCGACAGCACCTACGCGCAGCCCTGGACGATTCAGGGACG
>DASWDA010000082.1:0-14458 GCA_036395695.1 Gemmatimonadales bacterium
TACACCGACGCCTGGTTCGTCGGGTTCACTCCCGAGATCGTGACGGGGATCTGGATCGGGTACGACTTGCAGCGCCGCATCATGAACAACGCCGGCGGCGGCCGTATTGTCGCGCCGGCGTGGACGAAGTTCATGCGCGATGTGTACGAGCGGCGCCCGTCGCCGGGCGACTGGGCGCGCCCGGACGATCTCGTCACCCGCGAAGTGGATTGGTCGAACGGCTTCCTCGCGACGCCGTTCTGCCCGCTCGAGGTGCGGCGCTGGGAGTGGTTCTATCCGGGCACGGAGCCGACGCAGGTGTGCCAGGTGCACTCACCGTTCGGTGTTGGGGTCACACCCTAGCTCTTGCTCCGCATTCGAGCTGGCCGGGTCCATCCCGTCACGGCGCCGCCCTTCGAGGACGGCGCCGTTCTTGTTGACGCAAACGGCAGGATCGCCGCCGTCGGCCCGAACGCGGGCGTCCCGACCCCGCGCGGCGTACAGTCGATCGAGTTTCGCGATGCAGAGCTGCTGCCGGGTCTCATCAACTGCCACACGCACCTCGAGCTCACCCACCTGGGTGGTGGCGTGCAGCACGAGGAAGCCGAATTCCTCACGTGGATCCGCCGCATTCGCGAGCTGAAGGAGGCGACGAGCGCGGAGGCGTTTTACGAGGCAGCGGTCGCCGGCGTCCGCGACTGCTGGGCGCGGGGCGTCACCTGCGTTGCGGAAACCGGCAGCACCGGCGCCGCCATGCGGGCACTCCGCGACCTCGGTGGTCGCGGGATCGTGTACCAGGAAGTATTTGGTCCAGACCCGGCGCAGTGTGCGGCAAGCATGGCAGAGCTCGACGCCGCTGTCGGCCCACTTCGCCGTCTTGCAACTTCGCAACTTGTTCTGGGCGTCTCGCCGCACGCGCCATATACCGTGAGCGGCCCGCTGTACGAGGCCGTCGCGCAGTTCGCGCGGCGCGAGCGGCTCCCGATGGCGGTGCACGTCGCCGAGTCGAAGGAAGAGACGGCATTCGTGCGCGATGGCGACGGACCGTTCGCTGCCGCGCTGCGCGGGCGGGGCATCGTGGTGCAGCCTCAACACTGCTCGCCCGTCGCCTACCTCGTGCACCGTGGCGCCGTGCAACGTGGGACGTTGTGCATTCACAGCGTCCAAGTGGACGACAGCGATGTCACATTGCTACGGACGGTCGGGGCCTCAGTCGCGCATTGCCCGCGGTCCAACGCCGTGCATCGCCATGGGCGGCTGCCGCTCGACCTGTTGCGCGACGCCGGCGTGCTGGTGGGACTCGGTACCGATTCCGTCGTGAGTGTCGGCGAATTGGACCTGTGGGCCGAGGCCGTGTCCGCCGGCTTGCACGGCGATGCGGCACTACGCGCACTTACAATAGAAGGAGCGCGTGCGCTCGGCTGGGATCGGGAGATCGGCTCGTTGGAAGTTGGGAAAGCTGCGGACCTGGCGGTGTTTTCACCCGCCGCCCTTCGCCGCCCTTCGCCGCCCTCCGCCGCCCAGTTAACAGTAGTCAGCGGCCGGATCGTGCATCAGATTTCCGGCCCATGAAGACGCAGCGTCACGCGGCCATCCTGCGAATCGTTCGAGGAGAAACGGTAGGCAGCCAGGAGCAACTGCGCGAGCGTCTCAAGGCTGAAGGGTACACCGTGACGCAGGCGACGTTGTCGCGGGACATTCGCGAGCTCGGACTCGCGAAGGTCGCCGCACCGGATGGCGGCTCGCACTACGCGGCCGGTCCGGAAGGCGCCCCTGGCGGGGGCGTCCGGCAGCATCTGGAGCAGCTGCTTCCCACCATGCTCGTTTCGGTCGAAGGCGTCGGCCCGTTGCTCGTCCTGAAGACGACGACGGGCGGCGCGCAGGCGCTCGCCCTGGCGCTCGACGGCGCCGGCTGGAGCGAGATCATCGGCACCATCGCCGGCGATGATGCCATCCTCGTAATCACTCGCAGCGAGCGAAGCCGCCGCGCCGTGCAGACGCGGTTGAGAGAGCTCGGAGGACTTCCTGCATGAATTCGCGTTCGATTCGTCGATCGCTCGTCATGATCGTCCTGCTGGCTGGCGCGGGCTGTCAGACACAGCGGGGGCCCGTGCCGGACCCGAAGGCGCCCCCGAACACGCTCACCGACGACGAGAAAGCGAGCGGCTGGACGTTGTTGTTTGACGGAAAGACCACCGCCGGGTGGAGAAACTACGGGAAGCCCGCCATCTCGGACGGCTGGACCGTGCAGGACGGCGCGCTCACCCGCACGGGCGCAGGCGGCGACATCATCACGACCGATGAATTCAAGAACTTCGACCTGAGCATCGATTGGAAGATCGAAATCGGCGGCAACAGCGGCATCTTTTACCGCGCGAGCGAAGATACCGATGCGATCTACTGGAACGCAGTGGAAGTGCAGGTCCTCGATGACGCGAAGCACCCGGATGGCCAGAATCGGATCACGTCGGCGGGCGCGGCCTACGACCTCTATCCGTCACCGGCCGGTCACGTGCATCCCGGGGGCGAATGGAATTCGGCGCGGCTCATCGTCAACGGCAACCACGTCGAGCACTGGTTGAACGGCTTCAAGCTGCTCGAGTACGAGCTGGGGAGCCCGGATTGGAATTCGAAAGTCGCGGGCAGCAAGTTCAAGCCCTATCCCTGGTTTGGAAAAAACGCGCAGGGACACATCGGACTCCAGGATCACGGCAACGTGGTCGCCTTCCGCAACATCAAAATTCGAGTGCTGCCATGAGCAAACAGCCCCGCAGAGGCCCAAAAGTAGGGGCGCAGCATGCTGCGCCCCTACACTCCCACCCCATTTCGCGGCGCGAGTTTGTGGGTGACGTCGCCACCGGATTGGCGTTCACGATCGTCCCGCCGTACGTGCTGGGCGCGCGCGGGCGGAATCGGCTCGCGCCGAGCGACAAGCTCAACATCGCGTGCATCGGCATCGGCGGAATGGGCGCGAACGACGTGCGCGGGGTGGGGAAGACCGAGAATATCTACGCGTTGTGCGATGTCGACGAGCGCCAGGGGGCGCAATCCTTCACGGCTTTTCCGCTCGCCAAACGGTTCAAGGACTTCCGCGTCCTGCTCGATAAAGAAGGAAAGAGCATCGACGCCGTCACCGTCTCGACGCCCGATCATACCCACACCGTCGCCGGCATGATGGCGATGAAGCTTGGCAAGCACACGCGCATTCAGAAGCCGCTGGCGCGCACGCTGTGGGAAGTGAAGCAGCTCGAGGACGCGGCGCGGCGCTACAAAGTCCAGACGCAGATGGGGAATCAGGGACATGCCGAAGAAGGCACGCGCCTGATCCGCGAGTGGGTGGAGGCGGGGTTGATCGGCACCGTGCGCGAGATCCAGCTGTGGACCAACCGGCCGATCTGGCCGCAAGCGATCGAGCGGCCGCTCGACGAGTTCTACACGCCCGCGACGCTCGACTGGGATCTGTGGCTCGGCCCCGCACCGGCGCGGCCCTACCACCCGGCGTACGCGCCGTTCAAATGGCGCGGCTGGTGGGATTACGGCACCGGCGCGCTCGGCGATATCGCCTGTCACTCGATGGACGCGTCGTTCTGGACGCTGAATCTGGGTTATCCGACGCGCATCGAAGCCGAGTCGACAAAGCTGTTCGCGGAAACCGCGCCGGCGTGCTCGCGCATCACGTATTCGTTCGCGGCGAAGGGGAGCCGGCCCCCCGTGACGGTCGTATGGCGCGACGGCAGTCTCTATCCGCCCCGCCCGCCCGAGATCACCGATCCCAACGCCTGGCCCTTCGACACGAGCGGGCAGCTGTGGATCGGCGATGGCGGCCGCCTGATCGCGGGGATCTACGGCGAGAATCCGAAGCTGCTCGATGCGGCGAAACAGGCCGAGGTCACGGCCCATCCGGTGCCGCAGAAGTACCCACGCACGGAGGGGGTGTACGCCGAGTGGATCGCGGCGTGCAAAGGGGGCACGCCGGCGGGGTCCAGTATTCCCGAGCATTCGGGGCCGCTCACCGAGATGGTGCTGCTCGGCAATCTCGCCGTGCGGACGGCGCAGCCCATCGATGTGAACCCGCAAACGGGCGCGGTGGTCACCCCCGGTGTGCCGGAGGAGTTCCTCAAGCCGGGCTATCGCCAGGGATGGTCGTGGTAGGATAGGTGTCTGGTGTCAGGTGTCTGGGCGGACCTGACACCAGACACCTGACACCCACCCTTGCGCACCGGAACTGTCGGTATGTATTTTTATACACCCATATGCATAAACAAAAGTCCGGTCCCCTGGTGGTGCTCGCCTATTCGGGCGGGCTCGATACGTCCGCCATCGTTCCTTGGCTGCGCGAGCAGTACGGCGCGCGCGTCGTGTGCTTCGCCGCCGATGTGGGGCAGGGACTCGGCGAGCTGGACGGCCTGATCGCCAAGGCCAAACGCTCCGGCGCCGAAGACTGCATCATCGAGGACCTGCGCGAAGAGTTCGTGCGCGACTTCGTCTTCCCCACGCTCCGCGCCGGCGCCGTTTACGCGCGCACCTACCTGCTCGGCACCTCGATGGCGCGCCCGATCACGGCCGCGCACCAGGTCGCCGTCGCCCAGCGTCTTGGCGCCGACGCCGTCGCACACGGCTGCACCGGCAAAGGCAACGATCAGGTGCGTTTCGAGCTGACCTATGCCGCGCTCGCGCCCGAGCTGCAGATCATCGCCCCGTGGCGCGAATGGAAATTCCAGAGCCGGGAAGACCTGATCAACTACACGCACGCCAAGGGTGTGCCGGTGCAGGCCACGGCCGACAAGCCGTATTCCACCGACCGCAACCTGTGGCACTGCTCGCACGAAGGCGGCATCCTCGAGGATCCGTCGCAGGAAGCGCCCGAGCACATCTTCGTGATGACGAAGAACCCGCTCGAGGCTCCGGACGCGCCTGTCGTCGTGTCGATCGGTTTTGAGGAAGGCAATCCAGTCAGTCTTGACGCTGTTCCCTTCGGTCCAGTCGAGCTCCTCGAACAACTCAACGAAGTCGCGGGCGAGCACGGCGTCGGCCGCGCCGACATCGTCGAAGACCGCCTCGTCGGGATGAAGTCGCGCGGCGTCTACGAGACGCCGGGCGGCACGGTGCTGTATGCCGCGCACCGCGAGCTGGAACAGATGGTGCTCGATCGCCGCACGCTCCGCATGAAGGACGAGCTGGCGCTGCGCTACGCCGACCTGGTGTACGACGGCCGCTGGTGGACGCCCGAGCGTGAGGCGCTCGACGCGCTCGTCACCGCGACGCAGAAAAACGTGACGGGCACCATCAAACTGAAGCTGTTCAAGGGCAACGTGATCGTCGCCGGCCGCGAGAGCCCCTTCGCGCTCTACCAGCCGTCGTACGCGACGTTTGGCAAGGACAACGTCTACAACCAGAAGGACGCCGAGGGCTTCATCCGGCTGTACGGACTCGCCAGCAGAATCGCCGCGGGTCTGAACGCCGAGCGCACGGATGTCCCAGCAAGCTGACACGCATCATATGTGGGGGGGGCGCTTCGCTCTTGGTCCGAGCGAAGCGCTCGATGCTTTAAACCGCAGCCTTCCCGTCGATCATCGGCTCTGGCCGCAGGATGTCACCGCGAGCAAGGCGTGGGTGCACGCGCTCTGTCACGCCGGCGTCGTGACTCCCAGTGAAGAAGCGCAGCTCCTCGGCGGTCTCGATCGCGTCGCCGACAAGCTCGCCGATGGCGCCGCGGTCGGCGCGCCGGATGAAGACGTGCACACCCTCGTCGAGCGCCTGCTCTACGCCGAGGTCGGCGCGGTCGCCGGAAAGCTGCACACGGGCCGCTCCCGCAACGACCAGGTTGCCACGGACCTGCGCCTCTGGACGCTGGGCGCAATCGACGAGCTGGACGCCGCGGTCGCCGCACTGGGTCGCACGCTCGTTGCCAAAGCGAAAGACGGGCTCGACGCAATCCTGCCCGGCTACACCCACGGCCAGCGCGCGCAGCCGGTGCGGTGGGCCTACGTGTTGCTCGCGCACGCCTGGCCGCTCGTACGCGACCGCCAGCGGCTCGCTGACGCGCGCCGCCGCACGTCGGAAATGCCGCTCGGGTCGGGCGCGCTCGCGGGCTCCGGTTTCCCCGTGGACCGCGTGTTACTGAAAGAAGCGCTTGGCTTCCGCGCGATCTCCGCCAACGCGCTCGACGCGACGGGCGATCGCGACTTCGTCGCCGACGTGCTGTTCGCGATCGCGCTGATCGGCACGCATCTCTCGCGCCTCGGCGCGGAGCTGATCACGTACGCGAGCGGCGAATACGCATTCGTTACGTTGTCAGACGCCTTCAGTACCGGTTCCAGCCTCATGCCGCAAAAACGCAATCCGGACGTGTTCGAGCTGGCGCGCGGCAAGGCGGGACGGCTGCTGGGTGACTGCGTCGCGCTGCTCACGACGTTGAAAGGCATCCCCGCCGGCTATCAGAAGGACCTGCAGGAAGACAAGGCGTTGCTGTTCGACGCGTGCGATACCCTGGCGACCGTGTTGCCGGCGGTCACGGGAGCGATCGACACCCTCATCGTGAACGCCGCGCGGATGGCTGCGGCCCTTGACCCCGCGATGCGGGCCACAGATCTCGCAGATCTCCTCGTCGAGGCAGGCGTTCCGTTCCGTGAAAGCCACGGTTTGATCGGGCGCCTGGTTCGCGCCGCCGAGCAAGCAGGCGTATCGCTCGACAAGGTCTCCCCGCAGATTGCCGCGGGTATTCATCCGGCGCTGGGCCCTGCGTTGGCACAGCTCGGCACGTGGGAGCAAAGCGTGGAAAGCCGTGCTACGCCTGGAGGTGCCTCACGCGCGTCCGTCGAGTCGCAAATAGACGAGTTACGACGCGCGTTTCAGCCAGCAGCGAGCTCGTAAATCCCTCACTTGCTGTAAGTTGCTGGTCGGTATTAGCATATCGCATGCGCTGCCTAGCCCTCAATGCCTCGTTCGAGCCGCTGACCATGGTGCCCGTACGCCGGGCGCTGCGGCTGGTCATTGATGGCAAGGCCGAGGTCGTCGAGGCGGAAGGCACGCCGGTCCACAGCGAGCGCCTGGCGGTGCCACGCCCGGCTGTGATCCGGCTGGTCCGCTTCGTCCACGTCCCGCGCCGCTTCCGCCGCCAAGTCACCAATACGTTTCTGTTTGCCCGCGACAACTACCGCTGCCAGTTCTGCGGCCGCTCGCAGCAGGAGCTGCGGCAGCGCGAGTGTCTGACGCGCGACCATCTGGTGCCCCTGTCGCGGGGCGGCACGAACGCGTGGACCAACGTGTTGACCGCCTGCTCGAGCTGCAACACCCGCAAGGGCAACCTGCTGCCTGAGGAAGTGGGCATGCATCCCCTGCGCGCGCCGCACGAGCCGCACTTCGTGCACCTCTCGTGGGCCGTGCGACGCCTCACACGGACGCAGGCGAAGTACATCCGGCTCTTTTACGGAGCCGATGTGCTGGCGACGCTCGAGGCCCTCTAATGACGAAGGGACCTTGGGTCGTGGCGGGCGCGGCGGCCGTCGCGCTCGCCGGGGTGGTGTTCCTCACGCGTCCGGTCAGCGGATCGATCCATCCGGATCCGCGCCCCGGGGTCACTGCCGAGAAGATCCTTCCCGAGTTTGCGATTCCGAAGAATCCCGGCGCCGTGGAGGCGTACGCCGCGGCACGCCGGGCCGTCGCGACGCTGGATGGGGTATACTGCCACTGCGATTGCTCGAAGCATTCAGGGCACCGCTCGCTGCTCACCTGCTTCGAGTCCGATCACGGCGCCTTTTGCGACATCTGCATGGGTGAAGCGATGCTGGCGAGCGGGATGGCGGCGCGCGGTCAGTCGCTCATGGAGATTCGCGCGGCTATCGACCGTCAATTCGGAACGTAGGACTCCGCGCTTCGAGCCGCTGCCGCGGCAATCCCGCGAGCCGGACCAGGACGCGCTGTGCACCACGCGCCAACGCCGCGCCGAAATTCCCTTCGCCGGACACGACCGGCCCTACGTCTCCCGACAGCCAGCGTGACAGCTCCTGCAGATCGGTGTCGTTGAGCGTCGTCACCTCGAGCCGCGCGACGAAATAGAACCGGCCGCTCGTCGCGGTGGGGCGGAGCGTCACGGTGTAGGGAATCTCGAGCGCCGCGGCGAGCTCGTCGGACGTCGCGTACCGGCGCACGGCGCCGCCCTGACGTATCAGGACGAAGTCGTCGGCGAGCGGATCGTTGCGCGCCACGGCGTCCCAGGTGACTTCGCGTACGAATTGATCGAACCAGCTCGAGCGCACGCGCCACAGCTCGAGGCGGTAGTGCAGGCGCAGCGGGAACCCGGAGCGGAGCAGTCCGAGAAACTTCCCGTCCGCGAGCAGGCCGGTGCTGCGGATGCGCGGCAGGTTGCTTTGCAGCGTGACCGTAAGAGTCGGCGACTGCGCCAGCCCCACCTCAGGTGTGAGCGCGAGGGAGGGGGCCAGGGCCAGCGCCGCCCACCAGAGCAGACGCACTCTAGAACCGGTGATCGAGCCGGGCCGTGAACCGCAGCCGTTCGCCGGTAGTGACCGCCTTGGCGATGTACACGCCAAAGCCACCCCAATCGACTCCCAACCCGACATCCACGAGCCAGCTGTCGAACCGGGGAATGTGCCCGGCCGGCACGTGGTTCGGCCCGTTGCCCACGAGCCAGGCCTGTCCCGCGTCCGCGAAGACGACGACGTCGAATCCCTCGAGCCAGAACAACGATGACGACCCTTCATCGCGATCGGCCTTGTCATCCTTCGACGGGTTGTAGCTCCAGTTGAGCTTTACGTGTCCGCGGTACTCCGTCTGAAAGGCGAGGACGCGATCGCATGCCGCGAGGCGCGAGTTGGCGAACGCGGGGTCGACGATGTCGTTGTCGCACGAGCTCGAGCGAAACGGATGGCCCGGCAACGGATCGGGACCGCCGAGCGAGAGCCGCCGCTGCAGCGGCAGCGGATCGCCGCCGACCCACCCGCCGCCCACGAGCCGGACGTTGACCCGACCCGATGGGCTGATGCGGGCGTAGCGGCGGACATCGAAAAACAGCCGGTCGAAGCGATACGACCCGGTCGGGATCGAGTCGCGCACCGTCGCGGGGATGCCCGTGTGCGGCACGACGTCGGTGCTGCGGGAATCTTCCAGGCTTGCCCGCACCAGCCAGCCCGACGTGGGCTCTTCCGGATCGTTGCGGCCGTCGAGCACGAGCGCGGCGGCGATCGTCGTGAAGTGCCCTTCGTCGATCGGGGGATTGGGGCGCCAGATCGCGGAATTGCGGAACACGGTCCAGGGGTCCTGATTGGCCACGCTCGTCTGCCACTCGTGGCGTAGCTCGAGCGAGAAGGCGATCTGCTTTTCGGGCTGCGCGAACGCGCGCGCCGCCCACCCCTTGTTGAGGAAGTAGTCGCGATAGTCACGCCCGAACATGAACGCGGCCCACCCGATCTCGGCGTTGTGCAAGCCCCAATCCTCGACGGGCGAGACGATGTCAAAGGCCCGCAGCCCCAGGCCGACGGGGCGGACCTCGCCCGAGCGCAGCTCGCCGCGGAACATGTAGCCGAGATCGCTGCGCTTGTCGGAGAGGTCGCCGGCCGAGCGGAACACGCCGAGCGCGTCCACCCGCATCCGGAAGTTCTGCTGCAGCTTCCAGTCGAACAGCGGACCGAACACGATCGGCAGTCCCTCGATGCGGTTGAACGTGCCGCCCGTTGCGATCGTCAGCGACGAGCGCGAGTCGGCGTCACCCCACGACACATGCGCGCCCGGGTTGAAGAGCCGGGGCCGCAGATTCGGAGCGTAGACGATTTCGTCGCCTTCGTGGCGCAGGCGATACAGCAGCGGCTCGCGGTACTGCCGCACCTCGCCGCCGATCCGCGCCTTGGCGCTGTCGTCCACGGTCCCACCGACGACGATGACGTCGCCGGTCACTTCGGCGCCCGTGTCGAAGAGCAGGTCGCCGTTGATCACCACGAGCGAGCCCTGCACGCGACCCGCGACGAGCACGGGGCCGTTGCGGACGGCCACGTTGCCGCGCCACTCGTTGCCGCGCGGCAGCCGCGTCCGGCCGACGAGCCGCGTGGTGCCGGCCGCGTTGTAGAATCGGATGACTTCGTCCGTCACCACGCGCGGCAGCGCGCGCGCTTCGAGTGTCGCGCTCGAGCTGTCGGGGTGGATGACGATCGTCGTGTCTTGAACCGCGAGAGCCAACAGAAACGCGAGCATAGGTCAGCCTTCGTTAGAGCTGTTGTTGCGTGGCGGGTCGATGCCGAGCCGCCGCATGCGACGGTAGAGATTGGCGCGGTCGGTGAGCAGGCGGCGCGCGGCCTCGGCCACATTCCCCCGCGCGACCGACAACGCTTTGGCGATCAGCTCGCGCTCGTACTGGTCGAGCGTCTCGCTGAGCGCGATGTCACGCCACGGTGCGTCGCCGCCGCTGTCGGCCGTGACGTTGGGCGCCGTGCCGTCCGCGGGGAGCACGCGCGCGACGTCCGTCGCCGTCAACAGCTCCGACGTTGCGAGGATCGCCATCCGCTCGATGATGTTGGCGAGCTCGCGGACGTTCCCCGGCCAGGAGTACGCGGCGAGCAGCGGCACCGCACCCGCGTCGAACTTGACGGGGCGGCCCAGGCGCGCGGCGCAGCGCTCGGCGAAGTGTCGCACCAGCGGGGCGATGTCCTCGGGCCGCTCGCGCAGCGGCGGGATGTGAATCGGCAGCACGTTCAGCCGGAACCACAGGTCTTCGCGGAACAGTCCCTGCCGCACCCCGTGCTGCAGATCCTTGTTGGTTGCCGCGATGACGCGCACGTTCACCGCGAACGGCCGCTCGCCGCCGACGCGCTCGACGACCCCGCTTTCGAGCACCCGCAGCAGCTTGGCCTGGGCTTCGGGGCCGAGGTCCCCGACCTCGTCGAGGAACAGGGTGCCGCCGTCCGCGAGCTCGAAGCGGCCCTGGCGGCGCTCGATCGCGCCGGTGAAGGCGCCCCGCTCGTGGCCGAACATCTCCGACTCGACGAGATCGCGCGGCAGCGCGGCGCTGTTGACCGTCACGAACGCCTTGCTGCCGCGCGCGCTCTGGCGATGGATCGCGGAGGCGACCAGCTCCTTGCCGGTGCCCGACTCCCCGGTGATCAGGACGCGCGACTCCGTCGGCGCGACGCGTGCAATCAACGCGCGGAGCTCTTCCATGGCCGCACTGGTTCCCACCAGCGGATCGGCGTGGCCGAGCTGCTCGTGCAGCCGCTGGTTCTCGGCGAGCGTCCGGCCCAACGCGAGCGCGCTGCGCAGCGTAACCAGCACGCCCTCGGGCGTGAGCGGTTTCTCGAGGAACTGAAAGGCGCCGAGCTTGGTGGCGCGGACCGCGTCGGCGAGGTTCGCCTTGCCGCTCATCATGACGACGGGGATGTGCGGCGCGCGCTTGCGGATCTGCTCGAGCGTCGCGAGACCGTCGGGACCGGGCGGCATCATCAGATCGAGGAGCACCACGTCGGGCGCGTCGTCCAGCAGTCGCTGCAACGCCGCGTTGCCGCCCTCGGCTTCGACTGTTTCAAAGCCGTCCGACTGCAGCAGCGCGCCCACCATGCGGCGGATGTTGGCTTCGTCGTCGACGAGGAGGACGCGAGGGCTCACGCGGAGGCTGGTGAAGGACGGTGGAGGTTGGTGGAGGATGGTGGAGGGAAGACGATGGCAAACGTCGCGCCACCGCCCGCAGTCTCGCTCACGCTAATCGTCCCGCGGTGTGCTTCGAGCGTGACGCGCACCAGCGCCAGGCCCAGACCGGTGCCGTCGTCCTTGGTTGTGAAGTAGGGCTCGAAGACGCGCTGGCGCAGCTCGGCGGGAATGCCGGGGCCATGGTCGGCGATCAGGACCGCCAGGCCGGCCCCATCGCCCGTGACGGTTACGTCGATGGCGCCGTGCCCCTTCATCGCCTCGGCCGCGTTGCGATAGAGATTGGCGAATGCGCGCCGCAGCGGATCGTAGTGGCCGAGTAGCGCGCGCGGGCCACCGTTGGCATGCACGGTGACGCGCACCCCATCGGGCACGCCGGTACGGCCCAGCTCTTCCAGCAGCTCGACGAGATCGACCTCGCTCTGCGGCCCCTCGGGCAGCCGGCCGAACTCTGAGAATTCCTTCGCGAGCCGTTCCAGCCGATCGGTTTCCGCTTCCAGTACTTGGATCGCGGTCACGGCCCGCCCGCCCATCGGCCCATCCGCCCGTTGCAGTTGATCTACCGCAATCCGCATCGAGGTCAGTGGATTCTTGATCTCGTGTGCCACGCGGCGTGCGACTTCGCGGAACGCGCGCAACCGCTCGGCCTCGAGCTCGCGCTCGCGCGCGGCGGCAAGGGCGGCGGCCAGCTCGCGCAGCGCCTGGCGGAGTGCCTCGAATTCCGGAGCGCCCCGCGGCGGCGGGCCGTCGGGCAACGGCTCGTGGCGACGGATCAGCTGTGTCCAGCCGACCAGCTCATCGATGGGACGCGAGAGCTGGCGCGAGAGATGTCCCGCCAGATTGACGGCGGCGTACAGCACACCGGCGCCGAGCAGCAGGATGACCAGCGCGAATCCGGCCGTGTAATAGCGCAGGAACGTCTCGGCACGGCGCGCGAGGCTCACGGAGGCGGAGACTTCGCTCAAATGGTCGCGGAGCAGCGTGCGCTCGCGCACTGTGAGATGCAGCGTATCCACACCGTCGAGCAGCGCACGGGCAGTAGCGGCGACGCGTTCGGTGGAAGCGCGCGCGCCGGCCGCAGGCAGCAGGCGCCGGACCGACAGCACCCAGCCGGCGACGGCGAGCACCGTCGGGACGACGGTCATGACGACGAGGATGACGAAGATTCGCCGTCTGAAAGCAAGCGGGGGGGCCATATTCCAGGCCAATTTAAGGATTCGCTCTGCCTGTGACAATTCGACACGGGGGATTCATGAAGGCACGGACGCACTACCTCTGGTTCAATACGAAGCGGCGACAGGAGATCATCGACATTACCGACGAGGTGGTGAAGGAGGTGGAGGCCAGCGAGGTGCGTGAAGGCTTGGTCCTGGTGAGCGCCATGCACATCTCCGCGTCTGTTTTCATCAATGACCACGAATCGGGACTCTGGGACGACATCCTGAAGTGGCTGGAAGGGACGATCGCCCCGTGGGACCCACCGCGGTATCACCACAATGAAACGGGTGAGGACAACGCCGCGGCGCATCTCCGCAGTCTCACCATCGGGCACGAGGTTATCGTGCCGATCACCGCGGGGAAGCTGGACTTTGGGCCGTGGCAGCGGGTGTTTTATGGAGAGTGGGACGGGCAGCGGAAGAAACGGGTGATCATCAAAGTCCTGGGAGAATGAGAGCGAACATGACCGCACTGCTTCTAGCCTTGTTACTCGCCGTCGACGTGCAGGATACCGACGAGCGCACACTGCTGCGACTCGAGGACGATTGGGCGAGCGCACTCGTGAAGCGCGACCGCGTGACGTTCGAGCGTCTCCTGGCCGACGGCTTCGTCTACACGGAGAACGACCAGATGATGGACCGCCGAGCGGTGCTGAGCTCGGTGATTACGGGATCGGATACCGTCGCGGCTGCGCATAACGACTCGATGGTCGTGCACCGCTTTGGCCCGGTGACGGCGGTCGTCACCGGGTGGCTCGTCGTCGCCGGCCGCGGACCGAGCGGAGAATTCCAGCGTCGCTACCGCTTCACGGACACGTGGGTCAAACGCGGCGGTAACTGGCAGATCGTCGCGGCGCAGGATTACGTCGCGCCATGAAGCCAGGCGGAGTAGTTCCGGTCGTGCTCGAGGGTCACGGTATTCGGCTCGAGCCGCTGACCGAAGCGCACAGTGATGCGCTCGCCGCGGCGGCGAGCGATGGGCGCCTCTGGGAGTTCTGGTTCGTCGCGGTCCCGCCACCTGACGGCATGCGCGCGTACGTGACGGAGGCGCTCAACGGTCAGCGCGACGGCCACATGCTGCCGTGGGTGGTACGCGATCTGCCGACCGGCGCGATCATCGGATCAACACGGTATCACGACATCGCGCCGGCGATCGACCGCGTGGAAATCGGCCACACGTGGTATGGGAAGAGTCGCCAGCGCACCCACGTCAACACCACCTGCAAGCTGCTCCTGCTCGGCCACGCCTTCGACACGCTCGGCTGCAAGGTCGTCGGTCTCCGCACCGATAATTTCAATTTCCGCGCGCAGCGCGCGATCGAAGGGCTCGGCGCCAAGAAAGACGGCGTGATTCGCCATTACGGCATCCGCCGCGACGGCAGCGCGCGCGACGTCGTCATGTACAGCATTCTCGCGGCGGAGTGGCCCGACGTACGCCGCCACTTGGAGCTGCGGCTGCAGCGGCATCGCGCCGAAGACGTACATTAGGGCGTGGTTCGGACCCCCCTCTCCGTCGCGGTCTTTGCAGCGGCGCCGGCCTGCTGTGGCTCGAGGACCACCAGTATCGTCCCTATCCCATTATCATCAGCACGACCTTCGTCCCGATCCCGGTTCCC
>DASWDA010000083.1:0-46081 GCA_036395695.1 Gemmatimonadales bacterium
ACGCCGACGAACGACTCCATGACCATGCCGCCGTAGCCGATCATCCGCGCGTCGGTCTCGCGCGTGATCATCTTGGGCGTCGTGCCCGACGCGACGAGCGAGTGGAAGCCGGAAATGGCGCCGCACGCGATCGTGATGAACGCGAACGGGAACAGCTTGCCGGCAAACACGGGCCCTTCGCCCGCCGTGGCGAACGGCGTGAGCGCCGGCATCCGGAGCGGCGGCAGGATGATCAGAATGGCGACGCCCAGCAACAACACCGTGGTGATCTTGAGGAACGTCGAGAGGTAGTCGCGCGGGCAGAGCAGCATCCAGACGGGCAGCACCGACGCGATGAAGCCGTAGGCGATCATCATGAGCGTGATGGACGTGCCGCTGTGCGTGAAAGCAGACGCGAGGCCCGGATGGCTCGCGACGCTGCCGCCGGCGACCAGCGCGACGAGGAGCAGCAGCGCGCCGACGATCGATGCTTCGCCGACTTTTCCGGGCCGCCAGCGCTTCATCCACCAGCCCATCAAGAGCGCGATCGGAATCGTGCAGGCGATGGTGAAGAGTCCCCACGGCGACGCGCGTAACGCGTTGACGACGATCAGCGCCAGCACGGCGAGCAGGATGATCATGATCGCGAGCACCGCGATCATCGCCGTGACACCGGTGACTTTGCTGACTTCTTCTTTGGCCATCTGGCCGAGCGACTTGCCGTCGCGGCGCAGCGAACAGAACAGGATGGTGAAGTCCTGCACGGCGCCACCCAGCACCACGCCGATCACCAGCCACAGCGTCCCGGGCAGGAAGCCGAACTGCGCCGCGAGCACGGGGCCGACCAGCGGTCCTGCGCCGGCGATCGCCGCGAAATGATGGCCGAATAGGACCCACTTGTTCGTCGGCACGAAGTCGTGACCGTTGTTGAACCGCTCCGCCGGTGTGGCGCGCTGCGGATCGAGGCCAAAGACTTTCGTGGCGAGAAACTTCGAGTAGAAGCGGTAACCGATGACGTAGGTGCAGACGGCTGCCGTCAGCAGCCAGGCGGCGCTGATCGTCTCGCCGCGTGCCAACGCGAGCACGCCGAAGGCCGTCGCCCCGAGCAGCGAAATGGCGATCCAGATTATTGCCCGCACGCGCCGTAAGTTGTGGCGCCGCTTGCCGATGTTCAAGTTCGAACATAGGTTCGAACTCCTTGAGCCCCTCCAGTTCGTTTCCCTGGTCGTCGAGCGGAGGGGGGCGCTCAGCCCCCGCCTCCACGGTACAGGAACGGCCCCAACCGCAGCGCAGTGCTGACGCCATGCGGGGTCGCGTGCTCATCGTCACCGGTGGCGCGACCGGGCTCGGCCGTGCCGTCGGCCTCGAGTTCGCGCAGGTCGGCTGCGGCGTCGGGTTCAATTACCTGGAAATGCCGGGACGAGACGTCGGCGCGCAGGCGTTGCTGACCGAGACGGCGATCAAGGCCTGCGGCGTGCCGTGTTATTCCGCGTTGTGTGACGTCCGCAACATGACCTCCGTCGAGCAATTCGTGAGCGAAGTGAAGAGCCGCCTGGGCGGCGTGCACTACCTGGTGAATAACGCCGGCATCACGCACGATGGCGCGCTCTGGCGACTCACCGCAGAAGCCTGGCAGGAAGTCATGGAGACGAACGTGACAGGCGCGTTCAACTGTATTCACGCCGTTGCGCCACACATGCGTGCCCAGCGCCTCGGCAAAATCGTCAACGTCGCGAGCCATCAGGCATTCCGCCCGGGATTCGGTATCGCGAACTATGCCTCGAGCAAAGCGGCGCTCATCGGACTTACCAAAGCCGCCGCGGTCGACCTCGGCTCGGCGGGCATCAACGTGAACGCGGTCGCGCCGGGCTTTGTGAAGACCGAGCTGCTGACGCAGCTGCCGCGCGAAGTCTTGGAGCGCGCCGAGCATGAGTCGGTGCTCGGCCGCGTAGCGGAGCCCGAGGATGTGTCGCGCGTCATTCTCTTCTTGTGCAGCGAAGCGGCTCGGCATATCACCGGGCAGGTGATCGTGGTGGACGGCGGCCTCACGCTCGCTTAGATTCTGGCCGTGACTAACCGCTTGAAAACTAAGTACTTGGTGATAGGTGTCTGGTGTCTGGTGTCGGCCTGTGGCAAGAAGCCTTCACAGACACCAATTCCTGAACCGACCGCCCCGCTTCCTACCGCCGGCCTCGCCGGCCAGCGCGTCGCGCTGACCCCGCTCGCGCTCGTCGCGGCAGAAGACACACTCCATCTGGACACACTCGTCGCGGGTCGGCGCGCGACACTCGACAAGTGCGACAGCATCATCGCGACGCTCCTCACCGCCCGCGCGCCAGAGGTGACCTGGGCCGGTCCCCCCGAATTGCGGCACGTGGCGCGGCGCGCGCCGGGCATCGCCGCCGACCCTGACCAGCTGGGCACGCCGTTCCTGCGCGCGTCGAATGTCGTGGACGTGCCCGATCCGCTCCGCTACCAACTGCGCACCCTGATGGGCCTCGTCGGCGGACGCTATGTGCTGGTGCCCGCCGGACTGGTGTTTCGCCGACCGGCCGATCGGCCGCCCGGCGCTCCGGCCGTCGTACGCGCCGAGATCTCATTCGTTCTCATCGATTCGCGCATCGGCAAGATCGGCTGGCGCACCATCGCGCGAGGGGAGGGCGATGATCCCTGGACGGCGCTGACACGCGCCGTGAAGAGCCTTACGCCGGGCCTGCCGTGACCAGACGCGAGGCCACGCTGATTGCGGGCGATGGCATCGGTCCGGAGATCACCGCCGCCACCCTGCAGGTTCTCGATGCGCTCGGCGTCCAGTTCGACTGGGACGAGGAGTACGGCGGCATGGCGGCCGTCGAGAAAGCCGGCACGCCGCTCCCCAACGCCACGCTCGATTCGATACGCCGCACCCGGCTCTGTCTGAAAGGCCCGCTCACGACGCCGGTCGGGGGCGGCTACCGCTCCGTCAATGTCGCTATGCGGCAGGAGTTCGATCTTTACGCAAACGTCCGGCCGACGAAGACGATCGTTCCGGGCGGCCGCTACGACCACATCGACCTGGTCATTATCCGCGAGAACACGGAAGGGTTGTACGTCGGGCTCGATCACACCTTCAAGGTCGGGGGCGACCGCCGCGCTATGGCCCAGGCGATGTCGATCGTGACCCGCGAGGGGAGCGAGCGCATCGCGAAATACGCGTTCGAGTACGCCAAGCTGCACGGCCGCAAGAAAGTGACGATCGTGCACAAGGCCAACATCTTGAAAGCGACGTCCGGATTGTTTCTCGAGGTCTCCAAGCGCGTCGCCGAGCAGTACGCCGGCACGATCGCCTGTGATGACAAGATCGTCGACAACACTGCGATGCAGCTCGTCATCAAGCCGGAGCAGTTCGACGTCATCGTGACGACCAATCTGTTCGGCGACATTCTGTCCGACGAAGCGGCGGGGTTGGTGGGAGGCCTGGGGCTCGCGCCGGGCGCCAACATCGGCACACACGCCGCGATCTTCGAGCCGGTGCACGGCTCGGCGCCCGACATCGCGGGGAAGGGGATCGCGAATCCGTCGGCGCAGCTGCTGGCCGCCGCCATGATGCTCGATCACCTTGGAGAGCTCGACGCCGCCACACGCCTGCGTGGCGCGCTCGAGGCGACGATTGTGCAGGACAAGGTTCGCACCGCCGATTTGGGGGGACGTGCTACTACGGCCGAGTTCGCCCGCGCCGTGGTTAAGCGGGTCGGGGCCTAGTCATCCGTGCGCGAAATGCGGCGCGGACACCGCCGGCATCGCGATCGGCGGCCTGTGCGCGAGCTGCACGAGGCTGCTCGAGCGCCGGGCGGGCAAGATCGCGCGCCTGGTGGCCATGGGCACGACGGTGCCGCTGGCGGTGTATGTGGCGGTGTCACTGCCCGTGGAGCGGACGGCGCGGTTGGTGGGCGCGGCGAGCGTGCTCCTGTGGTACGTTCTGACGTTTCTCATAGCTAAGCGCGTGACACTGGAGTGGCTGAAATGAAAGTGCCCAATGCGGAATTCGGAATGCGGAATGTACTGGCGGGCGTCGTGGCGCTGGCGTGCGTCGCTCTACCAGCTGCTGCGCAGACATCGCTTTCTATCTATAGAGACGGTCGCGTGGTGGTGCGGCGGACGCTGCCGCAGGCTTTACAGCAAGGCCGGAACAACCTGACGATCCGGCTCGAAGCGCTCGATCCGGCGACCGTGTTTTCCCCCGACACCGTTGTCGCTGTCATGTCAGCGACGGCGCGTTATCCGAGCAAGTCAGCCGATGCGCTGGCTAGCGCTGTGGGAGAAACGCTCTCGTTCGTCAGCGCGAAGGGCGACACCATCCGTGCGACCGTGGTCGGTGTGGATCCTCCGCAGTTCAAACTCCCGGATGGGCGGCTGCTGCTCGGGTCACCGGGTACGCCCTTGTTCCCAGCAAGCGTGGTGCGGACGGCGCCGGAGGCTCAGATCGTGCTGGATGCCTCGCGCGCTCGGCCGCGCACCGAGCTCGCGTACGTGGCGCAAGGGGTAACCTGGGAAGCGCTGTACCAGGTGATTCTGGCCGGTGCCAGGTGTCAGGTGTCTGGGACGGCGACGATCACGTCGCAGGAGTTGCGGGCAGACAGCGCTGAGGTACAGCTCGTCGCGGGCGCGATCAGACGCACCAGGGTGCCGCGGCCCCAGCCCCAACCGAATGCGTTCATGGATGGCGCGCGCATGCAGTTTCGAGCCGCGACGTCGATGGCGACCGAGACCGTCGAGGAGGCCGTGGGCGAGACGCACGTCTATCAACTCCCAGGCCGCATGAGCATCGAGCCGAACGTCCCGATCACGACCGCGCTCTTCCCGCGCAGCACGACGCCGGTGGCTCAGGACCTGATCGTCCCAGGGGTGTTGCCCTGGCGAGGATGGATCGGAGAAGCGTCAGAACCCAATCGGGTGCCGGTACAGGTGTGGTACACGATCAAACGCGCGCCCAAGACGGCATTCGGCGACCGGCCGCTGCCAGCCGGGACGGTCCAGCTGTATCAGGCCGATTCCAGCGGGCGCGTACAGCTCATCGGCGAGGCCACGAATGACCATACCGCCCCGAGAGAAGACCTCCGCGTGCAGTCCGGTGAGGCATTCGACGTCACTGCGGACCGTGTACAGACCGACTTCAATCAGGAGCAGCTACCGGCGCCGCGGCGCGGCGTGCCTGGGCGTCAACGCGTCACCGCGGCGTATCGCGTGACGGTCACGAACGCGAAGTCCGAGCCCGTGACCGTAGAGGTGCGCGAATCGCGCTACGGCAATTGGAAAATCGTCGAGAGCAGCATTCCGCCGGAGAAGCTCTCGTCGACCGAAATGCGGTTTCGCGTGCCGGTCCCCGCGGGTGGCGAGGCTACGTTGACCTACATCCTGCAGATCGAGTCATGACCGTTCAGATCGCTCACATCGGAGATCTGCACTTCGGCAGGCTGGCCAACGTGCCGGTCGTCGAGGCGTTGGAGCGGATGCTGCCCGACCTGCGGCCGGACGCCATCGTGATCGGGGGCGACCTGTCACAGCGCGCTCGCCATGGCGAGTTTCAGCGCGGCCGGGCATTCGCCAATCTGTGCCGCGAGACCGCGCCGGTCCTCGTCATTCCCGGCAATCACGACGTCCAGTGGTGGCGCCGGCCGTTCATTCCGTTCAGTAAGGACGCGGTCTACGAGAAGTACCGGAGCTACTTCGGTGCCGACCTCACGCCCACCCTCACCATTCCGGGCGGCGCGATCATCGCTTCCGCGCTGACCGCGCACGGCGTCGCCTGGGGCTCTCTGACCCTTCGCCTCCGGGACATCGCCGTGAAGGGCCACCTCCCGAAACGCGAGATGCAGCGCGTGCAGGCGGTCTTTGCGAGGGCGGAGGCCGGCCTGCCGCGCGTGCTCGTGCTCCATCACAACCTGCTCCGTGGCGGGATGTCGCAGCGCATGGGGCTTTCGCGCTGGCGTCGCGCGCAGCGCCGTATCATCGAGGCGGGCACCGACGTGGTGCTCTGTGGCCACGACCACGAGGAAGGCGCCGAAATGCTCGAGGGCCGGATCGCGGTCTCAACCGCCGGCACGCTGTCGACGCGGGCGCGCGGTGGACGGCCCGTCTCTTTCAACTTTGTCACGATCGATCCTGCAGCTGTTCAAGTGACGTTTTTTCGGTGGGATTCCGGCAAACAACGGTTCCAACCTTCAGACACGGCTGCGTTTGCCCGTCGTTCGTCACCCCAATCACCTCGTCTCGAGCCCCAAGCCGCGAGTTAAGTTCACTTTTCTGGGAGCTTGTAACTAATGACTTCGAAGTTCCAAGGCGTCGATTTCTACAACCTCGACAGCCTGCTCACCGAAGAAGAACGCGCCATCCGGGACACGGTAAGGGAGTGGGTCGACGACAACGTCATGCCGGTCATCGGCGAAGCCTACGTCGCCGGAAAATTCCCCAAGCAACTGATCCCCGGCATGGCCGAGCTCGGCCTGTTCGGCGCGAACCTGCCAGAGGAGTACGGCTGCGCCGGGCTGAACAACGTCGCCTACGGGCTCATCATGCAGGAGCTCGAGCGCGGCGACTCCGGCGTGCGCTCATTTGCCTCGGTGCAAGGCGCGCTCGTGATGTATCCGATCTACAGCTTCGGCTCGGAAGAACAGCGGAAGGAATGGCTGCCGCAGATGGCGAGCGGCAAGGTGATCGGCTGCTTCGGCCTCACGGAGCCGGACTACGGCTCGAATCCGGCGGGCATGATCACGGTCGCGAAGGAGACGAAGGACGGCTGGGTCTTGAACGGCGCCAAGATGTGGATCACCAATGGATCGACGGCCCACGTCGCCGTCGTGTGGGCCAAGACAGGACCACTCGATGAGCCCGAGTCGATTCGTGGCTTCATCGTGCCGACCGACACCAAGGGGTTTTCCGCAAAAGATCAGAAGGGCAAGCTGTCGTTGCGCGCGAGCGATACGAGCGAGCTCGTGCTCCAGGACGTTCACGTTCCCAAGTCGGCGTTGCTGCCCAAGTCGGGCGGGCTCAAGTCGCCGCTGATGTGCCTCACGGCCGCGCGCTATGGCATCGCCTGGGGCGCCGTCGGTGCCGCGATGGCGTGCTACGACGAAGCGGTGAGCTACGCGAAGCAGCGCGTCATGTTCGGCAAGCCGATCGGCGGGTTCCAGCTGCAGCAGGCGCGGCTCGCCGATATGCTCACGGAAATCACGAAAGCGCAGCTGCTGTGTCTGCAGCTGGGCCGGCTCAAGGACGGGGGCAAATCGACCCCGCCGCAGGTGAGCCTCGCCAAGCGCAACAACGTGAACATGGCCACCGAGGCGGCGCGCGAGACGCGCCGCCTCTTGGGTGCGAACGGGATCCTCGCCGAGTATCAAGCGATGCGGCATCTGGCGAATCTGGAATCGGTGTACACGTACGAAGGGACCCACGACGTTCACACGCTGATCCTCGGCCAGGAGATCACGGGGATTAGTTCCTTCGGGTGAGCCTGCCGTTGGGGATGGAGCCCCGAGACCCCGCGGGGTGTAGACGGTTTCGTTGCTATCGGGGGGTTATCCATGCAGACGTACATGATCCGAGGTCTCGCGCTGCTCGTCGCTGGAGCGCAGGCCGTCGTGTTGGTTGCCGCACGCGACAGCGCCCGGACGGCGGTCGTCGAGCCACCGCCACCGGGAGTCGCGGTCGCGCGCGAGGCGCTTGCCGCCGTGGGGATGCCCTACCGCTGGGGCGCGACGGGCGCCGAAGCGGGGGGCGGATACGACTGCTCCGGCCTGATCTGGAGGTCCTTCGCCACGCAGGGGATCTGGCTGCCGCGCGTGAGCTACGAGCAGGCGCGGGCGGGCGTGGCGATCCCGCGCAAACCCATCGCGCTCGAGCCGGGGGATCTGTTGACCTTTTCCCGTGTGCCGGGCGGCCCCGTCCAGCACGTCGGGCTGTACATCGGCGGCGGGAATTTCGTGCACAGCTCCGGGTGGGATCGCGCCGTCGTGGTCAGCTCACTGGCGCCGGGAGACACTAAGGGACGGTGGTGGTGGCGGCGCTGGGTCGGAGTGCGGCGCGTGACCTGAGTTCACACTAAGGGGGTCGCATGAACCGGATCATGATGGTGCCGTTGCTCGCGGCGACGTTCGCGGTGCCGGTCGCCGCGCAGGGCACGTTCGAGGGTCTCGTCGTGGGAACGATGACGACGCCCGAGGGAAAGGCGATTCCCTTCCGCTATTACCAGCTGGGAAGCCGCATCCGGCAGGAGTACACGGCTGAGGGACACACCATGTCGACGATTTACGACGGTACCACGGGCGACGTGCTGATGATCATTCCGGAGCAGAAGAAGTACATGGTCATGAACGGTCAGATGTCCGGCGTGGCGCGCCAATTGGCGAACGGGTTGATCGGCAAGGGCGGCGACGCCGGCGCGGCACCCGATTTCTCCAAGATGAAGGTGACCGCCACTGGGCGTCGCGAGACGATCGCCGGAATCACGTGCGAGCACTATCTGGTGGAGAGCACGGAGCGACCCGACGACAAGCCGATGGACCTGTGCGGCGCGCCGGGGATGGGGTTCATGGGAATGGCGGGGCAGGCCGGGTCGATGATGCCGTCGACCATCGCGCTGCTGCGCTCCCAGAATCCGGATCTCGCGAGGTTGGCACGCCAAGGGTTCTTCCCGCTCAAGATGACGTTCCCTGGAGAGCATGGGGATGGAGTCTGGACGGTTACGTCGATCGACCGGCGACGTCCGGAGGCGGCCCTCTTCCAGCCTCCGGCGGGCTATGCAGAGCTCAAGATCCCGGGGATGGGCGGGCACGATTAGGAGAAACCGCTTCAGGGGGTGTACCGTATGACAGCCATGGGTCTCCCCCTGTTGCTGCTTCTCGCACAAACGCAGCTCGTAGACATTCAAGACCTGACGCCCCGCGAGCACCGGGTGAGTGTCTTCGTGCTCACTGCGGCCCAGGACGTGCAGGTCACCGCTGTCGGAGCCGAGCCGTGGCCTGACCGGCTGCGCACGCGCGACGACGCGCACTGGCAGGACGACGAACAGACGACCTGGCCGGCGGCGGCTTGGATTCTCGACGCGCGCACGCGCGCCGTCGTGTGGGACATCCGGTCTGTCGACACACGCCGCGAGTCGAACGGTCTACGCCGGTTCTCGGGCACGGTGCATCTGCCGGCCGGCACGTACGAAGCGCATTATGCCTCCTACGCCGCTTCCAGCATCTCGTTTAACGGCGAGCTCAACCTCAACATCAAAGACATCATCCGTATGGGCCGGCGCGCGAAGTACGGCGGCCCCTACGTCGAGAGCGGAGTCTACCGGCAATTCGCGCTCGCCATCACCGGCACGGGCCGCGGCGCGTCCCCGGAGGACATCGGCGCCGCGCGGACGGGCTTCACGGCGTCGGCCATCGCGTCGGTCGTCCCGGACCGCAACAGCTCCGCGCGCAAAGGCTTCGAGATCACGCGGCCCACCGCGGTCGAGGTCTACGCCATCGGCGAGCTGTCGATGGATGAGGAATTCGACTACGGCTGGATCATCAACGTCGACTCGAACAAGCGCGTCTGGTCGATGGATTACGCCGATACCGATCCCGCCGGCGGTGCGGTGAAGAATCGCATGGCGCACGAGACGCTGCAGCTCAAGCCGGGACACTACGTCGCCTACTTTGCATGCGACGACTCGCACAGTCCGGACGATTGGAACAACGTGCCCGCGACCGACCCCGAGTTCTGGGGTCTGACACTGCGCGTCGCCGACCCGGCGGCACGCGCGTCGGTCCGTCCGTACGAGTACGAGCCGGTGCCGCAGGGCCAGACGATCGTCTCCCTGATCGGTATCGGAGATGACGAGATGCGGTCGGCGGGGTTCGCGCTGCGGCGTCCGATGGACGTGCACATCTACGCGATCGGCGAGGGCTTCAGCGACCGCATGGCGGACTACGCGTGGATCGTGGATGAGGAACAGCACAAGCGCGTCTGGGCGATGAACTACGAGAACACCGAGCATGCCGGCGGCGCCGCCAAGAACCGATTGTTCGACGGGACGATGCATCTCCCACCGGGCAACTATCTCGTGTACTACAAGAGCGACGGCTCGCACTCCTCCAACGACTGGAACGGCGCGCCGCCCGCCGAGGCGCGCTATTGGGGCGTCAGCGTCTTCCCAGTGAGCCGGCGGCTGAATCCTGCCGACATCGGGCCGTTCTTGCGCACCCGCGGCGCCGGCAACGACGCGACCGTGGCGCAACTCAATCACATGAGCAACGACGAGGACGCGCGTACGGTCTTCAGCCTCTCGGCGCAGGCGCGCGTGCGCGTCCTGGCACTGGGCGAAGGCCGTGATGACGAGATGGACGACTACGGCTGGATCGAAGACGCGGCCGGTCGCACCGTGTGGAAAATGAAGTACGCAGAGACTGAGCCCGCGGGCGGCTCGGACAAGAACCGTCTCTTCGACCGCGTCATCACGCTGCCCGCGGGAAGTTACGTGCTGCGCTACCGCTCCGACGGCTCGCACTCCTACGGCGACTGGAACGCAAACCCTCCCGACGACCCCGAAAGTTGGGGCATCGCCGTGTTCCGAATGGCGCGGCGCTAGCGTAGCTTTCCGTCCTCATGAAAATCGCGGTCTGCATCAAACGCGTCCCCGACTCGGAGACGCGGGTCAAAATCGCGGCTGACGGCAAAACAATCGACGAAGCGGGCGTGAAGTTCGTCATGAATCCCTATGACGAATTCGCCGTCGAAGAGGCGCTGCGCCGCAAAGAGAAAGCGGGCGCCGGAGAAGTCGCGGTCTTCTGTCTCGGCCCTGCGGCGGCGCAGGAGACGATCCGCACCGCGCTGGCAACAGGCGCCGACCGCGGCGTGCTCCTCCAGACGGACAAGACCCCCCACGACCCCTTCGAGGCGGCCAAAATCATCGCCGCCGAGCTGAGAGGCACGGGCTGGGATCTCATTCTCTTCGGCCGCATGGCGATCGACGACTATAACACCCAAGTCGGAACGCTGGTCGCCGAGCTGCTCGGTCTGCCGTGCGTGACGGCGGTGTCGCACCTCGATATCGACGGCACGAAGGGGGTGGCGGAGCGAGAGATCGAAGGCGGCATCGAAGTCGTGGATTTTTCCCTTCCCGCCGTTCTGACAACCGACAAGGGTCTCAACGAGCCCCGCTATCCCGCGCTCAAAGGCATCATGGCAGCGAAGAAAAAGCCGTTAGAGGTGAAGCCCGCGCAGCCGGGAGCCGGTGCCCTCGAAGTGGTTGCGCTCACGCCGCCACTCGAGCGTAAAGAAGGCAGGATCGTCGGAGAGGGAGCCGGGGCCGTCGGTGAACTGGTCCGGCTGCTGCGCGAAGAGGCCAAAGTCCTGTGACGACGCTCGCGGTGCTCGAGCAGCGCGATGGGACCCTGCGCAAGGTTTCGTACGAGGTCGTGACGGCGGCGGCACGCCTGGGCTCGGCGGTCGATGCGGTCGTTTGCAGCTCAGCCGGACCCGAGGGATGCGCCAGCGCCATCGCGGAGCGCGCGAAGTCGGGCGGCTACGGCGCGGTGGTGTTCGCCGCGACGGCGACAGGGAAGGACCTCGCGCCACGCGTCGCGGCCAAGCTCGGCGTGGGCGTCGCCACGGATGTCACGGAGCTTTCTGTCGAGGGAGGCACGATCGTCGCCACACGGCCGGTCTACGCAGGCAAGGCCATGCAGAAGGTCCGCGTGCTCGGAAAGCCGGCAGTGATATCGGTCCGCCCCAACGTGTTTAGGCCCGATGCACAGGCGTCGCAGGTAAAGCCTGAGTCGCTCTCGGTCGCGTCTCCCGGACGTGTGGTCGTGCGGGAGATCAAGGCGGCCCCCGCCGGAACGCTCGACGTCGCGGAGGCGCAGGTGATCATCTCCGGCGGCCGCGGCCTGAAGGAGCCCGCGAACTTCAAGATGCTGGAAGAGCTGGCGCGTGCGTTTGGGGGTCAGGCCGCGGTCGGCGCGTCGCGCGCAGTGGTGGACATGGGATGGCGCCCGCACGCCGATCAGGTCGGCCAGACAGGGAAGACGGTGAGCCCCTCGCTGTACATCGCCGTCGGGATCTCCGGGATGATCCAGCATCTGGCCGGCATGCGGACGTCGAAAGTGATCGTGGCGATCAACAAGGACAAAGACGCGCCGATTTTCAAAGTTGCCGATTACGGCGTTGTGGGCGACCTGTTCGAAATCGTTCCGAAACTGACCGAAGAGATCCGCAAGCTGCATGGCTAAGATCGTTCCCGCCCGGTATCAGCCACCGCTTCCTCTCGACAAACTCATTCTCCAGGACGGCGCCACAGGTGCGGGCGACCGCATGGAGCTCGATGTCCTCATCGTCGGTGCGGGACCGGCGGGTCTCGCCTGTGCGATCGAGCTCGCCAAGCTGGCGAAAGCCGATGGCGGCGAGCTGAACATTGGGGTCCTCGAGAAGGCCCAGGTTTTAGGGGAGCACTCGCTGTCCGGTGCCGTCGTGAACCCCTGTGCGCTGCGCGAGCTCTTTCCAAACCTGAAGGACGCCGATTTCCCGTTCCGCGCTCCGGTTTCAAAAGAAGCAGTGTATCTGCTGACGGCTGAGGGCAGATGGCGCCTTCCCATGCCGCCATCGATGCGCAACCACGGCAATTACATCGCGTCGCTCTGCGAAATCGTGCGTTGGCTCGGCGCGAAAGCCGAGGAGCTCGGCGTCAACGTGTTCACGGGTTTTCCGGCGGCGCAGCTCCTCGTGCAGGGCTCGGCTGTGGCGGGCGTCAGAACCGCGCCGGCCGGACTCGATCGGGACGGGAATCCTACGGCGGGCGGCCAGGCGCCCAACGACCTCGTCGCCAAAGTCACGGCACTCGCCGAGGGGACGCGGGGCCTGCTCGCGCAGGCATGGTGCCAGTGGCAGGGCGTGGTGTCAGAGAATCCGCAGGTCTTTGCGCTGGGGGTGAAGGAGCTGTGGGAAACAAAACAGCCGCTCGATCGTGTGATCCACACGCTGGGCTGGCCGCTTCCCTCGGACGCGTTCGGCGGAAGCTTCGTCTATCCCCTCGAACCGCAGCTCGTCGCCCTGGGGCTCGTGGTGGGGCTCGATTACCGCGACGCCGCGCTCGACGTGCACCTGTTACTGCAGCGATTCAAGCAGCATCCGCTGGTGCGATCACTGCTCGCGGGCGGAGAGATGGTCGAGTGGGGCGCGAAAACCATCCCCGAGGGCGGGTTCTACTCGCTGCCCGCGCGCCGCGCCGGCGAGCGCCTCGTGCTGCTCGGCGACGCTGCGGGGTTCGTGGATGTGCCGTCGCTCAAGGGAATTCATTACGCGATCCAGTCGGGGATATGCGCGGCGCGCGCAATCTTCCAGAATCTCAAGGCCGGGACCACGCTCACAGAGTACGATCGGCTCGTGAACGCGTCGTTCATCGCGGCCGATCTGTACCGCACGCGGAACATGCGCCTGGCTTTCCGCGACGGATTCTATCTGGGCGGTCTGCAGGCCGGTTTGATGACGCTGACCGGGGGGCGGTTTCCTGGCGGGAAATACCGGATGCACGCCGACGCAGACGCTCCGCGTACAGTCTCCCCGGGTCCAGGCGAGTCGCCGATCGGGGTCAGTAAAGTCGATGGCGTATTCAAGTCGGGAAATGCGACGCGCGACACGATTCCCAGTCACCTGATCGCGGCCGCGGATGTTCCGGTCGAGGTCGCGCGGTTTTACTCCCATGTCTGCCCAGCCGGCGTATATGAAGCGATGGGCGGCGGGGGGGCGCTACGGATCAACGCGCCGAATTGTGTCGATTGTAAGGCCACGGATGTGTTGGGACCCCGCTGGACGCCCCGCGAAGGAGGGAGCGGACCCAAGTACAAGCGCATGTAGCGCTAGGGGTGCCCGTCCTGGAAATACTGCCGCGCCTTCTGGACGAGCTGCGCCGAGGTGAGCGGCAGGTTTCGTTTTACCCAGAGCATCGTGCGCTGGCCACTGGGGAAGCGGCGGGCGCCGCTCGTCCGCGACATCCCCGCCATCTGCGTCAGCGAAATCCCGAAGATGTCCTTGCTGGCCCGGTCGAGCGCGACACCGAACTGCTCGTCTTCCGGCGTGCCGAGGATGTCGGAGTGGGTGCGGCCGAGCTCCTCCAGTGGGCCCGCATAGGCATGCTCCGACTGCGTGTCCATCGTGTAGCCGCAATACAGTGAAAACGAGTACGCGCTCGCCATCGCGTTCCAGAAGTCCTCGAGCCGGATCGCGGCCTCGGTGTTTCCGGCTCCCCACAGCGTGTCCGCCAGCTCGGAATAGACCCGGACGCCGCGGCCAGCGGGCTGCAGGCGCGACAGCACGGGCGCCAGCACGCTGCGAAACTCGGCCCACTCGGGTACGCCGTCCTTGAGGAGCTGCAACAGGATCTCGTCCGAGTACAACACCGCCATCTGCCCGGATTTACACAGCGACTTGGGATGGATTTTGTCGGCGGCGAGGCGATCGAACAACCGTTGCTCTTGATCGGGGGACGCGATCAGGAGCACGCTGTGGTCGCTCCGCACGCCCGCCTCGAGAAACGCGAACGCCGATTCGACCAGCGTGTCGCTCTCGCGGTGGATCTGCGCGAAGTGGCGCCCGGGTGGTGCTTCAGCGAGGAGTGACACTACAGATGCAACAATTCTTCATAGTATCGTCGCGCGCGCTCGAGCACCGCACCGCTCGCGGACGGGAGATTGCGCTTCACCCACAGCATGGTCCGTTGCCCGCTGGGGAAGCGCTGCTCGCCACTATCGCGGGGGCGGGCGAATCCGACCATCTCCGAGAGCGGCACGCCGAACACGTCGCGGCTCGCGGCGTCCAGCGCGACGCGGAAGCGCTCGTCTTCCGCCGTGCCGATGATGTCGGAGTGGGTACGCCCGATCTCTTCGAGCGGGCCGGTGTAGGCGTGCTCGTTGTGCACGTCGAGCATGTAGCCGCAGAACAATGCGAACGGGTACAGCCGCGCGAGCTCGTTCCAGAAGTCCTCGAGACGAATCGCGGCGTCTTGCTTGCCTTCCTGCCAGAGCAGATTCACCGTCTCCGCGTACGCTCGTGTCGTCCCGCGTCCAAATGCGCGGACGCGCTCGAAGATCGACGCCATCGCGCGGCGGAAGTCCTCCCAATCGGGCATGTCGTTCCGCATGAACTTGCGCAACGTCAACTCGGCATCGTGCAGCTCGAGCTGACCGGACTTGAGGAACGCGCCCGGATCAAGCGCATCCTCGCGGAGCCGTCTGAGAAAGAGGTCGGTGTGCTCGGGCGACGCAATCACGACGACGCCGTTCCCTCGCCGCAACCCGGTCCGCAGATACAGTGTGACGGTGTCGGTGAGAGCTTCCGGGTCGCTGTGGAGCTGCGCGAAGTGCCGGTTGGCCGGAGCTTCAATGAGCAATTCGCTGACAGGTGGCGATGACATCTACAGGATCTGCGGCGAGGATTGCGGGGCGCTCATGGTGGAACAACGTACAAAGCCGTATGTGCCGTACAATCAGTCCTGTGAGGGACCTATCGCGCCTTTCTTCTCAACCCGATGGACTAGTCCCTCAGGTGGAAACCGAACGAAAGCTCAGCTTGATGCCGTCGATGATGAATTGCACGGCAATTGCCGACAGCACGAGCCCCATGAGGCGCGTCAGGATGCGCATGCCGGTCTGGCCGAGCCGGCGCTCGACCATCGAGGCTGCCGAGAGGACGAGGTAGGTGATCAGCGCCGTCAACAGGATCGACACGTACACCGTGACCGTGGCGGCGGTGGATTTCGCGCCAAGCGCCAGCACCATCACGGTCGAGATCGCGCCGGGCCCCGCCAGCATCGGCACGCCGAGCGGCATGATCCCGATGTCGTCCTTCTGAATGCCTTCCGCCGTCTCCACCGCTGTCTCGCGCTGCTGGCTGCGGCGGGCCTGGACCATGTCGAGCGCGTTCAACCCGATGAGGACGCCGCCCGCAATCTTGAACGCGCCGATCGTGATCCCGAAGATCTTGAAGATCATGCTGCCGCCCAGCGCGAAGGCGATGAGCGCGATCGCGCACGTCCACGCGCCGCGCCGCGCGAGCACACGCCGCTGCGCGGGGGAGTCGCGCATAGTCATCGCGAGGAATGTGGGAATGACTGCGAACGGATCCACGATGAAGAGGATCGACGTGAAAATCAGGACCAGCTCGATCGCCCGCTCGGTCATCGCGGCGCGCGCAACAGTCCGGCCCGGATGCGTCGCATCTTCGCGGTCGGCGCCGGCAAATCGCGCAGCTGGGCACGGACGCGGCTGTACGTCCCGGCCAGGAACCGGATCGTCACGGGCTGACTGTCGCGGACGACGTCGATCACCACCGGCGCGCGCGGGCCGATCGCGCGGACGGCGGCCGTCACGTCGGTGCCGTCGATGATGGCGCGGCCGTTGATGCGGACCAGCTCGTCTCCAGTCCGCAGGCCCGCCGCCTCCGCCACGCTGCCGGGCGACGCGACGGCGCGCCAGCGCCCGCCCTGGACGGCCGGCGGGATCGAGCCGATCCGTGCGTCCACCCCGGACGTAGTGGTGAAGACGACTTCCCAGCCCGCCGCCCGCACGTAGTCGTTCCACGGGATTTCGGTCGCGCCGCTCACGTAGAGCCGCCAGAACTCCGTGAAGTCGTGCCCCCCCGTGGCGCTGTCGACCGCGGCCACGAGCTCGTCGCGCGTGAAGCCGCGCTCGGCCGAGTAGTGCGCGAGCAGGTAGCGTAAGACATCGTCGAGCGACTTCTGATTGTCGGTCGAGTCGCGGATCGCGAGGTCGAGCAGGAACCCCAGCAGCTCGCCCTGCAGGTAGTACGAAATGACGTAGCTGTTATTGACGGCGGGCGAGTCCCAGGCGGTCCACGACGAGCGCTCGGGGGAAACGAGCAGCCGGGCAGGGTTGCCGCGATAGTTCCCGATCGACGTGGCGAGTGCCTGCGCGAAGTCCTCGGGGCTGTCCAGCCCCGCGCGCGCGAGAATGACGTCGGTGTAGTAATCCGTGACGCCTTCACTCCACCACAAATTGACCGTCCGCACCTCATGCTCGTAGTCGAATGGGCCAAGCTCGACGGGGCGGATCCGCTTCACATTCCAGGCGTGGAAGAACTCATGCGCGCTGACCGCCTCGGCGCCGCGCGGGTAGCGCGCCAGCGTTTCGGTCGTGACACCGATCGTGGTCGAGTTGAGGTGCTCCAGGCCACCGCCCCGGCCGCCCACGAAGATGTAGGTGTAGTCCTGATACGGCGCACGTCCAAAGATTCCGATCGCCGTCGACGAGATGCGCCGTAGCATGTCCACGAACACGGCCGGCGCAGAGGCGCGGGTTTCGCCGAGATCGACAACTGCGCGGTGCGGCGTACCTGCCGCGCTGAAGTGATAGGTCAGGAAGTGACCGAGCAGGGTCGGCGAGTCGATCAATACATCGTAGGTCGGCGCCGCGAAGATCGTACTGTCCTTCGTCGTCGGTACGAGCCCCGTGGCGATGCGCCAGCCCGCGGGGACCTGGAACATCACGCGTGCCGGCGCCTGCTTCCACCCGTCCAGATACATGAACGTGCGGGGTCCGTCGACGACGCCCGATGAGGCGCGCAGGAACCAGCGGTTGTTGGGACGCCGCCACTGCAGCGAATCTCGCAGCCCGGCCGTGTAGCGAACGGTGACCCGCGGATTGCCCTTCGGGTCGATGACCCACGAGCTCGGCGTGTCCTGGTGCACGGGAAGTGGGTCGCCCGCTCCGCTGACGGCGGCGACGTCACGAATGTTCTGCCACGAATCCATGAGACGATAGGCTCCCGGCGCCCAGCTCGGGATGACGAGGCGGCTGGGGCTCGGGGGATTCGTGATCTGGACCTCCACCAGATAGGCGGAGCGGTCGGTGGGGACCGTCACGCTGTAATACAGCTCGGGACCTGGATTTTGGAGCGCGAGGAGAAGTACGAGCAGCATGGCGAAGCTAGAGCGCGACCTGTACGACTCGATCCTTCCCGGACTTCTTCGCGTCGTACATGGCTGCATCTGCGCGTCTGAGCAGGTCGTCCGTGCTCGCATCCGTTGCGGCGCAAGAGACCACGCCGATGCTGGCAGTCACCGTCGGCGTTCCCTTGAATACGGTCCGCAGTCCGACGACGAGCCGCTTGGCGGCCGCATCCGCCAGCGGCGCGTCCGTCTCCGGCATCAATACCGCAAATTCGTCGCCGCCCAGCCGGCCGACGACGTCGGCTTGCCGCACCGACGAGCGCATCGCGTCGGCGACCAGCCGGAGCACAGCGTCGCCTGTCTGATGCCCATGCGTGTCGTTGATGACCTTGAAATTGTCGAGATCCATGTACATCAGCGAGAGTGGCCGCGGATAGCGGCGATTGCGGTCCAGCTCCTGGCCAAGCCGGTCGGCGAAGGCGCGGGCGTTGAGCACGTTGGTGAGCGAATCCTGTATGATGAGGCGCGCCATCTGCGCTTCTCGCCGGCGCAGGGTCTGGAGGCCTGCCATGGCCAGGCCCAGCACGGCGAGGTACGCCAGCCCGGTTACGACGCGCCAGACCATCGGCGTGTCCGCCGGCATCTGCACCCACGCGATGGTTTCCCGTAATCCGGTCGTCGCCGCCGCGAATACGATCCCCCACACCAAACCCTCACTCCAGGTGACGAGCAGGACCGGAATGATGTACAGGATGCCGAGCCGGGCGGTGGGTGGCGTGACGGCGTTGAGCCAGTACACGAGCAGCGTGAGGAGCACGTAGCCCGTCAACCGCAGCCCGCGCCCCAGCGTGGGGGAGGAGAAGTCGAGCGCCGGCATCAGTACGGAGGTTCGGCGACGTGTTGCGAATCGTCGAGCATTAACGCCTGCAGCACGGTGCCTGCGGGGACCGTCGGCATGTCGGCCGGGACGATGAGCAAGGCGTTGGCGAGGGCCATACTGGTGAGAATGCCAGAGCCCTGCGGTCCTGTCAAACGCGCCTCCCCTTCCTCTACTATGGCGCGCAGGTAGTGTCGCAATTTGGGGCCGAGCGTGATTCCCTCTCGAACCCTCACCGGTACCGTTCTGCGAAACGGCAGCGCGTGTCCCTGCAGGCGCCGGATCGCGGGACGCGCGAACAGCTCGAACGTCACCATCGTGCTCACCGGATTGCCGGGCAGGCCGATCCAGGGGATGCCGCCCAGGAGGCCGAACCCCACCGGCGCGCCGGGTCGCATCGCGATGCGCCAGAGCTTCAGCTCCCCGCCTAATTCCTGGAGGACCTCACGCATCAGGTCGTGCTCGCCCACACTCACCCCAGCCGTGGTGACGAGCAGATCGGCGCCGGCGGCGCGGCGCAGGTGCTCGCGCAGGCTTTCCTTCTTGTCGCGTGCGATGCCGAGGTTCCGGGGCTCGGCGCCCGAGCGCCGGATCGAGGCATCGAGCGTGTAGGTGTTCGAGCTCGCGACCTTCGTTCCCGCCAGAATCTCCTGCTTCTTGTCGAGGTCGGCGATCTCGTCGCCGGAACCCATGAACGCCACGATGGGCCGGCGGTGCACGAGGGGCGCATCGCAGGCAATCGACGCGAGCACCCCGAGCTGCGCCGGACCGAGCCATGTGCCGGCCGTGAGCACCACGGCGCCCTTGCGGATGTCCTCGCCGCGCCGCCGAACGTTCTTGTTCGCGCTCCCTGACGCTGCCTGGATCGTGACCGTGCCGTTCGATCGCGGTGAGCTGTCCTCCTGGCGAATCACCGTATCGGCGCCCTGTGGCAACGGCGCGCCGGTGAAGATTCGCGCCGCCTGGCCCTGTCCCAGTGCCCGCCGCGGAAACTGGCCTGCCGGGATGGTCTCGATCACGTCGAGCTCAGTCGCGGCCTCCTTGAGATCCGCGCTCCGCACCGCGTAGCCGTCCATCGCGGAGTTGTCCCACGCCGGAAGATCGATCGGGCTCGTGACGTCTTCGGCGAGCACGGCGTCGAGAGCGTCGCGCAACGGCCGCCGCTCGGCGGAGATCGGCCGGCAGTGTCCGAGGATGATCTTTGCGGCCTCGGCCGGCGTCATGGTGGGAGGATTTTCGCCTGATCCCAGGCGAGATTGGCGATCGTCACGAGCCAGGCGGTGTCGGTGAACCGAAACACCGGAAACGGCGCGCGGAAGGTCCGGTCATCCGTCACGAAGGCCACCCAATCGCCGGGGTCATGCACTGCCGGATCGAACAGCGGTTTGGTCCCCGCGACCGAACGGTACACCTCGATTTTGGGAAGCGGCGCATCCTTGAACCCCTCGACGAGTACCATGTCGGCGTCGCCGAGCGAGCGCCGTGCCAGCGCGATGGGATCAGCAGCCCGGTCCGTGGCCTCGTCGATCGTCACCACTCGGAATTTGCGGCGCACGAGCTCCGCCGCGAGCGCGGCGAGAAACGTCGTCTTGCCCGCGTTCTTCTGGCCGATGATGGAGATCATCCGTGTCGCCGCCACAGCGCCTCCGCCCGCTCGAGATCCTCCGGCGCGTTGACGTTCAGAAACAGCTCGTCCGGATCGCCGAAAGCCTTCACCTGCGCGAGGGAGAGGATACCGACCCTGACGTCGGCGTGGAAGGAGATCGCTGCCAAATCGCTCCCCCCCTGATCCAGCCGCGCGGAGATCGCGGGACCACACGCCGGGCCATACACCGCGCAGAGCGGCTCGAGGCCGCGCGGGCCGGTGCTCTCGGGAAGAAAGGCGTCGTACCCGCCGGCCGTCGCGCCGGCGATCAGCGCCCGCAGTAACGCTTCAGGAACAAACGGCATGTCCCAGGCGACGCACAGCACCGGCCCGCCGCCGGTCGTTACGGCCGTGTAGAGCCCGCCAAGGGTGCCGAAACCCGCTCGCACATCTGGAATGACTTTCAGGTGAGGACGCCACGACGCCGCATCGGGGTCGGTGGCGATCAGCAGAGGCGGCGTTTCGGTCGCGGCCTCCAGGGCGCGCACGACGCGATCGAGAATCCGTTCGCCGCCGACGGCAAGCAAGCCCTTGGGAATTCCACCGTACCGGGTTGCGGCACCTCCCGCGAGGACCGCGCCGCGCACCTAGACGCCGAGGTGACTGTGTTCGATGGCGATGCAATGATCCTGGATGAAGGCGATGCCCGCCGCCTCGGCGCGTTGCGCCGCCGCGGCGTCTACCACGCCGAGCTGCAGCCAGATCAGTTTCGGATGCACGGCGATCGCTTCATCCACGATGGCCCCCACGTGCTCACTGCGGCGAAATACATCCACGATATCGATCGTGTGCTTGCGCGCGGCATCAGTCAGCGTGTGGTAGCTCTTCTCCCCCAGGACTTCCGGGTGACCGGGATTTACCGGGACGATCGTGTAGCCGGATCGCTGCAGGAAGCGGGAGACGGAGTTGCTGGGCCGCATCGGGTTGGGGGAGAGTCCCACGACGGCGATGGTGCGCGCCTCGCGGAGCAGCGTACGGAGCTTGTCCTCCTCGGCGGGCGTCATGCTTCAGGCTTCGCCGCGGTATTCGGAGTAGAGATGCGGACTCTCCTCGACCCGTACGCAGTGGAGCCCCACACCCGCCGGCAGCTCACCGGCAAGGCGCTCCCAGACGTACACCGCCAATGCCTCCCCCGTCGCGAGCGACTTCCCGGTGGCGAACGCCGGTATGTCCGTGTTGAGATGCCGTCCGTCAAAGCGCGCGACGATTTCGCGCTGGAGCAGGCTCTTGAGCGCCTGCAGACTCATCACGCCGCTCCGTGCCGGATCGAACGCGCCCTTCACCGTCACGGCGCACTTGTAGCGATGGCTGTGATCGTCGGTCGCGCCGGCGAATTCCGGCGTGTCGGGGAAGCGATGGGTGGCGGTAAACTCGACGATGCGAGTGAGATACGCGGTGGGCATTCCTTAGAATACCTGCACCGCGCTGGCCTTGAAAGAGAACACGACCGAGGCGCCCGGTGTCAGCGCCAGATCGCGCGCCGCGTCCGCGGTCACCGCGGCGATCAACTCGACGCCGCCCATGTCGGCGCGCACGTGCACGCCGGCGCCGCGGTGCTCGATCGCCAGGCCGGTCACGCGTCCCATGAGCACGTTGCGTGCGGATGACGGCACTCGCTCGCGACTGACGAAGATGTCGGTCGGTGGGACCGCGAGGACCACGGGCCCCGAGCGATCGGTCATCACCACGATCGCGATGCCGCCGACGGGCACGTGCTTCACGCCGTCGCCCGGCGGCAGATCGACACGGAAGAGATTCTCCGGTGTCACGGGCGACAGGCGGCCGTCGGCGAGGGAGCGGATATCGTCGGCCCAGCGGTAGGCGTCTTCGAGCTGGTGCGACGCGATGCACACGGCCAAGGGGCGGGCGGCTCGTTCCAGGGCCAGCGCACGATAGAGGGCGCCGGCCGCGGCGCGGTCGGCGGAGCTGGCTGGCTCATCGAGCAGCAGCACATCGGTCCGCAGCACCAGCGCGCGCGCGACGGCGACACGCTGCACCTCGCCGTCAGAGAGCTCGTGACGCCGGCGATCGAGCAGGGGAGCGAGCCCGAGTCGGTCCACCACATCGCCAATGATCCCGTTCACCGCCGCGCGTCCGACGTCTCTCAGCCGCAGCCCGTATTCAAGATTCTCGCGCACCGTTCCGCGAAACAGGATAGGCCGCTGTTCGACGAGCGTGACGCGCCGGCGCAGCGACGCGGGCGCGCGGCGGGGCACGGGGGTGCCGTCGAAGATGATCCGCCCTTCGGTCGGCGCCTCGAGCAGCGCGAGCAGGCGCAGCAACGTGCTCTTCCCGGCGCCGTTGTGCCCCACCACCGCAACCGAACCCGTGCGGGGAAGCGTGAACTGCTCGAGGTCGAGCACGACGCGTCCTTCATAGCGGTGCCGCACCGCACGCAGCTCAAGCATTGCCGCGCCCCTGGAGTACCTGCAATGCGATGTTGACGACAAGCGCCAGTAACACGAGCACGAGGCCCAGGGCGAGCGCCAGCCCAAAGTCGCCTTGCGCCGTGTACAGGGCGACGGCAGTCGTCAGCGTGCGCGTCTGCCCACGAATGTTGCCGCCGACGATCATCGCCGCGCCGATCTCGGCGACGACCTGGCCAAATGCCGCGGTGATTACCGCCGCGAGTGCGAAACGCGCTTCGCGGGCCACTGTCCACGCTGCCCGCCACGGGCCGGCCCCGAGCGTCTCGGCGGTGCGGCGGACACGCGGATCGACGCCCTGTACCGCCGCTGCCGACAGCGCCGCGGCGATCGGCAACGCGAGCAGCACGTCGCCGATGACGATGGCTTGCCACGTATAGAGCCAGCCGAGTCCACCGAGTGGTCCGCGCCGCGAGAGGAGACCGTAGAGCAGCAGGCCCACGACCACAGTCGGGAACGCGAGCGCGGTGTTGACGACCGTCAGCGCCGCGCGCCGTCCCCAGAACACGCGGGTCGCGAGGAAGTAGCCGAGCGGCAGCCCGGCGGTGCAGGAGATCGCGGTCGCTACAACTGCGACTTTGAGAGTGAGAAGGGCGATCCCGTAGACTTCGGAATCACCCGCAACGAGTAGCGTCCACGCCCGCCGCAACCCTTCGGCTAGAAAATCCATCCAATGCCGAGGCTGATCCAGGGATGCAGCGTCCAGTCGTTGAGGGGCTGGGTGAGTGGGATCACCCGTGACCCGTCGGGAGACAACGTGGAGTGAAACGAAACGGGATATTTGAGCTTCCACATATGCGCGCGCACGTCGGCATCGATGAGCACGCGGCGCGCGGGAAACCAGCGCACGCCGGTGGCGAATGCGACCGTGAGCTTGGTCCCGAACCGATAGCCGCTCCCCGTCGTGTCGCCCGGCGAATTCAGATCGAACATCAGTCCCAGCCCGGTTCCCGCGTACGGCGCGAACCCGCGCCAGGTCTTTCCGCCCGTGAGCCGGAGTTGCATCCCGATCTCGACCAGGCCCAGGTCGGATTTGTACGGGCCCGTGCGGCGCTCAGCGGATGACGAATCGGCGCGTGGATCGATGATGAACCGGTCGCCCTGGAGGAAGGCGCCGGTGAACTGAAACTGTACCGCGTGACCGGCGGGGAGCTCATAACGGGCGCCGAACGTGCGGGCGTTGCTCGTCCCGGCGTCGGCGCTGCCGCGGTCAGCGCCCAGGTGGCCAAAGAAAAACACCGGCCCGGGGTGCAGCAGGATGTCGTGATACGGAGACGCGGCGGGGTCGTGGCCGACTTGGGCGGAAAGTCGGACTGTTGGAATGTTGGAAAGAAGCATTCCGAGGATGATCCACCGTCCAGTCATCAGTCAGACTCCCTTAGGTCGCGTCCCGTCATTTCTTTCGGCGGCTCGATTCCGAGCAGCTGCAAGATCGTTAGTCCGACGTCCCGAAGCGAGCCACCGCTGCGCAGCGGCTGCGTTCCGGCACCGTCCTTACCCCCGACAATCACGAATGGCACGGGATTCGTGGTGTGGGCGGTGTGCGGTCCGCCGGTCGCGGGATCGATCATCAACTCACAGTTGCCGTGGTCCGCCGTCACCAACACCGTTGCCCCCGCGGTGTCTGCCGTGGTGAGGACCCGCGCCAGGCAGGTATCGACGGTCTCGACCGCTTTCACGGCTGCTGAGAGAACTCCGGAGTGGCCCACCATGTCGCCGTTGGCGTAGTTGCACAGAATGAAATCGTGCTGCCGGTCCGCGATCGCCTTGCACAACACGTCTGTCACACCCGGCGCGCTCATCTCCGGCATCAAGTCGTACGTCGCCACTTTCTGCGACGGCACGAGCAGGCGTTCTTCGCCTTTGTACGGCGGCTCATAGCCGCCGTTGAAAAAGTAGGTGACGTGCGCGTACTTCTCGGTCTCGGCCGTGCGAAACTGCGTCATCCCACGCTCGGAAAGGACCTCCGCCATAATGCGCGACAGCACCATCGGCTCGAACGCGGCGGGGAAGGGCAGCGTCTCGTCGTAGCGTGTCATGGTGACGAGCTTCACCGTGGGCCGGCCCTTCACAGCGAAGCCGTCGAACCCCGGGAGCGCGAGGGCACGCACGATCTGGCGCATCCGGTCGGCCCGATAGTTGAAGCAGAAGATGCCGTCGCCTTCCTTAATCAGCGGCGCGCCGGAGATGACGCGCGGCTTCACGAATTCGTCCGTCTCGCCGGCGGCGTAGGCCTGCTGGATCGCGGTGATCGGGTCGGAGACCTT
Organism: Gemmatimonadales bacterium; assembly: GCA_036395695.1. Taxonomy (GTDB): domain Bacteria; phylum Gemmatimonadota; class Gemmatimonadetes; order Gemmatimonadales; family GWC2-71-9; genus 20CM-2-65-7. Next base: position 25,106 of record DASWDA010000083.1, read on the forward strand.
CACGCCGATCCCGTTCACCATCGCATCATACGCGAGCTTCGTGCGGTCCCACCGCTGGTCGCGGTCCATTGCGTAGTAGCGCCCGACGACCGTTGAAACGGTCGGGGTTCGGGGCGCCAACAGCTCCTCCATGAATCCCAGCCCCGACTTCGGCGGCGTGTCACGGCCGTCGAGCCAGGCGTGAATCGCGACCGGCACTCCAGCCTTACGGCCCATTTCGACGGCGGCGAGCAGGTGCTTGTCCAGCGCGTGCACGCCGCCGGTGCCAATCAGTCCCATCACATGCAGCGTGCCGCCGTGCCGACGTGTATCCTCGACCAGCTGTACTAACGCGGGGATCCGAAAGAACTCGCCCGACTCAACTGATTGTGAGATCCGAACAATGTCCTGCGACACGACGCGTCCTGCGCCGAGATTCAAGTGACCGACTTCGCTGTTGCCGATTTGCCCATCGGGGAGACCAACGGGGAGACCGGACGCTTCGAGTAGCGTGCGCGACGCGCGCTGCCACAGCTTGTGCCACACCGGCGTCTGGCCGAGCTCGATGGCGTTGCCCTCGCGGCCAGGCCGGAAGCCCCACCCGTCGAGCACGATGAGGACGACCGGGGTGCGCGTGTTACGGCTCGTTGTCATATTGAAGGGGATGCAAGTTAGCCAGAGAGTTCCTGCGCTACTAGCGGTGCTGAGCCTCGCGACGCCACTCGCCCGCCCGCTCGCTTCTCAGGGCGGCCGCTATCGCGTCAGCGTCGACAACGCCTGGTTCTATCAGGACGTCGCGGGCCGTCGCATCGCGCGCCTCGCGTCTGGCGCCGTGGTTGCGGGCGGCGCAACACGCAACGACTGGATTCAGGTCACCCTCGAAGGCTGGATCTTCTCCACCTCCGTCGGACCGAGCGACCGGCCCGATTTCGACTTGCTCGTGACAAAGACCCCGAACGAAAACCTCCGCGGCGCGCCCGCCGGTCCGCTCGTCGCCGAGCTCGCGCAGGGCTTTGGTCTGAAGCGCGCGACGGCGCCCGATAGCAGCGGTCGCTGGGTACACGTGCAGCGTCAGGGCTGGGTCCAACGCAATGCGCTGGCGCCGATTGCTGACGTCGTTTCCACCCGCACCGTGGACACGTCCCAGGCCTCCGACAGCCAGGCGGTGCGAGCCCCAGGCCCGACCCCCCAGGCCCCAACTACCGTAGACAGCACGCGGGCTCAACCCACGCGCGTGACGACCCTCTACCGCGCCCCAGACGGCCCGGAGGCCGGCACGGTAGCGACCGACACGCCGCTGCGCGTCCTCAGCCGCAACGGCGAGTGGACGCGCGTGCAGTTCGAGGGTTGGGTGAAGGGGGGAGATCTGCAGGCCGCCCCCGCGGGCGTGCAGGTCGGGGTGACGGCGGCCGAGCTGCGCGCCGAGCCGCAACGCTACGTCGGGCAGGTGCTGCGCTGGAATCTCGAGTTCATCGCGATCCAGAAGGCCGACGAGCTGCGGCCTGACATCCCGAGCGGCTCATCCTACGTATTGGCGCGAGGGCCGCTGCCCGAACGGGGCTTCGTCTATATCGTCGTTCCCGACGCCAGACTGCCGGCCTTCCGGGCGATCACGCCGCTCGCCACCATGACGATCACGGCGCGGGTCCGAAACGGCCGCAGCCGCTATCTCGGCAACCCGATCGTCGATCTGATTTCGCTGGAGGGAGGAGTAACGCCGTGAACGACGTGCTCAACGAGCGCATCCGGCGCAAGCTCGACGTCATGCCGGACGAGCAGGCCTATCAGGTGCTCGACTATATCGAGTTCCTCGAGTCGAAGTACTCGCAACGTGCCGCCGGTGCCCCGGCGTTCCAGAAGGTCGCCGAGACGCTGGAAGACACGATGCGGGCTGGACGCGTGCCCGTCACGATCATCAAGGGCACGATGGACGCGGTGGGAAAGGCCGGCAGGTTCTTCGAGGGCGTCGTTGCGGCCGGGAAAGCGGCCGTCGAAGAGGCGAAGAAGAAACAGGTTGAGGAAACGAAGCCCCCCCAGTAACTTCCGCCATGGGAACCTTCCGACCCGACGTCGCCCTGACGTTTGACGACGTCCTGCTCGTGCCCCGTCACGCGACGGTGCATCCCCGTAACGTCGCCGTCGCCAGCCGCTTCACACGCAAGATTCCGCTCAACATCCCGATCGTTTCGGCTGCCATGGATACCGTCACCGAAGCGGAGATGGCGATGGGGATGGCGCGCCTTGGCGGCATCGGGGTGATTCACAAGAACATGCCGATCGACCGCCAGGCGGCCGAGGTCGACCGCGTGAAGCGCAGCGAATCGGGAATGATCATGAACCCGATCACGCTCGGACCGGACCGCCCGCTGCGTGAAGCGCACCAGCTGATGGTCCGCTTCAAGATTTCGGGCGTGCCGATCGTCGACGGCGCCGGCAAGCTGGTCGGGATCATCACCAATCGCGATCTGCAGTTCGAACGCGAGCTGGACCGGCCGATTCGTGACGTGATGACGAAGGAGAAACTCGTCACCGCTCCCGTCGGCACGACGCTGGACGAGGCCGAGCGTATTCTCGCCAAGCACCGCATCGAAAAGCTGCCCGTCGTCGACAAGCAGGGTCTGCTCAAGGGTCTCATCACCATCAAAGACATCTTCAAGCGGCGCCAGTACCCCGATGCCAACAAGGACCAGCACGGCCGGTTACGGGTCGCCGCGGCGGTCGGTGGCACGCAGGAGGCGCGGGCGCGCGCCCAGGCACTGCTCGACGCCGGCTGCGACGTGATTGTGATCGACTCGGCGCATGGGCACAGTCAGGGTGTGCTCGACACCGTGGCCTGCTTGCGCGACGCCTTCCCGGACGCCCAGCTCATCGCGGGCAACATCGCCACCGAATCCGGCGCGCGGGCGCTCGTCGAGCGCGGCGTCGATGCGGTGAAGGTCGGGGTCGGCCCGGGCTCGATCTGTACCACGCGCGTCGTGACGGGCATCGGTGTCCCGCAAATCACCGCCATCGTGGATGCCGTGCGTGGCGCCGGCGATATCCCCGTGATTGCCGACGGCGGCATCAAGTACTCCGGCGACGCGGTCAAGGCGCTGGCGGCGGGGGCCGAGTCGGTGATGATGGGCTCGATGCTGGCCGGGACGGAAGAAAGCCCGGGGGAGTCGTTCCTGCTCGAGGGACGGCGCTTCAAGGTCATCCGGGGGATGGGTAGCCTGTCCGCCATGGAGGAGGGTTCGGCCGACCGCTACTTCCAGGAGGGTGAGGTCTCGCTGCAAAAGCTCGTCCCGGAGGGCATCGAAGGGCGGGTCCCCTATCGCGGTCCGGTCGCCGACGTGGTCTTTCAAATGGTCGGCGGCTTGAGGAGCGGAATGGGGTACTGCGGGGTATGTGACATCGCTGCGCTGCGGACGGAAACCGAGTTCATCCGGATCACGACGGCGGGGCTGCGTGAATCGCATCCACACGATGTGGTCATCACGAGAGAAGCTCCGAACTACAGCATCTAACTCGTGCTGGTGTCGCGTTGCGGTCGCGCTCCACGCAGCCGCGGCGCTCGTCCTTCCGTCTTTGCTGGGTGCACAGGTTCCGATCGACAGCGTCCGGAGACCCGGCGACGCCGCGGACACGATCCCGCCAGCCAACGATTTCCGGATCGGCCCGAGCCCGGCTCCCCACGCTCTCTCGGACATGCTTGCGAGCCGGGCGCCCGGCCTCCTGATCGTGCGTGGTGCCGGCGTGACCGGGATGGGCTCGCGGATCCGGGTGCGTGGGCTGCAGAGCTTGTTGGCCGACCGCGCACCGATCGTGCTCGTCGACGGGATGCGCGTCGATCCCGGAGAAGACTCCTTCTGGCCCGTTGCCCCGTTTGGCGCTGGCTTCGAGCAGTTGCCGCGTCCTCCCGGTCCGCTGCGCCTGGATGATCTCAACCCGAACGATGTCGACAGCATCGAAGTGATCACGGGCTCGGCATCTGCGGCGCTCTACGGCCCGGGCGCGAACGCTGGCGTGATCCTTATTCATACGAAGCGCGGTCGACCCGGGCCCATCCGCCTGCAGGCCTTCGCCCAAGGTGGCATCAGCTCGGCATCGCGAGACTGGCCTGCCAATTTCGGCGGCGTGGACTCGGATAACGCGAGCGCGTATTTCCAGCAGGGCGGTTGTACGCTGGAGTATCAGGCGCAGGGGCAGTGCGTTCAGGACTTCGTGCAGCAATTCAACCCTCTCCAGCAACGCAATCCGTTCCGAACGGCCCTGCTCCGCGAGGTAGGGCTGAGCGCGTCTGGCGGCTCCGCGCGAGCCGACTATCGAGTCTCCGGCGAGTTCACGAGCGAGACCGGGCCTTACTCTGGGAGCGTGACGTCCACCGACCCCAACAAGCACCGCCGGCTCAACGGCACACTCAGCGGACGGGTGCGTCCATGGTCCACCGTCGAGTTTGGGATCAACGCGACGCGCATCTCGGGACACCTGAATATCCCGCCGAATCTTCCCTACCAACTCGGCGTGTTCGGCCCCAGCGACAGCAGCGGCTTCGATTGGAGCCGAATGTTTCGCGCCCACGACACGCAGGATGTGGACCGGTTGTTGGCCACCTTCGAGTCGAGTTGGAGCCCATGGCGGTGGATGGGCGTTCGAGCGCTTGCTGGGTTCGATGCGGCACATGAGTTGGATACTCGGCTCTCGCCGTACGTCCCCAATGACCCGCAGCCCGTAGGGTCGTGGACACAGGGCGACACCAAGGCACATCACCGCACCCTCGAACTCGGAGCGACGGCGACCAATTCGATTTCATCGCGTGTCCGGTCCACTCTTCGAATAGGTGTGCAGGGGCTGCGTGACAGCATCGGGCAGCAATGGACGATTCGGACCGATTTCGGAAACGGCTTCAGCGACCCGTTCAACAACGCCGGGCAAACGACGTGGTACCACTCGACAGGCTACTACGCGGACGAGCGGCTCGAGATCGGTCGTCGCCTGGTATTAGGTGCGGCCGTGCGGCACGATCGGTTCAAAGGGCAGGATCGCCATGCAACGAACCCCAGCCTCAGCGCCACGTGGTTGGCGCATCTCGCGGCCGAGTCGACGTGGGTGAGCCAGGTCCGGCTCCGCGCAGCGTATGGGTCGGCCGCTCCGATACCATACGAGGGACTGCCCCTCATCTTCGTGCCCATCGGGACTCCGGTGCCGCGCATCGACCCGGAGCGAACGACCTCGATCGACCTCGGCGCTGACGCGACGCTCCTGAGGGGCCGTGCGGTGGCTCAACTGACGTACTACTCGATGCACTCACGTGTGTTGAGCGTGGTGCAAACCTATCAGGGCTTCCCGGTCGCGTTCACGGGGACGATCCGCAACCGCGGGGTTGAGGCGATGCTCTCCGGACACGTGCGGTCCGGTCCCGGCGCGGGCTGGGACGTGACGCTTTCAGTGTGGGGAAACCGGAATCGATTGCAAAAGTTCAGTGGCCCTCCTGTCGCCTTCGGAGCCCCTGGCTACTCTCAACTCCTCGTTCCCGGGTATCCGGTCGGCGGCTATTGGGCAAATCAAATCCAGAGTTTTGCTGACGCCAACGCCGATGGAATCATTGCGCCGTCGGAAGTCACGATCGGACCGCAGCGCGTCTGGACCGGGACGCCGTATCCCACCCAGGGAGCCATGCTCACTTCCGCCTGGACGTTCGGTGGCGCATTCAAAGCGACCCTGGCTCTTGATTACCGCGCCGGGCAGACGCTCTTCAATCAATTCGCGTATGAACGATGCCGTTCGGGGAGGTGTCGCGCCGCCGTTGATCGAAACACGCCCCTCGCCGAGCAGGCGCGCGCGGTTGCGAACATCGGTCCGACAACCGACTACTTTGAGGACGCCGATTTCCTGAAGGTCCGCGAGTTGGCGGTCACGTGGTCGCCTCGACCGCGCATCGCCGCCGCGTTCGGAGCTCGATCCCTCGCCATCACGCTGGCCGGTCGCAACTTGTGGACCTGGACCGGTTACTCCGGCGGGGACCCTGAGGCCGGCAGCTATGGCATCATCCAACCGGGCGAGTCCCGGGGTATCGCGGACGTCGGGGCCTTGCCGGTGCCGCGCACCTGGACGCTGCGGCTCGATGTGACCTATTGATCTAACGCGCGACTCTATTGACAGATCGCTGCCCCCGGCGAACCTTGGGGCGGTCCGCGCCGTCGATTCGTCACTCTCCTGAACGGAGTCCCGCATGAGTTTGTGGGCTACCAAATCCATCGCGAGCCTGCGCGCCGAGGCCAATGAGGCGGGCGAGCACCAGCTGAAACGGGCGCTCACGCCGCTCAACCTGATCACGCTGGGCATCGGCGCCATCATCGGCGCCGGCATCTTCGTGCTCACGGGCCAGGCCGCCGCGCTCTACGCCGGGAATGGGGTGTGGATCTCGATGGCGATTGTCGGCGTCGCCTGCGCCTTCGCCGGCCTCTGCTACGCCGAAATGGCGTCGGCGGTCCCGGTCGCGGGCAGCGCGTACACCTATTCGTACGCGACGATGGGTGAGATCGTCGCCTGGATCATCGGGTGGGACCTCGTGCTCGAATACGCGGCGGGTGCGGCGACGGTCGGCGTCGGCTGGTCCGGCCATTTCGTGTCGCTGCTCAGCAACTTTGGTCTTACCTTGCCCGCGCAGCTCGCCGGTTCACCCACACAATGGTGCACGCAGGCAAACGTCACCGCCGCCGTCGCGGGGTGCACGAAAGCCGGGCTCGTCTTCACCGGCGCGTGGATCAATCTGCCGGCCGTGTTCATCGTCATCCTCATGTCGACGATCCTCGTCATCGGCATCAAGGAATCGGCGACGGTCAACAACTTTATCGTCATCCTCAAGGTGACGATCATCCTCCTGGTCGTCGCCGTCGGACTCGGACACATCACGCCCGCCAATTATCATCCGCTCATCGCGCCGAACGCGGGTGAGTGGGGCACCTACGGCTGGTCGGGCGTCCTGCGTGGCGCGGGCCTGGTGTTCTTCGCGTACATCGGATTCGACGCCGTCTCGACTGCAGCGCAGGAAGCCAAGAATCCGCAGAAGGACATGCCGATCGGCATTCTCGGCTCCCTCTTCATCTGCACGGTGCTCTACATCGTCGTCTCCGCGATTCTCGTCGGCATGGTGCCGTTCAAGGAGCTGAACGTCGCCGCGCCGGTCGCCTACGCGATGCAGAAGGTCGGCGCACCGGAGTGGGTCCGGATCGCGATCGACATCGGTGCCGTGCTCGGGCTTGGCTCGGTCATCCTCGTGATGTTGCTCGGCCAGTCGCGCGTGTTCTACTCGATGTCGCGTGACGGCCTGCTCGGTAAATGGGCCGGCGCCGTCCATCCCAAATACCGGACCCCGTACCTCTCGACGATCTTCACCGGCGTGGCCGTGACGCTCGCGACCGGCCTCCTGCCGCTGCAGTTGCTCGGGCAGCTGGTCAACATCGGCACCCTGCTCGCGTTCGTGCTGGTGTGCGCCGGCGTGTGGATTCTCCGCAAGAAGCGTCCCGATCTCGACCGGCCGTTCCGGACGCCGTGGGTGCCGTTCGTCCCGATCGCGGGAGTCGTCTGCTGTCTGGGACTGATGGCGACCCTCCCGGCGGACACGTGGATTCGCTTGATCGTGTGGCTGCTGATCGGATTCAGCATCTACTTTGGATACAGCCGTAAGCACAGCCGCCTGCAGCGCGAGCTGGCCGGTGGTGGGGCAGGAACGAGGCCACCGGGGATGGGTGGCGTGCGAGGGCAACCACCCCGGTAGTTCACACCCTGAAGGGTGCGCTCGGCAGACGTTGTCCTTAAGGACATTGCTTGGCGAGCGCAGGCTTCAGCCTGTCGAGGCCGCAAGCACGTCCCAAGGGGCTAGATCGGCGCCGGGCGGGAGGCGATTATCTTCCCCGCAATGACCCCGAACGGCGTTCCCGTTCCGCCAGCTCGAGCGCAGGCGGCGCGCGACGTGGCGAAGGCGCTCACCAGCGCCCGCCACGTCGTGTTGACGACGCATGTCAACGCCGACGGCGACGGCGTCGGCAGCGAGATCGGGTTGTGGTACCTGCTGCGCGCCCGCGGTGTCTCGGTGAGCATCGCCAATCCCACCGAAATCCCCGAACGTTTCCACTTCCTGCTTCCCGAAGGTGCCGATGCGAGCGACCATGCGGTGCGTGAGATCGAGCGCGCCGATCTCGTCGCGTCGCTCGACATCGGAGACCTCACTAGGCTCGGCAACCTGGCGGCGGTGATCAACAAACGGCAGCCGCCGCTCGTCTGCATCGATCACCATGTCGGTCCGGTGAAACTGCCGCCAGGCCCCTGTCTCATCGCGCCGGACGCGACCGCGACCGCGGAGCTGATCTTCGATCTCGCCAGCGTCGCGGGCTGGCCGCTGACGCCCGAAGTTGCGCAGGCCCTGTACGTCGGGATGCTCACCGACACCGGTGGATTCCGCTTCTCCAACACGACCGCGCGCGCGTTGCGCGTCGCCGCCGCGCTGCTCGAACAGGGCGTCGACCCCGAGTCGATCTACGCGTCGGTCTACGCCAGCGCGCCCGAAGGCCGCGTGCGGCTCCTCGCCGAAGTGCTGCAGACGCTGGTGGTGGAGCCGGAGGTCGGCCTCGCGTGGGTGAGCGTGCCGCCGGACGCGCTGCGCCGCCACGAGGTGACGGCGGACGACCTCGACGGCATCGTCGAATTCCCGCGGTCGATCGCCGGTGTCCGCATGGCGCTCCTGTTCCGGCACATCGGCAACGGCCGCATTAAGGTCTCATTCCGCTCGATGGGCGAGGTGGACGTCGCGGAGCTCGCGCACCAATTCGGCGGCGGGGGCCATCATCGCGCGGCGGGCGCGTCGTTGCCCGGGACCATGGCGGACGTGGAGGAGAAGGTGCTGAACGCCGCGCGGGCATTCCTCGCCATCGGGACGTCTGGGTGAGCGCACAGGCGATCAAAACGGACGTTGAGCAGACGCTGGGCGGGATTACCAGTCCCCGCCACGGCTCGGACCTCATGTCCGCCGGGATGGTGCGCGACATCACGGTCGATGCGGCGGGGGTCGTTACGTTCACATTCGTGCTTACCCGCGAAGATCCGGGCTCGCTGGCGCGCCAGGCGCGCAAAGCGGTCGAGGGCGTCGCCGGTGTGACGGCGGTAAAGATGAACGTCGTCGACTCCGCCGATGGTGGGCAGTCGGCTGTCAGGCCGTCAGGCCGTCCGGCCGCCCAGCCGGCACCGCCAGCGCCACCAACGGCGGACGAGATGCCGGCCCTCGGCAAGGTCCTGGCGATCTCCAGCGGCAAGGGCGGGGTCGGGAAGTCGACCGTCTCGGCGAATCTCGCGGCAGCACTGGCCCGGGACGGCCACCGCGTCGGACTGATGGACGCCGACATTTACGGCCCCAATATCCCGCGCATGTTCGGCTTGAGCGACAAACCCGAGGTCCAGGGCGGCAAGATCCAGCCGCTCGAGGCCCACGGGGTGAAGCTGATGTCGCTGGGCTTCATCGTCGAACGGGACGCGCCGGCGATCTGGCGCGGCCCGATCATCATGAAGATCATCGGGCAGTTTCTCCGCGACGTCGCGTGGGGCGAGCTCGACTATTTCCTGGTGGATCTGCCGCCCGGCACGGGTGACGCGCAGCTCTCGCTCACGCAGATCGTACGGCTCCACGGCGCGATCATCGTGACCACGCCGCAGGAGATGGCGGTCGGCGACTCGCTGCGCGGCGCCAAGATGTTCGAGCGCGTAGGCATCGGCGTGGTCGGGATCGTCGAGAACATGAGCTACTTCGTCTGCCCCCATTGCCACGAGCACTCCGAGATCTTCCTCGCGGGCGGCGGGAGCCGGCTGGCTGCCGAGCTGGGTGTCCCGCTGCTGGGCCAGATTCCGCTGCAGGCGGGGATGGCGGAGCGTGCCGACCGGGGCGAGCCGATCGTCGTCAGTGAGCCCGATTCGCCGGCCGGCGTTGCCCTGCGCGCGCTGGCCAGGACCGTCATCACCCGCACCGCGGGACTCGTTCCGGCCCTTCCGATTACCGCACCCCGCTGACGTGCCGGTGCTCGCCGCGATCGTGTTGATGGCGCTCCAGAGCACGCCGCGCCTCGCTTTACGCACCGGCCTGGACACGCTGTACGCCGGTAGTTTCGAAAGCGCCGCCACCTATTTTGCAGCGCTCGCCGCGCGGGAGCCGGCCGATCCCGCCCCGCTCGTCTTCCAGGCGGGCGCCTACATCTGGTGGGCCTCCGCCCTCGACTCCGCCGATTTTGCGCTGCAGCGCATCGACTCGCTGCTCGGCGCGGCGATGGGCCGCGCGCGCGCGGCCGGCGCACCGGCGGATTTCTGGTTGGCCACGGCGCTCGGGTATCGGGCACGCCAGCGCGAGGAGCATGGGCACGGCTACAGCGCCGCGCGAGATGCGAAAGCGATGCGCGACATCTATCGCCGCCTGCTCGAAGCCGACTCGTCATGCGCGGACTGCTATCTGGGTCTGGGCGTCTACGATTACGGCCTGGCGCGCGCGGGCGCGCTCCCGCGTTTCTTCGCGCGGATCATCGGGCTGGGAAGCGGGAATGCCGAGCGCGGCATCCGGTACATGCGCCGCGCGGCGCATGACGGCGAGCTATCGCACGTGGAAGCCACCTGGGTGCTCGCGGCCGCGTTGCTACGCGAAGCGGCGCGTGATCGGGACGGACGCACGGTTCTGGAGCGCGAAGCGCGCGGCTACGTTGAAGGGCTCGCCGCGCGCTATCCCCAGAATCCGGTTTTTCAGCGTTTTCTGCGCGAGGTCCCCGCCAACACCTCAGCGGCGCAGGCGGCGGGAACGCCGCTCGGCCGGCTCCAGAAACGCGAGCTTCCCGAGCATGTTGTGCACGTGGCTCTTGACGGTGTTGGTCGCGATGTTCAGCCGCCGCGCAATTTCCTTGTTGCCGAGTCCCATGGCGATCAGCTCTCTGATTTCCCGTTCACGCTTGGTCAGGTGGACGGCCGGCATGAGCATCAGCGGGCTGTCGCGATCCGCCGATCGCCGCTGGAATCCACCCCGGCGATCGGACGAAAGGCGACGCTCCAGACGGCGAATGGTCCAGGACATAGGGCCCCCCCGTTTCTGGGGCTTAATATATTTTTGGGTGTGTACAAGCGGGCTCCATCGTCGGGATGAGGCGGTACGTGCCAGCTTCCACCTTTAGACGTAGCCGGACGAACGAATCGCTGGGCCGCGTGGCGGTGCTGGTCGGATTGGCAGTGGTTTACTATTCGGCCGCCAAGCTGGGTCTGCGGTTCGCGTACATCAACAGCAGCGTCACGACGGTCTGGCCGCCGGCCGGCATCGCCCTCGCCGCGTTCGTGCTGCTGGGCTACCGCGTGTGGCCCGCGATTCTCGGTGCCGCGTTCCTCGCGAATCTCACGACGACGGGCGCCGTTCTCCCGTCGATCGGCATCGCGATCGGCAATACGTGCGAAGGGCTGCTCGGCGCCTACCTCGTCAACCGGTTCGCGCGCGGCGGGCGCGTGTTCGACCGCGTCCGCGACATCATTCGCTTCACCGCGCTCGCCGCCCTCGTCAGTACCACCGTGTCCGCCTCGATCGGCATCGCGTCGCTCGCGCTCGGCGGTCTCGTGTCGAGTCAGGACGCGCCGCGGGTGTGGCTCACGTGGTGGCTCGGCGATGCGGTGGGCGACATGGTGGTGGCCCCGGCGCTGATTCTCTGGATCGGCGTGAAACCTGGGCCGAGCTGGAGCCGGCCCCAGCTGACGGAAGCAATTGCACTGACGTTGGTGACGGTGCTCGCGGCGCTCGCGACGTTCGGCGGTGTCTTCCCCTCGCGCCACTACCCGCTCACTGTGGTTCTGTGGCCGATCATGATCTGGGTCGCGTTCCGCTTCGGCCCGCGGGAGGCCGCGACCACGATGCTCATCGTTTCGTTCATCGCGATCTACCGCACCCTGCACGGGGTCGGCCCGTTCTCGATCTACACGACGAACGAGTCGCTCGTGCTGCTGCAGGTGTGGACGGGCGTCACGGCAGTAACGAGCCTCGTCCTGGCGGCCGCCGTCGCGGTGCAACGCGACATTCAGGGGACGTGGCGAGAGCTAGCCGTGACCGATCCGCTGACGGGACTCGCCAATCACCGCCAGCTGATTCAGGCGCTCGAATCCGAGATCCTGCGCTCGCGCCGCAGCGCGCAGCCCCTGGCGGTCGTCTTGCTCGATCTCGACGGCCTGAAGCAGATCAACGACCGTCACGGCCACCTGGCCGGCAGCCTCGCCATCCGGCGCGTGGCGGAAGCCCTGCTGGGGTCGTGCCGGGCCACCGATACCGCCGCGCGGTTTGGCGGCGATGAGTTCGCCCTCGTGCTCCCCGAGACGGGGGAAGCGGCCGCCTGGCATGTGGCGCGGGGGGTGGGGGACAGGCTGGCCACGGATGCCGAAAAACCGAATCTGTCGATCAGCATTGGGGTAGCAGTCTACCCCGGCCATGGCGAAACCGTAGAGGCACTGCTAAACGCAGCAGACGTCGCCCTGTACGAGACCAAGGAACGCCGCAAGAGCAGGGCCGCAGGTCTTGCTCCCTAAACGGCCTGTACTAGGTTAGGAGCCATGGACACCAAAAAAGGTATGAGCGTTTCGACGCGCGCGTCGGAAGCCCCGGTGCTGAGCGAGTCGTCGGCGGGGCTCCTGCGCGAGCTCGTCGCCCACCTGCGACAGAACCGCACGCAGCTGCGCGAGGAATGGGCGCGGCGCATCACGCGAGCGGAGCTGCTCACGGCGATGACCGAAGAAGAAATCTTCGCCGAGGCGACCGCGGTCTACGACAACTACGTGGAAGCGCTCGAGACCGGTACCTTCGAGGCCCTGCAGGCCTACTCGCGGCGACTGTCGGAGCGCATCATTCCGCGAGGCGTCGAAACCGATGAAGTCGTCGGCATTGTGCTGCTCTTGCGTGACGTGCTCGCCCGCTCGCTGTTCACCAAATACCAGGACAATGTCGAAAAACTGAACCGGATTCTCGACAGCTACGAGCCCGCCGCGAACCGCATCGCGAACACGGTGGCCGTCGGATTCGTGGAAGAGCGCGAGCGCATCATCCGCCAGCAACAGGAAGCGATCCGGGAGCTGTCCACGCCGGTGTTGCAGGTGCGGGAGCGGCTGCTCATTCTCCCGATCATCGGCGTCATCGATCCGCAGCGCGCGCGGCAGCTGACCGAACAGCTGTTGCGTGCGATTCGCGCCAACCGCGCCAAGGTCGTGGTGATCGACGTGACGGGTGTGGCGGCCATGGACTCCGGCGTCGCCAACCACTTGGTGCAGACGGTCGAAGCGTCGCGCCTGCTGGGCGCCACCGTGATCGTGACCGGCCTGTCGCCCGAAATCGCGCAGACGCTGGTGACGATCGGCGTCGACCTTTCCGAAATGGCCACGGTCGGCGACCTGCAGGGAGGCATCGAGGAGGCGGAACGGCTGCTCGCGGATCGCGCGTCGCCGACAACCCAGGTCCGCGAAATCGCCCCGGAATCTCAGCGCTAGCCGGAGGTCGCCGTGGAAGTACCGATTCTGCGGCAGGGGCAATTTCTCATTGCCTCGATTCAGTCCGCCCTAACTGACGCCGACTTATCCCATCTTCGTGAAGCGCTGATTGCCCAGGTCGGGCGGTCGCGCTGCCGCGGTGTCATCGTCGACGTCACGGCGCTCGACGTCATGGATTCGTTCGCCGTCCGGACGCTGCGCGACATCGCGCATATGGCCCGGCTCCGCGGCGCCGAAACCGTCATCGTGGGCATTCAGCCCGACGTCGCCTTCGCCATGGTGCAGCTCGGCCTCACGCTGAAAGGCGTCGCCACCGTGCTGGACCTCGAAGAAGGTCTCGCCTTCCTCAATCGCCGCACCGAAGAACGCACCGCGTTCGAAACCAAACCCAAGAAACCAAGCGGCCGTGGGTGAAGAGCTCCGGCTACCTATCGCCGCGGACGTTGATGTCGTTGAAGCGAGACAACAAGGCCGCGCGTTAGCCGCCGTCGCCGGATTCTCCAGCGGCGAGCAGACGGTCATCGCCGCCGCCATCTCCGAAATCGCCCGCAACATCCTGATGTACGCCAAGAAGGGCGAGATCATCCTCAGCCTCGAACAGAACGGCGATCGCCAGGGCGTGTCCGTGATCGCGATCGATCAAGGCCCGGGCATTCCGGACATCGAGCACGCGATGCAGTACGGGTACTCGACCTCGCACGGCGTGGGCGCCGGCCTGCCGGGCGCGAAACGCCTGATGGACGAGTTCGAGGTCGTGTCCGTGGTAGGACAGGGCACGACGATCACGATGAAAAAGTGGCGGCGCACCATTTGAAGATCGAAATCGCCTTCGCAACGCTGCCGTTGCCGGGAGAGGCCGAGTCGGGTGACCTCTGTTTCAGCAAGCGCGTCGGCAAAGGGACGCTGGTTGCGGTTGTCGACGGCCTCGGCCACGGACAGGAGGCCGCAGGCGCCGCGCACGCGGCGGTGGCCGCGGTCGACCGCTATTCGCGCGAGCCGCTCATCGATCTGGTGCGCCGCTGCCAGGACGCCATGGTGGGACTGCGCGGGGTCGTGCTCGGTCTCGCGTATCTCGATCCGCAGGCCGCGACGATGACGTGGTTGGGCGTCGGCAACATCGGCGGCGTGTTGCTGCGCGCCGATCTCGGCAACCGCCCGTCGCGCGTCACTCTCGTGCCGAACGCTGGGTTCATCGGCGCAGAGCCGACCCGTCCCACCACGCGCTCCGTCCCGCTCGCGCTCGGCGACACCGTGATTTTGTTCTCGGACGGGATCCAGGACGGGTTCGCCGAATCGCTGGTGCTCTCCAACACGCCGCAGGAGATCGCCGACTTCGTGATCACCAAGCACCTGAAGGGCAACGACGACGCGCTCGTGCTGGTAGCACGCTACGCCCGCTAATCCACTGACGACCGGGCCACTGCGGCCGGTCGTCTTGCGGCTCGCCGTCCCTGCCGTCGCGATGATGGCGTGTCACTTCTCCTTCAACCTGATCGACAGCATCTGGGTGGGCCGCCTCATCGGTCCGGCCGCGCTCGCGGCGGTGTCGACGTCGGGGTTCTACGTCTGGGTCGCCCTGAGTCTCGGCGAGATGGTCGAGATCGGGCTGATCGCCGTCGCGGCACGGCGCCATGGGGAGGGCGACCCCGAGCGCGCGGCACGCGCGGCCGCGGCAGCGGTGGTGTACGCGCTCTGTGCCGGGCTCGTGGTGAGCGTCGCCGGCGAGCTGCTGGCCGACACCATGTTCCGTCTCATGTCGGTTCCGCCCGAGGTGGCGAGACTCGGTCACGCGTATCTCTCCACGTGGCTGCTCGGCGGACCGCTGGTATTCGGGTTTTTCGCTATCGAGGCCACGTTTCGCGCGGCCGGTGACACCCGGACGCCGTTCCTCATGCTGGCAGGCTCGGTGTGCGTTTCGATCCTGCTCGATCCGCTGCTGATCATTGGTCTCGGCCCCTTTCCCCGCCTCGGCGTCGAAGGCGCAGCGCTCGCCTCCGTCATGGTGCGCGGGGGCGGCTTCCTGTTCGGTCTCGTGATCGCGCTGCGGCGCGGCCTGCTGCGCGTGCGCGCCCCCGACTGGCGTACCTTGCCGACGATCGTGCGCATCGGTGCCCCGTTGTCGCTCGCGGGCGTGCTGCTGTCGGTCATTTACATGTGGCTCACACGCTTCACCTCGCGGTTCGGGACGCCGGCGCTCGCCGCCCTGGGCGTGGGCCACAAGATGGAAGGGCTCGGGTTCATCGCGATCAGCGGCTTTGCCCTGGCGGCGAGCGCGCTCGTGGGCCAAAACCTCGGCGCGCGCCAGGAAGACCGGGCGCGGGAAGCGGTGCGATTGACCGTCGGGTATTGCCTCATGGTCACAGTGACCACGGCGATCGCTTTTCTGCTCATTCCCGATCGCTTAGTGTCACTCTTTACGCGCGATCCGCAGGTGATCGCCGACGGGGTGCTGTATCTGCGGGTAATCGCCTTCGCGCAGATCGGCCAGAGCTTCGAGCTCATTCTCGAAGGCGCGCTCGCGGGCGCGGGCTACACGTTTTGGCCGCAGATTGCGAGCACCACGCTTACGGCGCTGCGCATTCCACTCGCCGCATGGTGGTCGCAGGCGCTCGGCCTGCTGGGCATCTGGCTCGCATTGAGTGTCACGGCTATTTCGCGGGGGATCGCGATGGTGCTGTTCTGGCGAGGGGGCCGGTGGCGTACGGTCAGCGTCTGAGGCCATGACGCTCATCGCGCTGCTCACCGACTTCGGAACGAGTGACAGCTACGTCGCCGAGATGAAGGGCGTCCTCTCGACGTACGCTCCCACTGCGACACTGGTCGATATCGCCCACGACGTGTCGCCCGGCGATGTGCGAGCCGCCCAGTACCTCCTCAGCCGGACCTGGATGTTCTTCCCCGAAGGTACGATCTACGTTGCCGTCGTTGATGCAGGTGTTGGAACAGATCGACGCGTGCTCGGGGCCACACGGTTTGGCCGGTACTTTCTGGCACCGGATAACGGCCTGCTGTCGTTCTTGTCCTTGAACGCGACGTTCATTTCCATCCCCGTGCTCCCGGAAGCGGCCCCTACGTTCCACGGCCGCGACGTGTTTGCGCCCGCGGCGGGGAGATTGGCGACGGGAGGATCGTTCGAGTCGCTGGGCACGGCAATTACAGATCCGGTCTACGCGCCGCTGCCGATGCCGCTCACTGAAGGC
The DNA here is from genome assembly GCA_036395695.1 of Gemmatimonadales bacterium. Classification (GTDB taxonomy): domain Bacteria; phylum Gemmatimonadota; class Gemmatimonadetes; order Gemmatimonadales; family GWC2-71-9; genus 20CM-2-65-7. The sequence goes on from DASWDA010000083.1 coordinate 41,800, forward strand.
GATTCGGTGGTGGGTGAGGTGCTACACGTCGATCGTTTCGGAACGCTGATCTCAAACATTGCGGGCAATTCCATCGAACCCGGCGCGGCCATCAGCGTGGCGGGGATCGATGCGGGTCCGCTGCAGCGCACGTTTGCTGACGTCCCGAGTGGCCACCTTGTCGCGTTCGTTGGCTCTGGTGGAACCGTGGAGATCGCCGTGCGCGACGGGAATGCGACGAGGACGTTGGGAGTGGGAGTCGGCGCGGAGGTCAGAGCGTAACATGCGCATGCTCAGCGACTGGGTCCTCGCGGCACTGGGACTAGCGACCCTGCTGATGTTAGCGGTGTTCCTCTGGTGGTTTGGCCCCTGGCACGCCGCCCTCGGATTTGGCGTCTGGGCGCTCCTCAGTGCACCGCTCCTCATACTTGCCTACCGGAAGACACGCAGCCCGTGGCTCCTGTATTTGGGAAGCGGGCTGATTCCTTGCGGGCTTGTGGTCGGTACGACGGCGGACGAGGTCTGGCTCTGGGGCACGTGGCCCGCAGCTGCCGCCAATGCGTTCGCCGCAGGTCTGCCGCTGGTGATCACCATCGCTTGGGTATCGCGCCTACTGCGAGCTTCGCAGGGCACGCAGGAGAAATGGACGATCCTCAATGGCGGGGCATTGGTTGCGAGCGCGGGCGTCATGCTCGGGGTGTACATGTGGGCGCGTTCTGACGAACGGCGGCCGGAGGAGAACGCCAAGTTCACGCAAAACTTCGCTGGATGCTATGAGGTCGAGGTCGGTCCCTGGATTCCGTCGGTCATGCTGGGGCATGCAGCGCAGGGGATCATTCCCGATAGGTTGCAGCTGGACACCGTGCGTCGTGTGACGTACGTCGCGCGCAACAGTCTCCTGATCCGACCGCGCTGGTCGAACGGCGATGCGTGGTGGCTCCCGATCGATGCCAACCAGGTTCGGCTTGTATGGCACAATGGCTACAACGGAGTATCAGTGGACTTGCATCGTCGAGGGGCCCAGTTGCGGGGCAAAGCCGTCGGTTCTACGGATATGGGCGGATTCTGGCCGGAGTCTCGCGCGCTGGTGCGCGCCCGCCCGACGGATTGTGCGTCAGTGCCGGTTGATTCAGTGAGAGCGGACGGCAGGAAAAAGAAGTAGGGGCGCAGCATGCTGCGCCCTACCGTTGCGTCTGCGACAGGATCGGTTATGCGGTCCAGTCGCCCGATGGCGCGTGAACCTTCACCTGCGCCATGACGCGATCGGCGAACCCGGCGTTCGGGGCAAACTTCGGAAGCTGGACCAGCTCCAGAATGATTTTGCGCTCGCGCTCGGCTTCGACGCGGCAGAGTGAACAGTCGGCAAGGTGAATGGCCCGGGCGGCAGGCAGGAGGCCCTGCGCCCAGAGCTCGATTTCGTCGGTGGTGAGATGCAATGTGATGTCAGTCATTGGGTGTCCTACGGCCCGGTTTCGGCCCTGGTTTCAGTCGCGGCGATCTTCCAGATAAACACGCAATTCATTACGGGCCCTATGGATATAAGTTTTGACCGTCCCCAGGGGGAGGTCGAGCGTATCCGCGATCTCCTCGTAGGAATACCCCTCCACATGACGTAGCAGAATACACGAGCGGTACTCGGGCCGCAGCCGGGCGATGGCCCGTTCGATCGCCGTGCCGAGCTCCCGGTTCTCGACTTCCGCGAGCGGGCTTTCGGCGCGGTCGCCCAGCTGCAGCGACGTCGCACGCATCTGCTCGGGCGTCTCCGCGCTCGGTGCCCCGTCGAGCGACAGCGTGTCGATGCTTTTGCGGCGGAGGTGATCGATCGCCGCGTTGTTCGCGATTTTGAAGATCCACGATGAGAACTTGAATTCCGGGCGGTACGATTTGATCCCGTTCAGGACCTTGACGAAGGTTTCCTGCGCGAGATCCTCGGCGAGCGCGCGATCGCGCACCATCCGGTACAGCAGCGAAAACACGGGCCGCTCGTAGCGTCGGACCAGCTCGCGGAACGCCGCGTCGTGACCCTGTTTTGCCCATGCGACGACCTGCTGATCGCTGGCGTCGCTCAGGTGGTCCGGCCTATCTTTCGCGCCTATGGGTCGTTCTCCAGCCTACGTCCGTGGTATGTTCACGGCGATTGCCCCGCGCTACGACTTCCTGAACCACCTGCTGAGTCTCAACGTGGATCGGTCCTGGCGTCGCGCCGCTGTGGCGCGGCTCGGCTGGGAAGCGAAACCCGACGGCACGTATCTCGATCTCTGCGCCGGCACCCTCGATCTCGCCGCCGAGTTGGCGCGCCAGGCCGGCTTCCGCGGCCGCGTGATCGGCGCCGACTTCGCCGTGCCGATGCTGGCGCAGGGCAGACACAAGGCGCCCCGCACCGTTCCGATCGCCGCCGACGCGTTGGCACTGCCGTTCCCCGCGGCGCGGTTCGACGGCGCGCTGGTGGGATTTGGCGTACGCAATCTCGCCGACCTGGACGGGGGCTTACGCGAGGCCGCACGAGTGCTCAAGCCGGGCGCGCGCTTCGTCATCCTCGAGTTCGCCACGCCTCGCTTCGCGCCCCTGCGCGCGATGTACCTGTTCTACTTTCGCCGGGTTTTGCCCGCCATCGGCCGGCTCGTGTCGAAACATAGAGACGCCTATACCTACCTGCCAGAGTCGGTGCTCGCCTTTCCCGAGCCGGAGGCGCTGTCGCAGCGGCTTCGAGCCGCCGGGTTCTCGCGCGTCGGGTTCGAGCGCCTGACCGGCGGCATCTGCGCCGTGCACTATGGCACTCGATAATCTGCGGGAGTTCGTCGCCGCGATCGACAAGGCGGGCGATCTCACGCGCGTCACGCGCCCCGTCTCGGTCGACAAGGAAATCACGGAGGTCGCGGATCGCTGCATGAAGTCGCCCGGCGGCGGACCCGCGCTGCTGTTCACGCAGCCGACCCTGCGCGGCGGCAGGACGTCGGCCTATCCGGTAGCGGTCAATTTGTTCGGCTCAGAGCGGCGCATGGCGCTGGCGCTCGGGGTCGATTGCCTCGATCAGATCGGCGCGCGCATCGCCGAGCTGCTCGCGCTCAAAGTCCCGGAGGGCTTGCTCGGCAAGCTCGCGCTACTGCCGCGGCTCGCCGAGGTCGCCAAGTTCCCGCCCAAAACCGTCGGCCGCCCCGCCTCCCAGAATACGGTGATCAAGGAATCCGATGTCGACCTCACGCAGTTCCCTGCGCCGATTTGCTGGCCCGAGGACGGCGGACCCTATATCACGCTCGGTGGAGTGATTACGAGGAATCCGGAATCCGGAGTCCGGAATGTGGGGATGTACCGCGTGCAAGTGTTGAGCAAGAACACGTTGGCGATGCACTGGCAGCGGCATAAAGTGGGCGCGGCGCACTGGCGGACGATGGCCGAGCGCGGTGAGAAGATGCCGGTGGCGATCGCCCTGGGCGGCGATCCGGCCAGCATCTACTCGGCCTCCGCGCCGCTCCCTCCGACCATCGACGAGTTTCTGTTCGCCGGGTTCTTGCGCGGGGAAGGCGTACGGCTGGCGAAGGCCGTGACGTCTGACCTCGAGGTGCCGGCGGAAGCGGAGATCGTGATCGAAGGCTACATCGATCCGCGCGAGGAGTTGGTGCTCGAAGGGCCGTTCGGCGATCACACCGGCTTTTACTCGCTCGCCGACTACTATCCGAAAGTGCACGTCACCGCGGTGACTTTCCGCGACGATCCCATCTGGCCGCACACGATCGTCGGCCGTCCACCGATGGAGGATTATTACCTCGGCCACGCGACCGAGCGGATCTTTCTGCCTCTGCTGCGCCTCACGATTCCCGAGGTCGTTGATCTGCACATGCCGGCCGAGGGGATCTTTCATAACCTGGTGTTCGTGAGCATCGACAAGCAGTACCCGGGCCAGGCCTACAAGGTGATGAACGGCCTGTGGGGACAGGGCCTGATGTCGCTCGCCAAGGTGATCGTCGTCGTGGACAAGGACGTGAACGTCCGCGACCCCAAGGAAGCGTGGTGGGTGGCGCTCAATCACATCGATCCCGAGCGCGACGTGCGCTTTACCATGGGGCCGATCGACGTGCTCGACCACTCGAGCCGCGGCTTCACCTACGGCTCGAAAATGGGAATCGACGCGACGCGAAAATGGAAGGAAGAAGGCTTCACGCGCGAGTGGCCGAACAAGATCGTGATGGATCCTGCGACGAAGGCTCGGGTCGACGCGATGTGGAAGGACCTCGGCATTGAACCTTGAGGGCGCCGTGGTCGGGGCGCGGCTCAGCGCAGGCTACCTTGGCGGCGGGCTGATCGT
>DASWDA010000084.1:0-32668 GCA_036395695.1 Gemmatimonadales bacterium
CGCGCCAGCGAGCTCATCTGCTGCCGGATTGGATCATCGCGACGGAGCGAGGGGCGGCCGCACACCGCCACGACGTCGTCCATGCTGGGCCAGCGGCTGGCAGGATCTTTCTCCAGCATGCGCATCACCGCCGCCGCGAGATTGGGAGGACAGTCGGGGCGAAGCTCCGTCACGGGTCGTGGCGGCTGGTTGAAGTGCGCGTACATGATGGACATGATCGAGTCGTCCTGAAACGGCACCGTCCCGGTCAACATCTCGTACGCCACGACGCCGAGCGAGTACTGATCCGAGGCGCCGCTCACTTCCTCCGTTGTGGCGCACTGTTCGGGACTCATGTAGGTCGGTGTGCCGACCGTCACGCCGGTCATGGTGAGTCCCTGAGCCTGCACCACCTTGGCGATCCCGAAGTCCGTGACGACGGCCCAGCCTTCTTCATCGAGCATGATGTTCGCCGTCTTGATGTCACGGTGGATCACGCCGTGGCGATGCGCGTACCCCAGGGCATCGGCCACCTGCGCGAGGATCGCCTGCGTCATCGTGAGCGGTAATTGGCCGACGTCGCGGACGATGGCGTCGAGGGAGCGTCCCTGCACGTGCTTCATGACGAAGTACAGGACTTCGTTGCCCTCGTTGACGGCGTAGATCGGGATGATGTGCGGGTGGCTGAGCGCCGCGGCGGTTCGCGCTTCGCGTTTGAAGCGCTCGACCATCCCCTCCCCCATCGCGAGCAGCGCCGGCGCGAGCACCTTGATCGCCACCTTGCGATCCAGTGCCAGATCGTGGGCGAGGTAGACGGTGGCCATGCCGCCACGCCCGACTTCGACCAGGATCTCGTACTGTCCGAGCGTCGCGCGCCGCAGCGCCGCGAGCTGCGCCTCCGACGCCTCGGGGCGGGGCTCGAGGACAGCCCCGGACGGTGTGGCCAGCGTGGGTCCCGACCACGGACGATGCACGGGGATGCCGGTGCCGCAGCGCGGACAAAACGACGTCCCCGAGGTGAGGCTCGCGCCGCAGCGCTGACAGGTCGTTGGGGGGGTGGGATTCGATGTCATGCCAGGCGCCCAAGATAACGCCCCAACGACGAATTCGGTGCCTCGGTGTCTACAAGACCGGTGAAACCGGGACGCGCGAGGCGAGCATGGCGCGGCGGGCAAAGATCGCGCACGGTGTGCCGATCAACAATGCGTGCACGGCGATGCTGAGCAGCACCCACAGCAGGTTCCGCGAGCCGGGATTCGCCGCCGAGAGCGGCACGACGATGTAGTTCATGATGCCGTACAGCAGTAGGCCGTACATCGGGCCGTACACGAACGGCTTTTCCCACAGATCCGACCAGCGCCGCGCGAACAGGTAGTACGTGACCGCCATCGACGTCGCGATGAAATAGTGGAGCGCGAGACCGAGCGCCGCGGTGCGCCATCCTCCAGTGAAACTGGCATCGCCGAGCAGACCCGACGCGACGGACTGGAACACGCGCGTTGGCAGAACGCCACGCTTCAGATACCAGAACGTGCACGCATACGTGATGTCGAACGAACCGGCGACGAGGCCACCGAGCAGCACGGAGGCGGCGGGCTTTTTCATGGGCTCCAAGGCAGCACGGTATGGGTTCGACTGCTCTCGGCAGCCAGCACCAATCCACGCATCACATCGAGCGACCACTCCGGCGTGACGGCCAGCGGCGCCGTGCCGAGCATCGCGTCTCGGACGTTTTCATAATAGCGCGTGAAACTCGACCGGAGCGTCGGCACTGTGCGCGTTGCGTCAGACGTGATGAGCGTGCCGTGGAATTCTGGCGGGTCCGCATCCCAATCGGGCTCGTCCGGCGTGCGGCCCTCCTTGAGCGCGGCCTCCTGTGGATCCATCCCGAATTTGACGAAGGATCCCTTCGTGCCATGCACGAGCCAGGTCGGTCCGACGGGCGGCCGGAGCATCGAGGCGCGCAAGAGGGCGCGGATGTGCGGGTAGAAGAGCGTCACGTCGAAGGCGTCGTCGATCCGGCCGCGATCCCGCTCGATCCGGATGTCCGCACCGATCGCGTCGGGAATTCCAAACAGCAAGAGCGCCTGATCGAAGAGGTGTGGTCCGATGTCGAACCACATGCCGGACCCGGGCAGCGGCTCCTCGCGCCAGGCATTTGGCTTCTGCTCGGGGCGGAATCGGTCGAAGTGTGATTCGAACAGGACAACGCGGCCGAGCGTGCCTTCCCCGACGACGCTCTGCACGGTGACGAAATCGCCGGTGTAGCGGCGATCCTGGTACACGGTGACGATGCGCCGCTGTTGCCGTGCGATCTGAACCAGGTCGTTCGCCTCTGCGACCGTGGGCGTGAACGGCTTGTCGACCACGACGTGGCGCCCGGCGAGGAGCGACTGCTTCGCGATGGCGTGGTGCGAGGTGTTGGGTGTCGCGACGACGACGAGGTCGATCTTGCGTGTCAGTAACTCGTCAAGGCTCCGGACGAATTCCACATCCGCATAGCGCTGGTCAGGGGGACCGTGCCGCTGCACAATCGTGGTGAGGCGGAGGCCGTCGACCGCGCGAATGACGGGCGCGTGAAAGACCTTGCCCGCGAAACCAAAGCCCACGAGACCCACGTTGAGCATGGGACAGAGTTTCGCACTACATCGGACGAAAGGGGAGGTCGGCCATGCTACCGCTGCTGATGCTCGCGTGCCTCGTTCAGGCCCAGGAAACACTCGATGTCACCGCCGTCGGCAAGGATCCGCGCTGGCAGGTGGCCGGCCGCACGGCGTCAGTGGTCGACACCAATGGAAAGCACGCGCTCAAGCTGCCGCTCGTCCCGCTGATGGGACTGGTCTGGCTGAAGGGCTATGACTTCGGAAACGGCGTCATCGAAGCCGACCTTCTCGGACAGAGCCAGCCGGCCCAGAGCAGTTTCCTGGGTGTCGCGTTCCGCGTGGTGGATGGGGAAACCTACGACGCCGTCTACTTCCGGCCGTTCAACTTCCGCGTCGCCGACTCGACCCGTCACAGCCACGCGGTGGAGTACGTCTCCCAGCCGAGCTGGCCGTGGCAACGACTGCGCTCAGAGCACCCCGGTCAGTATGAGGCCGCCGTCGTGCCGGAGCCCGATGGCGACCAATGGTTCCACGTGCGTGTGGTGATCGAGCAACCGAAAGTGAGTGTGTTCGTGAACGACGCGCGCACGCCGGCGCTCGTCGTCACCGAATTGAGCGGCCGGACGCACGGATCGGTCGGGCTTTGGGTCGGCGACGGCTCAGGTGGCCATTTCGCCAACCTACGCGTAACCCGGAAGCCGTAGGCCCTGGGCTGCGGCGTCAGCATCGTCGCTAGCGGCTGAACCAGAAGTTGACCTTCACGAGGAACACGTTCGTCGGCCGGTCACGAAACAGATCGGTGGCCAGATCGCGCTGCATGTCGAAGGTGCCGTCGTAGGACACGTAGCCGGAACGACTCTGCGTCCACACGAGAAACATGGTAGATCCGGGTCGATACTCCCAGCGCAGCACCGCCTTAACCTTGAGCGAACGCGTTCTGAAGTCGGGGCGGTACACGGCGAACTCGGCGGCCGGTCCGGCTCCATCGGGGTCGACACCCAAGCAGCGATCCGGGCCGGAGCTGCCGCACACGACGCTGTCTCCGGGCGTGATGGTGGAGCCGTTGTCCTGGCCGTAGCGGTCGAAGGAGTAGGTCCGCGGTGCGCGCAGCTCCTTGTAGCCGCTATAGGCGCCCGAGAACGTGAACGGCTGTGCGTACAGCTCGAAGCTGAGCAGGGGGGAGAAGGTGGCGTTGGCGCGGAGTGTCACGTAGGCGCTCCGTTCCCTGAGCTCGGCGAACACGTATCGGCTGCCCAGCGTCGCCGCCGTGCTGTCGCCGTGGCGAGTTACGTATTGCGCCGAGAATCGACCGGTGACGTAGCCCGGTCCGACGCTCAAGAACAGCGCGGCGTTAGGTCGCAACGTCAACTGTGGTAGCACATTCACCAACCAGCCGCCCGCATCATCACCGGAGTAGGACGCGAACGCGTATCCGCTCGCGTACTTGCGCGTGTCGGTAGTCAGGGTGCCACTGCCGTACCAAGCCCGCGGCGTTGCGGCGAGCGGTCCACCGCGGGTTAGGCGGTCGTCGAGCACTGGCATCTCGTACTTCGCGGTCCAGTTCACCGTCCAAAAGTTGCGCAGCTGGGCATATCCGAAGCCACCCAGGTCGCGCTGGATCGCGTTGCCATCGTAATTCCAGCTCGGACTGAACGTGACGTACGCATAGCCCTGGCGGAACCATCGGCCCGGTTTGGTCCAGCGCCGGCCGAGCGCGGCGGCGGCGGAGATCAAGTCCACGCGCTGCTGGAAGCCGAGGTCGTTCACGTCGAACCCCGGCGTCGTCGTGCTGGCAGCGAGTTCCCAACGCCAAGTCCCTGCCAGCTTGTTGAGATACAGGTCGGCGGTGACCCCCGTGAGCGAAATCCTGGTGGGATCGTAGCGGAACGCCTGCGCGTCGGGGCGCGTGTAGTAGCGGTTGGACGAGCGCTGGGCGCGCTGGATCGCCAGCGTGTCGCCCGCGAGATACGACCCCCCCACACTCGCGGCGAGCGTGTACGTGTTCCGGCCCCAACGGTGGAAGAAGTCTACGCCGCCCCCGTACGCCGCCGTGGGGAGTTGGTCGAAGACGGGCGCGTCGAGACGGCGGTTCGCGGCCGTGCCGAGCGCGCCGATCGTCGTGTTCCCGTCGGCGGAGGTGTGTTTCATGCGGCCCACGAAGTAGTTCGTCAGCGGCTCGACGGGGTCGCTGTAGCGGGCACCGCTCGCGGCGTCGAAAACGGTCGCGCGCTCCCGTTCGGTGAGCGCCTCGAGCAGCCCCAGGGACCAGCCGGTGGCAGTCCGCCCGCTCAGCTTTGCGGCGCCGAGAATCGTCGTACCCGCCGGCATGTCCGTGTAGTCGCCGGGCGACGTGGGCTCGAGCTGCGGCTCGCGGCCGATCCGGCGCGAGTAAAAGAAGAGCGGCGTGCCGCTGAAGTGAGTGACGCCCCCCCCGCCGCCGCCGAACTCGAGAATCTCGGCGCCCTCGACAAAGAAGGGGCGATGCTCATCGAAGAAGTCTTCGAACGCCGTGAGGTTCACCTTCGCCGGGTCGAGCTCGACCTGGCCGAAGTCCGGATTCACGGTGGCGTCCACGGTGAGACTCGAGGTGACGCCGTACTTCAGGTCTCCGCCGGCGTTGTTGAAGTAGCTGGCTTTCCCGTCGAACGGGTTGTTGAGGGCCTCAGGCTCATGGTAGGTGCCGCGGGCGACCGCGTAGGGGAGGAGTTCGAGCCGCTTCGGCGGCACGAGATGGCGCAACCCGATAAGGTGAGCGAAGCGCGACGCGACGCCGTTCTCGTTCTTCCCCACAAACGGGAACATGGCGAGCTCGTTCTTGCGCTCGATCCAGCGCGCGACACGCACTCCCCACACCTGCTCCGCTGCCGCGGAGAAGCGCAATTGGGAAAATGGGATCCGGATCTCGACCGTCCAGCCAAGTGAGTCGATGGCGGTCGCCGCTTGCCAGACCGGGTCCCAGGAGTCATCGGAGAACTCGCCGTCACCGCCCAGGAGGACATCCTTTTTCACGCCTGCGGGGTTGACGATGAATTCGAAGGCGGTGCGGTGATCGTGATAGCTGTCCAGGAAAAGCCGGACCTCGTCGCTGTGCGTGGACGCATCGCGTCGCGCGAGCCGGCTGACGATGCGCAGCGGCTCCGAGTCGAACAGGCGCGCGCCCACGTATATGGCGTCCGCGTCGTACAGCACCCGCACCTCGGTCGACTCGGACGCCGCGGCGCCCTCGTCCGGGTCGATCTGGAGGAACGCCGTCACGGGCGTCGCGAGGGCCCAGTCCGGATCGTCGAGGCGGCCATCCACGGCGGGCACCTGAACGAGCCGGACCGCGGTCACCGCGGGTCCGACGGGCGGGCTGGCGGCAGCCGCCTGCAACAGCACAGCACAAATCGCGTGGAGCACGGCGATCAGTGCGACAACAGTCGCAACGCCTCGTCCAGCATGAACTCGGCCAGCTCGGGGTTCTGGTTGTCGAGATCGCGCCGGGCCCAGCTCAGGCATGCCAGGGCACGGTAGAGCCGCAGGTTCGCCAGCGCGCCCGGCGGCCCCGAGGCGGTGTACGCCGCGACGAAGGCATCGGGCACGGCGTCCAACGCGTGCCGGTCGCACAGCAACTGGATCGCCCGGCGTCGCAGCGCGACCAGGAACCCGGCGACGTCCCGGCTCGGGTCCGCCGCGTCGTGCTCGTCCAGGTCGATGACCACCGTGCGCCGGCCGCTGAAGAGGACGTGGTCGGGGATGTACCTGCCGTGCCCAGCGCACGGGACCACGACCGGGGCGAGCGCGACGGCCTCTTCGAGCTGCGCGAGCAGCGCCTCGGCTTTCTGCCGCAGACGGGCCATGCGGGCCGTTGCTTGACGGTGGTGCGCCAGTTTCGCCGCAAGGTCGTGCCCCCGCTCCGGTCGCGGGACGGCGCGATGGAATCGGCCAAGCCACTCGCCGCTTCGCTCGGCCGCTGCGGTCCAGTCGGCGGACCTCCCGGTGCGGATGACGTCGTTCATCGACGAGCCCACGATCTTCTCTTCGAGGCGCACGCGCAGCGCGGGCAGCCAGCCGAAGGGGGTGGGAACCGAATTGTCCGACGCTGTCCCGAAGCCGTCCCGGCTCAACTGCCGCATGGTGTCGAACACATCCGCGCGGTCGTCCCCGTAGATCTTGCCGATCAGTTCGTGCTGGCCGGTCCGTGAATTCACGACGATGGCGACTGTGCAGCGATTCGGGCGGCGCCGAATGGGCTGGATGCGCGTCTCCCGAATTGCGCCCGAGTGCCATTCCGAGACGCACAACCGTTCCAGCGCTTCGCGGAATTCTTCCCGCTCCAGTGTGGCCATGAGATCCGACGCGGGTGCGAGCGTCATGTGTTGTCTTCACGCCTCCCTAGTAGCGTAGCAGGTAGCTTGCCTTGACGAAGAGCTGCCGGCCGACGGACATGGAGGGGGAGCGGCTGGGCTCGAGGTCGCGCGGCGGCCCCGTGAGGATCTGCAGGTTTTCGTAGCGATCAGTGTACCCCAAGTACAATGCCGTCCCGGGGTGCGTGAGGTAGGTGAGGAGGAAATCGACGCCCAACTTCCGCTGCCGCGCGCCCTCGGCGGAGCGCGTCGTATCGGCGTCGATCGCGATCCAGTCCACGATCGCCCGGAGTGAAAACAGCGGCGTAAACTGGTAATTGAGCTTCTCCCGGAACTGCGTCTCGCCGACGATGCGGGAGCCTGCCGAGGTCCGAAGCCCGACATAGTTGTAGGACTGGTCGAGGCGAAGCTGCGACGTGGGATGGAGGGTGACTTTCACTACCGCTTGGCGCGCGCGCGCGAGGGAGGGCGCGACGCCAGCCGCCGGTTCGTGGTTCACCGCGGTGCCCCAGATGTAGGATGCGGTCAACCCGAGCCACTTCACCCACTCGCTGCCGACCTCCGCCTCCGTGGCCTCGGGGCGGAACTCTGTTCCGTCGAACAGCTCGAATGACTGGTGCCGGTTGAACAGGACCTTGGAGTTGCCCCGGAGCTGCATCACGAACTGCGCCCGCGCGTCCCGATCGAGCAGCTGGCCCGTCTCGTGATCCCAATAGGCGTCCACGGACACGGAGGGCCCCAACGTCGTCACCGGGCCGCTCTTCAGCCGGAGCGTGTAGTCCGCCCCTTGTTCAGTCCGCCGGAAACCGACCCGATTCACAAACCCCAGCGGCGCCGAAAAAGCAGGGCCGAACTCCTGGTAGATCCCTTTATAATCGAAAGGACGGCTGTTGAACGACACCTCGCCCATCGCACCCCAGTCGCCGGACCGTGTGCCGTCCTGCTGGACGGACTCGCTGCGCATGAGCTGCGCGTACACGCGCCAGTACGTCCCCGCCCGCCACCGTCCGTCGGCCGAGAACATGCGGTCTGCTTTCGCGCTTTGGAGGAATTCGCGGTCGGTCGCCAGGAGGCCGACCGTGGACGCCGTGCCGAGCTCGCGCTGCAGGCGGGCCGCCCCGATCCAGGCGTCCCGACCGGCGTCGGGGTCCCCGGAGGGCAGGGGCGCGCGGTCGTTCATGGCGAACGCCCCCATCGCCCAGCCGCTCGCCTTGCCCGTCAACCGCAGCCCTGCGGCGGGATCGACGATGCGCCGTGAGAACAACAACGGCACGGGCGTTTGGAAGAACCCCGCGTTTTCCAGGAAGAACGGCCGCTTCTCGGCAAAGAACACCTCGAAGCGCTGGTTGAGCGTCACTTGAGGATCGTCGGTCTCGACCTGACTGAAGTCGGGGTTCGCCGTCGCATCGAGCGTGTACGCGTCGTGCAGAATCAGCTTGGCATCCGCGCCGATGCGCTGGTCGCCCTGCGTCACGTGTCCCGGAATGCCTGCGTCAAGGATTCGCGCACGGGCGAGGACCGAGTACGGGTTCACCTGCACGTTTCGTCCGGGAGAGATCCCGGCCAACCCCTGCAGCGTGCCGAGCTGGGAAACGAAACCGCGTCTGCCCTTGCTGATGTGGGGCCAATACGACCGTTCGTTCTCCCGCCGGATTGCCCGCCCGAGGGTGATCCCCCAGGTCTGCACCGAGTCGTTCGAGAACCGGAGGCTGCGGAACGGGATCGCCATCCGCACGACATAGCCGGAGTCGGTCAAGCGGCCCTCAGAACTCCACACGGCGTCGAAGCTCAGATCCTCGCTCTGGCCGTCAGTCAAGATGCCGTCCTGCTGGACGCCGAACGGGTTGACCGCGAACCGGTAGGCGCGCTTGCGATCGTGGAACGTGTCGAGATAGACCATCACGTGGTCGTCGTGGCTGATGTCGTCCCGCCGCGCGACGTTGGCCCGCACCTTCGCGGGATCGTCCCAGCACACGAACACCACATAGAGGTTCAGCTCATCGTAGCTCAGGTACGCGGTGGTCCGTTCGCTCACCGGAATGCCGTCGCCGGGCTCGCGCTGGCGGAAGTCGGTGACCGCGGCGCTGTCGGCGCCGGCGGAACCGGCCAGAAAGGCTTCGAGACGCGGCGCCTCGGTCACGCGCCGAATCACGAAGGTCGGCGCAGCTGGCGCGCCGAGATGCGCGGTTGACGTCTGCGCGCGAAGGGGTGTGCCGCGCGCCACGGTCCAAAGCAGGGGCAGCAGCAAGGCCCCTCGCGGTGCGAGTCTCGTCATGGTCTCCTCATCGTCGAGTCGGCGTCGAGCGTCTGGAACCAGCGCTCGACTTCTGCGAGTTCGGGAAATCCCCAAGCCGCCCGCTCCCTGAGCAGCGCGACGGCCGGCCAGATCACGCGGTTGGCGTACCGCGCGCGTTCGGCGGTGTCAAACAGCACCTCGAGCTCTTCCGGAGCACCGAGCTGCCATCCCCCGCGCGCAGTGGCGTCACGGTACACCTCCAGAATCCCGGGCCGCAGCTCAGCGGGGAAGCGGAACAGAAACGTCGAAAGGTCGTAGCTGAACGGCCCCACGCCTACGCGATCCCAGTCGACGAGGCGCAGGTGCGGCCGTTCGGCGGATCCATTCACGAACATGTTGATGGTCCACAGATCGCCGTGCAGCAGCGTGTCCGGACCGGCGGCCCGCTCGAACACGGCGGCCCGGCGCGGCGCGTCCGCGAGCAGCGCCCGCAAGCGGGCGAGCAGGCGCTCGGGGAGCCCGGCGTGCGACGGCGGCGACGGGATGCCGGCGGCGAGGAGTGCCTCGAGCGCAGCGATCGCGTCGCGCACGTTGGTCGTGAAGTACTCGAAGCCCAGGCCGTGGCCGAAGCGGCGGACGTCCGGCAGCACGCCGTGGCGCGCGGCGCGCGCGTGAAGCTCCGCGACTTGTCGCGCGGCGACCTCCACCAGCTCCGGCGCGGGCCGGGCGGCGACGGTATCGTCGCCCAGGTCCTCGTGGATGTGCCACACGACTTCGCCGCGACAGTCGGCCGCCGTGCCGAGCAGCCGCGGGCAGGCGTGCTCCAGCCCGAGGGCTGGCAGCCACCGCGTGGCCAACAGGCGGGTGCGCTGCGCGACCGCCGGCTCCATGCGCTTGACCACGACCGAGCTCCACGGCGCGCGCGCGTCGAACTGCAGCCGGTACACCTTTGCCTTGAGCGGCTGCACACTCGTCACGCGATCGGTGGGATCGGCGTCGTGCAGGAGGGCACGGAGCCCCTGCCACAGCTCGGTCCACGCTGGCTCTCTGCGCGCATTCGGGACGTCCGGCGCTGCGCTTCGGGGACGGGGCTCGACCAGAGTCACGCGGCGCTCCTCGCCTGGCGCCCGAGCGCCCGCTCCAGGACGCTGGCGACGACTCGCCGGGCATCGAAATGCTCCTCGACCAGCGCCCGCGCCGCTCGCCCCTGCCGCTCATAATCGGTCTCCGCCGTCGCAAGCCCCCGCACGGCTTCGTCCATGTTCCGAAATCGGAACAGACCTTGTGCGTCCGGCAGGAACTGGCTGGCGCCGGTGTATTGCACGACGGCGGGCTTGCCGCTGGCGAGGTAGCACAAGGTGCGATCGCTCACCCACGCGGTCTCGAGCGAGATGTAGGCCGGCTTGGCGCAGCTGAACTCACCGCGGGACCGCTGGACGTACGTCCGGTACGCCTCCGGCGTCGCGGTCACGTCCCACGACTCCCGCAGCCGCCACCCCTTGGGCTCGAGGATCTGGCGGTACTCGTCGTAGAACTCGGCGAGGCACACGGCGAGCTCGAGCGGGACCGGCGTGCGGTGCGGCAGGTCCTGGTATTCGAGAAACGAGGCGCGCTTCTCGTTGCTGAACGTGGTGCCGTTGAACTCGAACGTTCCGCCCCACCAGTGCGCCACCGTCGTATATGGTGGCGGCGTGGCGCCGCCGAGCGGCTCGGGGACGCACGGCCACTCGGGGAGGTAGACGGGCGGGACGGTGTGCACCCAGGTGCGGCCGCCGTCCGGGAACCGCGCGGCCGGGGTCCCGACGGTTTCGCCAATAGTGAAATAAAGATCGTGTCGCGCGAGCTGGACGGCGCCGGTCGTCATCCAGATTTGGAGCAACCCCGGGTCGGTATCGATAAACGCCGTGCGCCGGAATCGCGCGACGACGCCGGCGGGGGCCGAGTGCCACAAGTTGAGAAGCAGGTCCGCCTCGGCGGCAGCGTTCAGATCCAGGCAGCCCTGCGCGACCTCGTCAGGAACGGTCCCACCGCCGATCGCGTACAGCGCGAGCGTGTCCGCCAGGCCGAAGGACGCCAAGCGCGCCTTAAGCGCCGCGACACACTCCCGCGGAGGTCCGCCGCGCCGGCGCCGGCGGCCCGCGGGTGACGCGTCGCGCTCGTCGACATCCAGCCCCTCGAGCCAGATGACACGGCAGCCGAGCGCGCGCAGCGCGAGCGCCCAGTGGAGGTACACCCAGAGGTGACCGCCACCATTGGGGTAGGCGACCGTGTTCGCCGGTGCCAGACAGACGGTGAGGCTCATGGGACTCTGCTCCCCGCCGGCTGCGTGCTCAACGCCGCGTTCAGCACGGTCTCGAGCACGCGGCGCGCGTCGAAATACGTTTCGGCAAGGTCGCGGGCCGCGCGGCACTGGCGAGGGTAGTCGCGGTTGATCGTCTCGAGCGCCTCAGCCGCCTCCGCCAGCGAGCGAAAGCGGAAAATCCCCTCGCCGTCCGGCAGGAACGCGCTCGCGCCCGTGTGCTGCACGACGGCGGGCTTGCCGCTCGCCAGGTAGGCCACCGTCCTATCGCTGACCCAGGCATTCTGGAATGCCATGCACGACGGCTTTGCCGCACTGAACTCCCCGCGCGACTGTCGGATGTAGGCGGCGTAGGCTGTGGGACTGCCCGTGACATCCCGCGAGTCCCGCACGCGCCAGCCCTGCCGTTCGAGGAGGGCCCGGTCCTGCGCGTCCTTCTCCGCTTGCTTCGGCCGCGCCTGACCCGCGGGATCGCGGTCCAGGAGATAGAGCGCCAGCTCGAGGGGCTGGCTCGTGTGGCGTGGCAGATCCGCGAACTCGAGAAAGGAGATCCGCTTCGTGTTATCGACCAGGACGGTCTGTCCGTCCCGCTGCACCTTC
Organism: Gemmatimonadales bacterium; assembly: GCA_036395695.1. Taxonomy (GTDB): domain Bacteria; phylum Gemmatimonadota; class Gemmatimonadetes; order Gemmatimonadales; family GWC2-71-9; genus 20CM-2-65-7. The sequence continues at coordinate 12,064 of DASWDA010000084.1, forward strand.
AACCAGCTCGCCGACGACCAACTGGAAACAGTCGTGAAGGCCTCGGCGCCCGGCTTGTACCTGAACGGCCAGAGGTCTAGACAGACGGGCGGCCGCATGTGCGTCCACTGCAGGCCGCAGTCGGAAAAGAGCGCAGCCGGTGTTCCCACCGTCTCGCCGGTCGTCAGATAGCAATCGTGCGGCGAAACGTCGAGCTCTCCGGTACTCATCCAGAACTGCAGCAAGCCGGGATCGATATCCACGAGCGCCGTGCGCCGCGCGCAAGCGAGCAGGCGCGTGTCGATGGCGTAATGGAAGTTCAGCAGGACATCCGCCCGCCGCAGCACCGCCTCTGCCTCGGGCCGCGTGGAGTTGACGAAGCGTAGCTCGCCTTCGACGGCGTCGTACAGCAGCGTGTGGCCCTCGAACCCGAAATGCTTCATCCGTTCCTGGAACGTCGCGATGACGTGTGCCCGCCGGTCCGCATCACGGACCGGACGGAGTTGTTCGAGCCAGTAGACGTCGCAGCCCAACTGCCGCAGCCCCAGCGCGTATTGCAGGTACACCCAGAAGTGGCCACCGCCGTCAGGGAAACTGGCGACCTTGTTCACCGACAGGACGACAGCGGTCATGGCGTCTCCATCATCACTGCGGCCGCTCGCGGCGACACATCGCGGAACCCGATCAGCGTGATCCCGCGCTCGTGGATGGCTCGTCGCACGCGCGGGTCGCACAGCGTCCGAAGCTCGATCTCGCGTTCGGCGCGATAGCTCGAGCGGAATCCCGCATCGATATAGCCCGGGTGACACGACAGCTCGGTCACGTCCGGTCCGATCTCGGCGTCGAGCACCCGCACGAAGCCATCCACCCCGATCTGCTCAGCGTGCGTCGCGTCACCCCATTGCCCGTAGAACTTCCCGACGTGGAGCACGGTGGAGTGGCCCCGCACAGGCATGCCGGCGGACCGGGCGAGCGCGAGCACATACGGGAGCACACGTGGGTCGCGGTGCACGTCGTGGTGCGAGTCCACGTGCGTCGGGGACGCGCCGGTCAGCTCGCGGAACCGCGCCAACTGACGTTCGCACTCAGCGGCCACCCGGCCCGGGTCGGAGCAGTCGAGCTCGAGGTGTAGGCCGACGCTCAGCGCGGGGTTCGCCCGCGCAAGCGCAACCGCCTCGACCGCCGCCGGCCCATCCACCATGAGGCTCGCGCTCGTCAGGACTCCCCGCACGCTGGCTTCCACGATGCCGCGGTTGATCCCGAGGCTTGCCCCGAAGTCGTCACCGTTGACGATCAAACGGCTCATGACGCCAACCCAACGGCCGCCGCAGCCACGGTGCCGCCCGCGGCGGCTCGCGCGGCCGCGGCCCGGAAGTAGGAGGCCAGGTGCAACGGCGCGTCCGGCACGCCCTTGAACCCGGGGATGCTTGCGATATCCACGACGTACGTGCGACCCTCACTCTCGATGAGGTCGACGCCGCAGAGGTCGATGCCGAACGCGCCGGCACTGCGCCGCGCGAGGTCGGCCTGCTCCGCCGTCGGCGTGAACGGCTCGCCGTATTTCTCCGTCTCGGTCCGGGCTGGAAAGACCTTCCGGACGCCGAAGAGCCGCTCGCCGATGACGTAGATCTTCAAGTCACGCCCCTGAGGCGGGTGATAGCGCTGCGCCAGAATCGGCGGCTGGTCTGCGGGCTCGGCCAGGAGCTCGGCTTCGTTCCGGACGACGTGGACACCCCAGCCGCCGGTCCCGTCGTACGGCTTGACGACGAGGGGTCCCCGGTCCAGGAGCGGCGTCAATAGATCGGGTTCCGACACGACGTACGTGGCGGGCACGGGCAGCCCCGCGGTGGACAGGATGCGCGCCGCGATCACCTTGTCACGGATCGACACCGTCACGGGATACGGATTCACGATGGCGGCGCCTTGGGCGTGCAGAGCTCCCGCCAGACTCAGCGAGATGCCGGAGATCTGCTTCAGCACGTACAGGTCGTGCTCCACCCGTACGCTGGAGAGGTCGATGAGGCGTCCTTTGCCAGCGATGACATCGACCACCACGCCTGCGTCGGCGAGCGCCTGCATGGCCTTCGGGAAGATGCTGACGTGGCGCGGGCTATAGGGCCGCCTGAACAGGAATCCGACCCGCAGGCGCCTCATTCGATCCTGCCCTGCAGCGCGGGACGGCCGCTCGCGGGGCCCTGCCGCACCGGCCACCCGAAGCGATCGAGCGCGTGCGTTAGCTCCGCCTCGTACATGCGCAGGTTCGGGAGGAAGGCATCGGCCCAGGGACGCGTGAGGTGCTGCCCGTCCCACGCGATCACCGCCAACGCGCGCAACACGGCCCCGCACGTCGCGAGGCGCTCGATGTCCGTGGCGTCGCAGTGCGGCCACCGCTCCCGGACCACGGCACCGTAGGTGGCGACGTCCGGGCCGGCGGCGATACGACAGGAGGGATCGACCGCCTGGGCGAGGTCGATGGCGGGAACGGCTAACCCGGCATCCTCCCAGTCGAAGACCCCGATCTGGACGCCCTGGGGCGACGTTTGTACGCGCAGGTTCTTGGCGTTGAAGTCGCCGTGGATCAGCGTGGGCGGCAGGCCGGTGCAGGCGCGGGCGAGCCGATCCCAATTCTCGTCGAGCTCATCAAACCGCTCCACCAGGAGGTCGAGGAACGCCACGTCCTCGGCGCCGAACGCGGGATTATCCACCTGGGCGCGAATCAGGTCTCGGGTCGCACGCAGCTCCGCCCGGTAGCGGCTCGGTCCCGCGTCGGGCAACCCGACCTGGTCGGCGGCGGACTGCGCCGTGGTGTGCAACGTCCCGAGCCACCGAGCTGCCGCGGCGCGGTGGTCAGGGCGCAGCATATCGTACTTCTCGCCGTGGATCTCGCCGATGAAGAGCCAGCAGACGTCCTGATCCTGGGGCCCCTCGACCGTACCGTAGTAGTGCGGTCCGGCGAGGGGCACGTGCGGCAGGATGCGCTCGTACACGGTGCGCTCGATCTGGCCGGCCTCGCGCGTACACCGCTTCGCGATTACCGCCGAGCCATCGGCCCCGATGCCTTCCAGCCGGTACACTGTCAGGTTGGGCCGTGGCTTGTTGGGCTTGAACTTGGCGGGGGTGATGCGGTCTGGCACCACGCGCTCAGGGTTGAGCTGCCGCCACGCCTGGATCGCTGGGTGGGCTAACAGGATCTCGCGCCGCCTGGCGGAGGCGGAGCCGACGGCCGGAAGGAGGGCCGGCAGCGGCGGCGGCGCGGGCTCGAGGCGGGTTGTGTCGGCGGCGATCCGGCCGCGCTGCATGGTCAACAGCGCCGTGCACCGCGCCACTGCACTCGGCCGGTGGCTGATGATGATCACGGTGCGCCCTTCCTGGAGTCGGCCCAGCGCTTCGACGATCGCCGCCTCGGTGTGGGGGTCCACGCCGCTCGTCGGTTCGTCCAGCAGCAGCACCGGGCTATCCGTCAGGAACGCGCGCGCGATCGCGACACGTTGGCGCTGGCCGCCCGACAACTTGACGCCGCGCTCTCCCACCTCGGTGTCGTAACCTTGAGGCAGCCGCTCGATGAATTCGTGCGCGTTCGCCGCGCGGGCAGCCGCGACGATCTGCTCCCGGGTCGCGCCGGGCACGGCGTACGCGATGTTTTCGGCGATGCTCGCCGAGAACAACACCGACTCCTGGAGCACCACGGCGAATTGCCGGCGGAGATCCGCACGCCGATAGTCCCGCAGGTCCACGCCGTCGAGCAGGATCCGTCCCTCGGTGGGGTCGTACAGACGGGTGAGCAGACTGATGAGCGTGCTCTTGCCTGCCCCGGTGGCGCCCTCGATGCCGAGGCTCGCGCCCGGTGGTATCGAGAACGACACGTCGTGCAATACGGGGCGGTCCGGCGCGTACGCGAACGACACCTGCTCGAATGCGATCGCGCCTCGCGCCCGGCTGATCGGCCGCGCGTCAGACCGTTCGTCGACGTCTGGCCGCTCGTCGAGGACGGCGAAGGCCCGCTCTACGCTGGCCAAGTAGCCTTGCAGCGTGGCCGACTTGCGGCTGATCGTCTTCATCGGATCGTACAGCTTGGCGACGTACCCCATCACGAGAAGGAGGTCGCCGAGCGACAGGAGCCCCGACCGCACGTGGGCGATGCCGAGAAACAGCACGACGGTCATGCTCGCAGCCGTGATGACGCCGATGGCGATGCTGAAGCTGCCTTCCGCCAGTGCCAAGCCGATCCGGCCACTCACGCCATCGCCCGAGCGACGGACGAACCGCTCCTCCTCCCGCCGCTCCTGCCCAAACACCTTGACGACGCGCAAGGCCCCCAGTGCTTCGTGGATCACGGCGAGCGCCACGCTCTCGAGCCGCCGCACGTCGCGCGACTGGCGGCGGAGCCGCGGCCGGTAGACCTGCGCGATCAGGAGCAGCGGCGGCGACGCGGCCACGGCGGCGAGGGCGAGACGCCAATCGAGCCGGAAGGTCACGTAGATCATTCCCGCAAGGGTGACCGCCGAGCTCACCAGGGGGATGAACCCGTCGATCACCAGGGAGCGGATGGCGGGCGCATCCTGCTGGATGCGGTATATGGAATCGGCGGTGCCGATCGTGTCGTGGTAGGTGAGGGACAGCCGCTGGAGGTGTTGGAACAGCCGCGCACGGAAGTCGAGCTGCAGCCGCTCGCCGGCCAGCACGGTCAGGTACTTCTGGGCGGCGACCTGGAGCTGCGTCGCCACGGCGATGAGGATCGCCAGCGCCGCGACGAGGGCGAGCAGCGCCGACGTCGAGCGCGCCACGGAAGCGGGCAGCAACGCCGCCACCCAGGCGGGCAGCGGGCGCGACCCAAGCACGGTGTCGACGCCAATCTTGAGCGGCAGCGGAGCCAGGAGCGCCAGCGGGCTGGCGAGCAGACCCACCACGAAGACGGCGGCCACCATGCGCCACATGGGGGCAGCTTGCCGCGCGAGACGACGGTACAGGGCAAGGTCGCTTCTGATCCTCATCGCCAGGTTCCCCAGTTGAGGTCCTGGAGGGTCCGCTGAATCGTGGCCATTCCGGCCATGCATTGTTCGACGATGTTGAGCGCCGGCAGGGCCGCGCCCAGGCCCAGCAGGACGGCGGCGCCCCACAGGTGCGCGTGCGCGGCTACGCCGGCAAGAGCGGCGAACGCCAGCGCGAGCACCGGCCCGCGCACCGGAACCAGCGGCCACCAGCGAAGCCGGAGGAGCTGTTTCCCCCCGGCGTGGTCCTCGGCCCCCGCGAGCAGACGGGCGGTGCCGAGAATCCCCGCGCGTACCTCGAGGTCCCAGCAGTCGTGCTCCTCGCCGCGGAGCACGCAGGCCCCTTCGGACCGCAGGCGTGTTTCGAGCGCCCGTAACCGCTGGTCGAGCGGTATCCACTGCTCGCTCCAGACCGACGCCGTCAGGGGCCACAGCGGCGCTCGCCCCGGCTTCGCCCGCCGGCGCCAAGGTGTCAACCCCGCGCGGAGCCGGCCGCCGAGCCGGGCGAGCGGCTGCACGAGGTGCAGGAAGGCCGTCACCACCACGCGCTTGAGCCGCCCGATCCCGCGGGGCGCCTCGGGAAAGGACGCGCGGATGGCGCTCAGCGTCGCCTGCGCGATGGGGGGGAGCAGGGCGGCGACCGCGAGGGGCACCGCGACCTTGAGAGGTTCGTAGACCAGGCTGAGTCCGGCCATCGCCCACAGCGTCGCGGTCAGCAGATGCCACTCGGGCATCTGGGGCAGAAACGCCAGCACGCTCGGCGCCGGCTCGTAGAGCGACTGGAATGGCGCGCTGCCCCACACGCCGTGGTAGATGCGAGCCGAGCGCCAGCCGAGCAGCCGAGTGAGCCCGGGGCCGTAGATGCGGCCCGCCCAGCGCACGTGTCCCGGCCCGTTGTACTTCTCGGGCCATTTGCGCTCCAGCATCGCCTCGGCACGCCCGTAGCCGATTTGCTGCCTCCAGTAGGTGCGCAGCGAGTTCCGGCGGTGGTGCCACACCAGGGCGGCGGGATGGAAGCCGAGCGTCCAGCCGCGCTCCTGCAGCCGCCAGCATACGTCGACGTCGTCGCCGGCGGTACGGAACTGCAGATCGAATCCGCCGATCGCCTCGAGGCAGCTTTTCCGGAACGCCATGTTGCAGCCGGGGATGTGCTCGGCCTCGCGATCGTTCAGCAGCACGTGGACGGGACCGCCCGGCGCACGCGCCACGCACTCGGCGATCGGGCCGTCGCCGGGCGGCGCGATGTTGGGCCCGCCCACGCCCGCATGGGACGTGCTCATGAACGTGGCCGCGAGATACCGCAGCCACTGCGGATCGGGCCGCGCATCGTCGTCGATGTACGCGACGATCTCGCCGGTCGCCGCCGCGAGGCCGGCGTTGCGCGCGTGGGACAGCCCGCGGTTCGGCGTTTGGATCAGGACCGGGGCGTACCGGCGCGCGATCGCGGCGGTCGCGTCCCGCGATCCGTCGTCGACAACGATGACCTCGTAATCGGGGTAGTCGAGGCGGGCGAGCCCGTCGAGACAGTTGGCGATCGTGCGCGCACCGTTGTACGAGCACACGACGACCGAAACGCGGGGCCAGTGCAGGCGCGACGAGAACGGCACGTCGTCGAACGCCTCGCGCACGGCGCCGAGGCCCAGCTTCGGCGAGCGGTCGGCGCGCGTCAGGCCGAACGCCCAATCGGCCACGCCCTGGTGCCGATACCACTCGTCGGTCCACGAAAAGATGAATACGCCCGCGCAGCCCCCGGCGAACGCCGTCCGCACTTGCCAATCGAGCACCTGCGCCTGCTCGCGCTCGCCGTTGCGCAAGCTGTCCAAGCCCAGCTCGCTCATGAGGAGCGGCCGATCACCGGCGATGTTCTGCAGCCGCGCGAGGTAGAGCTTGAGCCGGTCCTGGGACTCGAGGTAGACGTTGAACGACAAGAGGTCGAGGAACGGCAGCACGAGGTATTCGGTCGTGGGGTAGTTCACGTACGTGACGAGCCCCTCGGGATCCTCGCGCTTCACCACGCGATACAACCGCTCGAGGTAGCTCTGGACCCGCTCGGGGCCCAACCACCGAGCCATCGGCGCCGCGATCTCGTTGCCCAGGGCGTAGCACAACAACCCGGGGTGGCCCGCGCAATCGCGCACCTTTGCCGCCACCAGAGCCTCCACATCGGGCGCGCCCCGCCGGTCGATCAGGTACCCGACGTACTGCTCGGCGGAGAGTCCGACCATGACGCGGAGGCCGTGGCGCTGCGCGACGTCCAGGAGCCCGCGTGGCGGCATCGTGTGAGGAATGCGCACGGCGTTGATGCCGGCCGCCGCCATCTGCGCGAAGTCGCGCTCCACCTTCGCGAGGTCCTGGTACTCATTCCCCTGGGCGTCGGGCGTGAACGCGCCGTAGGTGACGCCGCGGATGTAGAGCTTCTCGTCCCCGACGAACAGAAACTTCCCGCGAACGTATGGCCGCGCCGCCGAAGGAATGGACGCAGGGACGAGACGACTCTCGGCCAGCGGCATTCGCGACGTGTCGAGCACATCACCAGACGTGACGGGGACCAACGGTCCAGGCTCGCGCTGCACGGTGCGCTCTTTGTGGTTCAGTGTGGGTTCGAACAGATTTTCGACAACGTCCAAGCCGAGGGCCGCAAGGCATATGCCAGCCCTCGCGTGTCATACGCTTCACCGGGCCGGTAGGTATGTCCTTACGGATGACTCACTAGGGATGCCCTGAAAAAAAGTGTCGGCACTCACGATGTGGCGTGCAACGCAGGGTGTGGCGTGCGCGCAATAGCGGTCCTGCAACACGCTTCCACTCGACGTAACTCGCTTCAACTTGGTGCGTTACCTTTGCGCGTCGTCGTGCATCTCAGTGCCCGACGCGCTTGATTAGTCGGGTCGAGGCGTCTTCCAATCGCTGGTCATGATGAACAGCGGCGCGCCATCGAACTGATAGATCGGGCGGAGCCGCTCGGTGTTGTAGTACTTCGAAACGTCGACGACCTTCTTCTCGGACGTCACGCTGCCGAGCGGCACGCTGTCGTAGAACCCGCGGTGAATGCTGACGAGCCGGCCGTACTGTTTCTTCACCACGAGGTCGAGCGCCAGGTTGCCAAACGCCATCGGCACGATCGAGTCGAGCGCGTCGGGATCGCCCGACCGGACGAGATAGCCGAGCCGCTGGTTCACGACGTCGACGCGCCGCCCCTTGTTGTATTTCGTCGAGCACTCCTTGAGTGCCGCGCCGATCTGATCGCCGATGCCGCCGAGCTTGCGGTGCCCGAACATGTCGGTCTCTTCGCCCTCGAAGCTCATCCCTTCGTGCGAGGTGAGCCGCGCGCCTTCCGAGATGAGGACGACCGAATAGCGGCTCGGGTTCTTATTGCGGTCCTGCACTAGCAGCTCGGCCAGGTGCTCGACTTCCACGGGGTACTCGGGGATCACGCAGCGGTCTGCCGCTCCAGCCATCGTTGGCAACAGCGCCGTGAACCCTGCGTAGCGCCCGAAGACTTCGATCACCAGAAAGCGCTCGTGCGAGCCGGCGGACGTGCGCAGCCGGTGCGTCAGTTCGATCGTGCGCGTCACGCAGGTGCTGAAGCCGATGCAGTAGTCGGTGCCGTAGACGTCGTTGTCCATCGTCTTCGGGATCGCGACGACCTTCAGCCCCTCATCGTGCAGCCGCTTGCCGTAGCTGAGCGTGTCGTCGCCGCCGATGGGAATCAGGACGTCGACGCCGATGTGCTCGAGGTTCTTGATCACATCCTTCGTGATGTCGTTTGACTTCTCGGTGTAACCGCTGAGGTGTGCCGGTACGCGCTCTTTCGGCAGCGTGCTGGGCCGCACGCGCGAGGTGTGCAGAAAGGTGCCCCCGGTGCGGCCCGCGCGGTTCACGATCGCTTCCGTGAGCGGCAGAACCTGTTCGCTGTTGTCCGCGCCCTTGTCGCGTGAGTAGTCGACCAGCCCGCCCCAGCCGTGCCGAATGCCGACGACCTTGTACCCATCGCGCAGGGCGCGAATCGTGATAGCGCGGATCGCGGGATTGAGTCCGGGGACGTCGCCGCCGCCGGTGAGGATGCCGATGGTGCCTTTGCTCATGGGAGAAAAAACTAAGCCAATCGCACGCGATTCGACCGCCACTTCCCGGAGTTGCAGCCCGAGTCGCTTCGGGATATGTTCGGGACAAGTCCCATGCGCCAGATTCTGCTGGCCGATGCTGACGCGTTCTACGTCGCCGTCGCGCGCGCCGTCGATCCCGACGGCGCCGGCAAGGCGCCTCTGCTTATCGTCGGCGGCTCGCGCGAAAGCCGCGGCGTCGTCTGCTCCGCCTCCTACGAGACCCGCAAGTTCGGCGTGCGCTCGGCGATGCCGATCGCGCGCGCGCTGCGGCTCTGCCCCGACGCACTGTGCGTCCCCGTGCCCTTCAAAGAGTGCATCAGGAAGAGCGCCGAGATCCGCACCGCGCTGCAGCAGTACACCCCTGTCGTCGAAGGCGCGAGCGTCGACGAATGGTACCTCGACCTCACCGGCACCGAGAGCCTCTACCACCATGAGCCCCTGATCGCGACGGCGCACCGGATCCGCGATGGTCTGCGCGCGGCGACTGGACTCACACTCTCCATCGGCGGCGGCACCAACAAGCTGATCGCCAAGATGGCCGTCGATCGCGCCAAGCCGAGCCGCGGGGGCGACGGCGTGCTGATCGTCGCGCCCGGGTCCGAACAGGAGTTCCTGCGATCGTGCACGCTGGCCGACATCCCGCTCGTCGGTCCGAAATTCCAGGCACGGCTCGCGGCCCACGGCCTGATCACCGTCGCCGACGCCCTGCGCTACGACCTCGAGACGCTGGGAACGTGGCTGAGCAGGCGCGAAGCGCAGTGGCTCTGGAATCGCATCCACGGGACGGACAGCGCCGATGTCTTCCACCGCGCCATGAACCGGGGCATCAGTCGCGACGAGACATTCTCGAAGGACCTCACGGAAGATGGGGACATCGAACGCGAGCTCCTCCGGCTCGTCACCCGCGCGGCGGCGGACATGCGCGGTGACGGGCTCACGGCGCGCACCGTCGCCGTGCGATTGCGCGACTGGGATTTCAAGACGCGCGGGGCCCAGCGGACACTTCCGGAGCCCGTCGTGTCGGATCGCGTAATCCTGCGCGTGGCACATGAGCTGCTGGCGAAATTGCGCAGCGCCCGCCGGGTGCCGGCGCGGCTCGTCGGGGTCAGGTTGTCAGGCCTGAAACCCGTCGTAGCCGTCGATCAGCTCGAGCTCCCTACGACGGGACAAGAAACGGAACGCGATCGAGGGCTCGCCCGAGCCATCGATCGCGTCCGCGGCAAATTCGGCCCGAAGAGTATTCTCCCGGGCGGCCTCAGTTAGATCCGGCGGTCCTCGCGGTCGCCGGGGCGGGATTCGTGATGAACCGCGCCACGTTCTGCTTCAGCTCGGCGAGCGCCGGCTCGTACAGATACATCATGTGCCCGGCGTCGTAGTACTTGAGCGTGATGTTGTCGCGCAGATCGGGTGACAGCCCCTCGAGATGGTTGACGGTGTACTCCGTCGCGAAGAACGGCGTCGCCAGATCGTAGTAGCCGTTCTCGACCTCGATCCGCAGGTGCGGGTTGGTCACGAGCGCCTGCGTCAAGTCAGAGCCGACGTACGTCGTCGCGGCCCAGCCACGCTGGCCGTCACGCGCCCAGTTCCACTGCCCCTGGTTGCCGCCTCCCATCAGGTAGCGGTCCTGCGTGTCGAACTTCAGCTCGCCACGGAGGTACGCATTGGCCGCCGCCGTGAATGCGCCCGTCACGGCATTCGACTGCGGATCGCCCGGCGCGTTCTCGGTCAAGAGATCGGGCAGCGGGCCGGAGAAGCGTGAATCGAGCCGCCCCGTCACGAGCCCGCGGCTGCGCTGCAGCTCGGCCATGAACTGCCGCAGGTTCACGCGCAGGCTGGCCCGCATGACATAATCCTCGGAGAGCCCGGTGTACGCTGCTACCTGCTTGGCCACAGCGGCCTTGCGGTCCGCCGGCAGCGTCGCGCCGGCGGCGAGCGCAGTGGCGTAGTCGCCCATCGCGTAGCGGCGGACTTCCGTCAAGAATGCGCTCATGTTAGCGGGCGCCGGAATCACCTTGTGATAGGCCGCGGTCGCGGCATAGCTCGGCAAGTAGAGCTCGTACGACAGATCGTGCCCGGGCGAGAACAGCAGCGTTTCAAAATCGAGTACCGACGAGATGAGCACGATGCCGTTGAGCGAGATCCCATCGCGCTCCAGCCGGCTGCCAAGGACCGCCGAGCGCGTCGTGCCGTAGCTCTCGCCGATCAGGTACTTGGGCGAGGCCCACCGGCCGGTGCGGCTCACGTACTGCGAGATGAACTGCGCGAGCGCCTTCGCATCCTCGTCCACGCCCCAGAAGTCCTTCCCGGTGCCCTTGCCCACCAGCTTGGAAAAACCGGTGCCGATGGGATCGATGAACACCATGTCGGTCACATCGATCAGGCTGCTCTGATTGTCCACGACCTGGTAGGGCGGCGGCGGCGTGGGCCCAGCATCGGTCGTCACGATGCGACGCGGACCGAACGCGCCCATGTGCAGCCACGCCGAGGCGGAGCCGGGCCCGCCATTATAGATGAAAGAGAGGGGTCGCTGGCTCGGGTCCCCCCCCCCGGGGCCGGTGCGCGTGTAGGCCGTGTAGTAGAGCGACCCGATCGCCTCGTCCTTCTCGTTCTTGAGCAGCAGCGTCGCCGCCGTCGCGCGATACGCGACGAGCTGGCTGCCGATGCGGATGGTGTGATCGGTGACCGACGAAGCTTCTTTCGGGATCGGTGCAGCCACTGCTTTCGCCGCTGTGTCACGCTCCGACGCCGTCGCGGCAGGATTCTGCGCCGTAAGCGGAACGGCGAGTACGCACGCCGTCAAAACGATAGTGCCGACTCTCATGATGCCTCTCCCCTCCCCCCCATTTGCGTCAGTGACTGATTGCGAAGAACCACGCTCCGATGACGGGCCCGCGCGCCGGACGCTGGCCGGGCTGAGGCGGCGGCGTTCCGGGGGGCAGCGGACCGTACTCGGGCTGGAAGAGATACGCGATGTGCTTCTGCGTGTCCACCGAGATGGTTTTGGCCCCGCGCATCGTCGGAACGGTCGCGACCACCGTGTATTTGTCGGGCCCATCCTGACGCACGACGGTGACGTTGCTGTCACGCCCGGCGGGGATGTAGATCAACTTCTGTACGGAATCCCACCCCAGGGCGTCGACGCCATCGCCATTGGCGATCGTGGCGACGATCTTGCCGGTCCGCGCGTCCAACACCACCGACGTCTTGCCGCACCCCGAGAAAATGCGATCGGTGGCGCGGTCGTAGGCGATGCCGGTCGGCCCCTCGCACGGCGCGAGCGGCCACGACGCGACGGCCGTCATCGTCTTCTCGTCGATCACCTGGATCGTGCTCGTGCCCTCGTTGTTGACGAAGATCTTGCCCTTGCCGTCGCTGGCCGCACCCTCCGGCCCGTTGTCCTCGAGCTGGACCGTACCGACGATGGCACCGCTCTTCGGGTCGATGGCAACCACGGTACCGATCGGACGACTGTGGTTGGTGAGAATGATGCGGTCGGAGAAATCGTCGTACATGATGCCGTCGAGGCCACCGGTCGGCACCGCGATCCTCTTGATGACGGCGAGGGTCGCGATATCGAACATCTCGACGGTCGAATCGCCGGCGCTCGTAATGAATCCATGGCCCGACTTGGGCGCCAGCGCGATGCCGTGATTGCGCGGCGTGTCGGCGATGTCCCCGAGCACCTTCCCGGAGGCCCCGTCGATCACCATCACATGCGTGCTGCGCGAAACGAACACGCGTCCCGTGCCGGGCTCGGCGGTCAAATAATCGGTGCCGCCGTCGCCGCCGATGCTGTACTTCGCGACTTTGAACGCTTGCGCCGAGCAGACGACGGGCAACGCCACGGCCGTCAGGATGAGCAAGAGCCTTTTCATCTGTTTCTCCTTTGTGTCTTGAGCCGATTCCACCGCGCCAGCACTGCATTGACCTGCGCGCGCGCCCGCGCGCACGCCGCGACCTGCGCCGCGGTGGGCGTTACGTCCGCATCCTGCATCGCCATCGCCGCCGCCAGCGCGGTGTTGCTGGCGCTCTCGAGGGTCGGCAGTGTGCGCCCTGCGGGACGACCAAAACCGCGCGACCGCGGCCGCGGTGACGGCGCGAGCGACTCGACCTGTGCCCGCCTGTCCCCGGACAGCGAATCGACCAGGGCGCGCGCCACGCCATACGAGGTATGGGCCGAGGCGGCCGCATCGTACATCTGACGCGACAGCGCAGCGAGCTGCGCGAGTCCCGCGGCGGGTGTCTTTATGCGCGGATCGAGACGGAGCGTGAGCGGCTGTGTGTACGACTTGCCATTGACCCTGAGGCGAACCGTGTACCGCCCCGGCGGCGCCCACGGCGCGGTGGGCGTGTGCTCGCTGCGATGCGGCACCGCGCCTGTGGCTTCGACTTCGCCGGTCCGCTGGTTGTCCCCAATCGGTTGATACCGCATGTCCCAGGTGAAGCGATGCAGTCCCGCGCGTGTCGAGAGCCGCGTCTGCGGAGCCGGCCAATACAGTGGAAGGCCGCAGTCGGCGGCAGCCGGATTCGCGCGACAGACGCGGTCGTACGAACGCGGGTCGAGCGCGGGATCGGGATCGACCACCGGCTCGTCGCTCGCGTAGGTGCGGATGACTCGGCCGCCCGCCTCGACGATTTCCAGCGTCACGGGACCTGAGACATCAGTCGCTAGCGCGTAGTCGATGATCGCGCCTGCCGGGGGATTCTCGCCGGCCGGAAGCTCGGGCGGCCATGGTGTGGGCTCGTTGGTGCCGAAACGCACGCGCACGGCGGTGTTGGGTTTGACGAGATAGGTGGCAGCACTCCGGGATTTCGCCAGCTGTCGAATCGGACTCAGGTCATCGAGAATCCAGAAGCCGCGCCCATGCGTCCCCGCGATCAGATCGGCGCAGCGACAGCTGCTGTCGTCTTTGACCTGAATGTCACGCACCGAGATCGCCGGCATGTTGAGCCGCAGCGACTGCCAGTTGGCGCCATCATCGAACGACACCCAGACCTGCGCGTCGGTCGCCGCATACAGGAGCCCCGGCACGCGGGGATCCTCGCGAATCGAATTGGCGACGGCGTTCGGTGCGATACCGTTGTCGATCTCTTTCCAGGTCCGGCCGCCGTCGTGGGTGCGCCAGAAGTGCGGCTGCGCGTCGTCGATGCGCAGCGTGTTGGCGGCAGCGTACGCGGTCCGTGGGTCGAAGTGCCCCGCCTCGATGTTGAAGATGCGCGTCCACGGCTTGATGGCCGCCGGTGTCACGTTCTGCCATGTCGTCCCGCCGTTCGTGGTCACCTGGATGGTGCCGTCGTCGGTACCGGCCCACAGCACCGCGAGGCTGCGCGGCGAGGGCGACAAGGCGGTGATCGCGCCGCGGGGCGTCGGCGTCACACCAGTCGTGTAGCGGCCGGCGCTCGCCGGAACGGTCCACGTCTGACGCGCGAGGTCGGGACTGATGCGCGTCCACGTGCGCGCGTGATCGATCGACTTCCACACGACGTTCGACGTGTAAAACAGGACGCCCGGATTCACCGGCGACCAAATGAGCGGCATGGTCCGCACGTTGCGGCCATACTTGTCGCCCCGCGCTGCCGAGTCGGGACCGACCTGCGCGGTCTGGCCGGTGCGCCGGTCGTAGCGCGACACACCGCGCCGCGCGCTGCCGAACACGACGTCCGGATCGCGCGGATCGGGCGCGCCGATGCCGTACTCCTGAATGTTGGCGGGATGCCAGTCGTGGAACGTGATCTCGCCGTCGTCGGAGCGGCTCGACACGCACAGCGAGCCGGAATCCTGCTGCCCGCTGCAGACGCGATAGGGGAACGCGTTGTCGGCCGTCACGTGATACACCGCGGCCGTCGGCTGCGTGTACCAGTTGCTCCACGACTCGCCGCGATTGGAAGAAATCACCCCGCCCTGGTCGGAGACAGCAAGAATCAGGTTCGCATCGTCGGGACTGATCCAGATGCGCTGATAGTCGTCCCCGCCCGGCGAGCCGCGGACCGCCGACCAGCTGGTGCCGCCGTCTTCCGTGCGCCACATGACGATCGACGCGCTGTAGACGACGTTCTCGTTTTTGGGATCGACGACGATGGGCGGCAAGTCGCCGCCGCCGATGCGGCCGAGGGGACGGTCATCCGCCGTCGCCGCGGTCGTGTCGCCGGTGACGGCGGCACCCGGGATCCGGGTCCGCAGCGTCCAATGCGCGCCGCCGTCGCTCGACTTGTAGAAGCTGACCGGCCCAGACCCTCCCGACGGATTCACCGACGCGATCATGGTGTAGATCACCTGCGGATTACTCGGCGCGATCGCGATGTTCGCTTCGAGGACCGGTGGCAACCCCCCTCCGAGTTGTGTCCACGTGGTGCCGCCGTCTGTCGACTTGTAAATCCCGCCCGCGCCCGGCCACGTCGAATCCGGGCCGAACGACGCGGCCTCATAAAACGTTTGCTGCTGCTGCCACAGCGTCGCGTAGACGGTGGTGGGATTGCTCGGGTCGATCCGCACCTCGTTCCCGCTCGTGTACTCGTCCTTGTACAGCACCTTTTCGAACGTGCGGCCGCCGTCGCTCGAGCGGTAAATCCCGCGCTCGGCGTTCGGGCCGTACGGGTGGCCGAGTGCCGCCACGAAGAGGCGGTCGGGATTGGTGGGGTCGACGTCGACGTAGGCGATCATCTGCGTCGCTTCGAGACCGAGCTGGGTCCAAGTACGGCCCGTGTCGTTGGAGCGATACATCCCGTTGCCCGTGGCCAGGTCCGGGCGGATGATGCCGGCTCCCGTGCCGACGTAGATGACGTTGGGCGCCGATGGGGCGACCGCGATCGCACCGATCGAGCCTGTGGCTTCGCGATCGAAGAGCGGCTCCCAATTGTTCCCGTAATCGGTCGAGCGCCACACGCCGCCGTTGTCGAACCCGATGTAAAAGACGTTCGGTTTGCCGGGAGTGCCGGCGACGGCGCGCGCCCGTCCGGCGCGGAACGGACCGATCGTCCGCCAGCGGAGTGCGCTGCTGAGGTCGGGGGTTTGGGTAGCGGCGCGCGAGCTACATAGCGCCGCAAGGCCGATGGCTATGAGGGATATGCGCATAGCCGGAGTATGCAGCAGATTCAATTGGGTGGCGAGAGCGAGGTGATCCATGAACGCTCAGCGAACAATTCTATCGGTCCTTCTCTGTGGCGCTACCTTCGCGGTCGACCGAGCGGCCGCGCAGGTGCGCGAACTCCCTCTCGACCGTCTCACTCCAGGCGACGTTCGTACACTCGTCGATAGCAGCATTGCACAGGCGAGCGTCTATCGCGACAGTCTCCTGGCGGTGCGCGGGCGGCGCACGGTGCGCAACACCCTCCGGCTATACGACGAGATGTCGATCGCGTTCAACACAGGGCAGATCGTGGCCTTGCTCACGAACGTGCATCCCGACTCGGCCGTACGGGCGGCGGCCGCCGAGGGAGTTCGTCGTCGGAGCGCTTTCTTCACGGCGCTGCGACTGGATCCGCGCTTGTATCGCGCCCTGCTTGCCGTAGACACGTCGCAGGCCGACGCCGAGACGCGATACTACATCGCGCGCGTGCTGGCGCTGTACCGCCATGACGGCGTTGATCGGGATTCGTCCACGCGGGCGCGGATCGCGGCGCTGCGTGATGAGGCCGTGCGACTCGAGCAGGGGTTCAATAGCATCCTGGCGGCCGACACCGCGCCGGTGCTGCTCGCGGACACGACGGTCCTCGGCGGCCTGCCCGGCGATTGGCGCAGGGCGCAGCGGCGAGGGCCCGCGGGCGAAGTCGTCGTGAGTCCCGAGGACATGCGCTTCGTGTTGCAAAACGCTGAAGATGCCGGCGTGCGGCGTCAAATAATGCTGCGGCTGCAGAATCGCGGAGCGCCCGGCAACCATTTCGTGATCGACACATTGCTGCGTGTCCGTGCTCAGCTCGCGACGCTGCTCGGCTACCCCTCGTATGCCGCCTACCAGTTCGAGAATCACATGGCCGAGTCACCGCAGCGCGTGTGGCAGTTTCTCGACGATCTGCAGCGGGTTACCGAACCGGTGGTGCAGCGCGACGTGGCGCGGGCAGAATCGTTGCTGGGCCGGCCGCCGCAGGCGGGCGATTTCCAGTTTCTCGTCTACCACCTGCGCGGACGGGCGATCGCTCGGCCGAACGCGCTGCGGCCGTACTTCCCATACGAGCGCGTCCGCGACGCGCTGTTTCATATCGCGGACACGCTCTTCGGTCTGCAGTTCACCGCGGCGCACGACATTCCCGTGTGGCATCCCGACGTCGAAGCCTATCGCGTCGCCGAGGGTGCGACCCCCGTCGGCATCGCGTATTTGGACGTGCACCGCCGCCCCGGGAAACCGCTGAGCAACAGCACCGCTTCGGTCCGGCTCGGTGTGCGCGGCCGAGTGCTGCCGCGTACGGCCCTGCTGTTGTCGCTGCCGCAGCCGCGGCCGGGCGAGCCGGTGCTGCTCGGCTCCCAGGATGTCGCGTTGCTGTTTCACGAATTCGGCCACGTGCTCGAGAACCTGGTGACGGTGCGCCCTTGGTTCGGCACATCCGGCCTACCCGCGGAGTTCGATTTCCGTGAGGTTCCCTCGATCGTCTTCGAGGGCTGGGGACGCGATCCGGCCGTCCTCCGCACATTCGCTCGCCACTACCGAACGGGCGAGCCGCTGCCCGACAGTCTCGTCGCGGCGCTGCAACAACCCGACGAGACCCGGACAGGTCTTGGCGTGCGCGGGCTGCTGGCGCGAGCCCGGATGTCGCTCGCGTTGCACGAACGGCCAGCCGCGACGAGTGACATCGATTCGATCGTGCAGGCGCAATTCGCGGCGAGTGCTCGGCTCGGCCAGCTCACGGGGGAATCGCACCCGGAGGCTTCGTTCACCCACCTCGTGGGGTACGAGGCGGCCTACTACACGTATCTCTGGTCCGCAGTGATCGCCGAGGACGTGCTCGGTCAGTTCAAATCGGGGTTGATGGATCCCGTCACGGCTCGTGCGTACCGGCGCGCAGTTCTCGACCCCGGACGGTCAAGGCCGGCCGGAGCGAGCATCGAACAGTTTCTGGGACGGCCGTTTCGGTTGGATGCCTGGGCAGCTACGCTGGGAGCGAAGTAGCCCGTACCTGCGTCACCTACAGTCGTATTTTGAACACCTTGCGGCCCACCAGCGCCGAGATCGCAACGATCAGCAGCTGCACCGATACCTCTCCCGGAATCTCTTCGAAGTCCGGGGTTCTCCAGCGGTCCGGCGGATCCTCGACGCGTCGTACATGGGCAACCTCCGCCACCAGCGCAAAGGAAACGGCACACACAGCGACCGTTGCCGCCGTCAGCCGCGCGAAGCGTCCAAGCACGCGTCCCGCGCCCTCGAGATCAAGACGCTCGAGCCAGGATCGACGGGATGTGGTGCGATGCCGTGAGCGCCAGTGGCGGACGGCGCTCACGATCCAGTCCCAGTTGAGCGCCACATGCAGACCGACGATCACCAGCGTCACACTGGCAACGATGGTATGGAGCTGGGTCCAGGCGCGCAGCGTACTGGAGACCATGCCGAGGGCGGGGAGGACGTACCGCGAGACGACGAGGCCTGAGAAAATTGTGAACACCATCGTCACATAGAGCGCGCCGTTAAGCCAGGTGTTGACTCGGGCGCGGCGGGCGGCGAGGCGATAGCGCCCCAATGCGGCCGCGATCCAGCGCCAGTTGACGAGGAGATGCAGGAACAGAAGCCCGGCGAATCCGATGCTGACCCACTCATGCCCCCAGAGCCCGGTCGTCACGGGCTCCTCGAGGAGAGCGAAGATCAGCAGCAGCGTCACGTCCAACCAGAGCAGAAACCGCGCGCGACGGATGCGATCTCCGCCTTAAGCCGGGCTACGCAACTCGAACTACTCGCTCAGACGTTTCGGCGCGCCCGAGTTGGGTACCGACTTCTGCTGCGGCGGCGGCGGGGGAGGCTCTTCAATCGCGTTGCCGGCATCCTGCAGCCCGCGCTTGAATGCCTGAATCCCCTTCCCGATCGATGCCCCCATCTCCGGGATCCGTTTCGATCCGAACATGAGGGTTATGACCGCGATCAGGATCAGGATGTGCCAAATGCTGAGATCAGCTAACACGCGCGCTCCACGAGGCGTGATGGGATCTCAAAATGTAGCCCCTTCCGCAAGACGGCGCTGAGCAAGTGTCGCATTCGGCAACCGCTCGATGCGGACGGTCGGACGCTCGAACCCCCGGACCACGACGGTGGCGTCGAACCGCTGGTCGCGCTGTACGCGCACCTGGACCGTGTCGCCCAGCCGCAAGCTCTGCAGCTTTGCGCGCAATTCGGCCCATGTCCTGAGCGGTGCCCCGTTGATGCTGACGAGGCGATCGCGACTGTGCAGCCCCGCCCTACCCCAAATACTCGCCGGGTTGTTGATCACGAGTCGCAGCGTCGTGTCCCGCTCGTACCCCCAGACCCGCAGATCGCGCTCCGGCTCACCGTTGTAGACCGCAGGTCCCCAGCTCAGGCTGGTCTGTAGCCCGATCAAGCCGAGGTAGCGGTCGAAATCGATGGGGGCAGCGTGGCGAACGTAGGCGTCGAAGAAGGGTGACATGTCGCAGCCACAGACTGCCTCGACCGCCTGCTCGATCGCTTTGCCATCGATTCTTGGCTCAGCGGTCCCCCTCTCCCGAAGAGCCTGCCCTGAGCGCAGCGAAGGGGAGAGGGGGTCAGGGGGTGAGGCCTGATTGAACAAGAGCCGCATCACGTCGTCCATCGATTTCTGACCGCCGGTACTGTTGCGAATCGTGATGTCGAGCATGGTGCCGATGAGCTCGCCCTGGAGATGGGTGCTGGCACTGTAATCGCCCAACTCCCCGGGCTCGGCGTTGTACGCGACCCGGCTGATCGACTCGGCGGAGAACCGCGCGTAGGCGGGATTGGCGGCGTAACTGCCGATCAGCCGCTCGAGATGCGCCTGGCGCGTCGAATCGTGCACCGCAATGCCGGCCCGCCGCAGCAACAGATCGGCGTAGAACATGGTGAGGCCTTCGCTGAACCAGAGACTCGAGACGGGCGGCTGCGTGCGGTAGTCGATGTCATGGTACTCGACCGGCCGGATCGCCATCAAGTTCCAGGTGTGGAAGAACTCGTGTGCCGTCTCCTGGATGACGGCGTTCGGATCCTTCGCCAGGTCGGCGCTCTGGGCGCCGAGCGTCACCGAGTTGCGGTGCTCGAGTCCCCCACCCCAGGCGCCGTCCTCGAACATGAAGGTGTACTCGCGATAGGGTGCGCGGCCGAACAACGCGATCGCCTGGTGCACCGTCCGCTGGATGCCGGCGACGAATGCGGTCGTGTCGAAGGACGTCGCATTCGGCAGCGGCCAATACACGACGCGATGCGGCACACCACGCGCGACGAACCGCCACTCGCGCAACTGTCCCGCGAGAATCGGCGAGTCGACAAGTGTCGCGGCGTCCGGGGCGGCGTATCCCCAGACGCGCTGTTTCGCGCGTCGCATTCCCTGATCGCTCGGCCGCAACGCATCGCGAAGGCCCGTCGCCAC
>DASWDA010000085.1:0-10925 GCA_036395695.1 Gemmatimonadales bacterium
CCCGCGGCGTTCGTGAGCGCGATGACCGGTGAAACGACGTCAGGTTGGATGCCGCCAATTCGCCGCGACGTCTCGCACGCGTAGATGGCGAGCGCGAGCGCGCTGATGCTCAAGAGTGCGGTACCGCGACTGACGTGCATAGCTATCCTCTCCGCTCCGCTCCGCCCCGGCCCTACTGCCCGCTGGGTGCGACGAGATCGTCGATGATGTGAGGCGTGATCAGAATCAGCAGATCACGCCGATTTTCCGTTTGCGACGTAAATCCGAACAGCTTGCCCAGAATCGGCAGATCTACAAGGAACGGAATTCCGGACTTTGTTACCGTGACCTCAGTCACCGTAAGTCCGCCGATTACGGCTGTTTCCCCATCACTGACCAGGATCTGGTTATCGGCCTGCTGCGTCTGGAAGGTGAATCCAATGTCCACCGACGCCGGACGCACGCTCGAGCGCTCGGCGTGCACTTCCATCAGGATCTGCCGGGTGCCCGTGACGTGCGGCGTGACGCGCAGGTTGATACCGGTTTGCTGGAACTGCACCGTCGCGCGCGGCACGTTGGTACCGGTGCCCCCCGCGGCGCCCACGGCGCTCACGTCGATGACGCGGATTGGCACGCGGTCGCCGACGAGGATCTCGGCCTGGCGGTTGTCGAGCGTGGTGATCGTCGGCTCAGCCTGGATGTCGGCGAGCTCGACGTTGCTCAACGCCTGCACGAATGCCGTCAGATCGAAGTTGCCGATCGCGGTCGAGAAGATCAGGTCGAGCGCCGGGTCGATGACTTCCTGGCTGGCGTTGCCGAGCGCGGAGAGCGAGTTCCCGCCGAGCGAGATGATGTTCTCGTTCGAGGCGAAGTTTTTCGTCGGCACGAGCGCGTCGGGTACGCCGTCGAGATCGGTGTCCACCGGCTGAGCCGAGCGCGGATCGGGACGCTGGATCAGCCTGTTGAAGAACTGCGTCTGCGAGCCGAGGTCGTATTTGACGCCGAGATTCTCGATGTCGGTCCGGTCGACGAAGATGATCTTCGCCTGGATCGAGACCTGCGGCGTACGCTGATCGAGCCCTTTCACGAACTCCACGACTTCGTCGATGCGCGAGCTGACTTCGGTGATCACGAGGGAGTTGCTCGTCGAGTCGGCAACGGCCTGGCCGCGCTTCGTCAGAATCGACGCGACGGACGGGACGAGCGAGGTCGCCTTCGCGTAGTTGATGCGCACGAGCCGGGTCGTGATCGGCACCGTCGAGTCGGCACGCGCGAGCTCGACCTGGCTGACGACGTTGAGAATCGCGCCCGGCAACGTCCGGACCGCGAGCCCCTGCGACGCGAGCACGGCGTTCATCGCGAGGTCCCACGGCTGGTTCTTGATCTCCGCCGTGACGTTGCCTTTGATATCTTTTCCGAGGATGATCGTGCGGCCGCTGAAGGCGGCGAAGCCCGCGACCACGTCTTCGATGCTGGCGTTGTCCCACTGCACGGTGATGCGGGCCGCCTGCGACTGCTGGACTTCGGCGCTGTGCATCGCGAGGTATTCGTCGATCGACATCGGCCGGCTGGGCATCGGGGTCGTCACCCGGGCGGCTGCTTCGCGGCGAGGAGCGGCGGGAGCAGGGGCTGGCGCCATCGCGACCGTACTGCTCGACCACGCCGCGAACGCGGTGCGTTCGCTGCCGATGCGGACGCGGACCTGGCCGGCCGCGCGCTCGATCTGGTAATCCTTGAGCGCATCGAGATCGATGACGACGCGGACGACGTCGGGCTTGAACTGCCCGTAGCGCACGTTCCGCACGCCGCCGCGGTTCTGGCCGTCGTACAGCGCGACGGGCGCCGTGAGGCGCGTGCCCTGCAGATCGATGACGAGCCGCGCGGGATTCGAGAGGGTGAAGTCCTGCACCAGCGCGGCACCCTGCAAATCGATCACGATCTCGACCTTGCCGCTGGACGGCAGGACACTCACCCCACGCACTTCGCCGTCCCGCCCGCCCGTCGTTGTCCCCGCAAGGGCCCGGGGAGCAACGACGGCGAGCAGGAGGGCGACGCGAGCTAGAGCCTTCATGGTGTTTCCTCCTGCTTGGCGAGCGACAGCGTCTCCTGCCGCTCGAACCCGAATTCCTGCACGGTAAATACGACCTCGCGGGGCCGGATCTGTGTGACCTTCAAGCGCCCGATGATGTCGCCCGCTTTCACCCGGTAGATGCGGCGATTCGTGATGTCGCGCAGCACGGCGACGCTGCGCGAGGCGAAGCGGCCGTCGTACACGACCGTCGTCAGCTTTAGATCGGAAATCAGCGGCCGCACGTCGCCGGACTTGAGCAGCGACATGAACGGATCGCGGCCGCCGCCTTCGTACGCGAACACTTCGCGAATCAGGGACTGGGGCTGCACGGCCGTCGTGTCCCGCTCCGGCCGCTGCGCAGCGACCGGGGCCGACACCAGGGCGACTGCGAGCGCGATCGCTGCCGGCGCGGAGTTAGCTGCGCGCACGAGGCGCTCCGGCGGCAGGCTTCGGAGGCGGCGGCGGCCCGGCCGATTTCACGAAGGTGCGAATCGAGAACTCGGCCAGGAGCAGCGCGCCCGCCGTGTCGCCGAGCAGTTTCTGCACCGCCGGCGTGGCGGACGACAGAATGACGTCCTGCGGCACGACGATGCGCGGCAATGACGCGACGTCGGCGAGATACTCGCCGATCTGATCGTAATGGCCGTACACCTCGAGCCGGTAGCGATAGGTATCGAACGGCGAGCCGGGCTCGGGGTTGAGCGGCTGAATCTTGCCGAGAGTGATGCCGCGGACTTTGGCTTTGGTCGAGACATCGTCGATCAGCGTCGGGACTTCGTTGCGCTCGGGCACCAGGCGCCGCATCAGCTCCAGCGAGCCCTGGTACTCTTCCACGCGCCGGCGCAGATCCTCGATGCTGCCGCTCGCGAGGTCGGCCTTGGCGGCTGCGACGATCTTTTCGAGGCTGTCCGACTCCTGGTTCGCCGCCGTCAGCTGCACGATGTCGGGGCTGTGCTTTTTCGTCCAGAAGAAGTAGCCGCCCGCCCCCGCCACGAGGACGAGCAGCGCCATGATCTGGCTGCGTTGGTCGGTCGGTAACATGGCCATAGGGCTTACCTCACCGATTGCACGAGCGGGATCGTGCGGATGTACACCGAATCCGCCACGCGATACTTCACCGTCACGTTGAACTCCGTGACGGGACGGTCCGCTTCGATCACCGTCTGCGAGCTGGCCGGCGTCACGTCCGTGAACCACGGCGACGCGGCGAGTTGGCGCAGGAACGTCGTATAGGCCTGGATATCCACCGTGCGCCCTCGGATGGCGATGCGGACCGCCGGAGCGCCGCTAGAATCCCGCTCGACGGTGACGGGACCGTTCGCGGGCGGCGCCGCCTGTCCCGGTGCGACGATCGACGAGACCGACATGATGCTGGTGATCCAGGTGTAGGGCGGCAGCGCCTTCGTCGTCTGATCCAGGACGTGCGGCCAGATGTAGCGGTCGGCGTCGATGCCTTTGATCACATTGATCTCGAAGAGCAGCGAATCGCGAACCTTCTCGGCCTGACGTTTCTGTGCAATCACGATGTCGTAGCGGCGCTTCTCGGTGCGCACGTTCTCGAGCCGCGACTCGGCGGCCGCGAGGCGGGCGCGGTCGGTGATGAAGAGCAACGCCCCGCCGCCTCCCACGACCACCCAGGCCGCAATCGCGCCGAGCAGCCAGGGATCTTTGACCTGCGCGATGAGGCCTTTGAAGTCCGGCATGGACAACTTCATGCCGGCGCCCTTGGAGACCTTCTTCTTTCCTGGGAGTAGGTTTATCTCAATCATGCGGCGCGCCTCAGCGCCAAGCCGACCGCCAGCATCAGCAGCGGTGCGACTTCGTCCACCGGCACGGTCTCGAACACGTCATCCTTCACGCGCAGCCGTTGGACCGGATTGGCCAGCTCGATCGGCACCTTGAGCCGCGCGCCAAGCACTTCATTCAGGCCCGGGATGCGCGCGCCACCGCCCGTCGTGTAGACGCGGGACAGGCCACCGGCCGAGCGCGACGCCGTCGCGAGGAACGCCGCGGCGCGCTCGACGCCTACCGAGATTTCCTCGCCGCGCGCGCTCACGTAGCCGGCCAGGTCGGCGTGTTGCGACTGGCCTTGAATCACGCGTTCCGCTTCCTCGCTCGCGAGACCCTTTTCGCGCTGCAGGTCCTCGCGGAATCGCCGCGTGCCCACGGAGAGATCGCGGGTCAGCACGGGGATGCCGTCCTCGAGGATATTCACGTTGGTCACTTCGTGACCGATGTTGACGAGCCCCACGACGCCTTGCATCGCGTCGGGGTGGTTCAGCTCGAAGGCGTTGTGAATGGCGAAGGCATCGACGTCAATGACGGAGGGATCGAGTCCCGCCTCGCTCAGCAATCCAACCCTGCTCTCCACCAATTCCCGTTTGGCGGCGACGAGCAGCACATTCATCTGCAAGCCTTCGGCGTCCGGATCGAGGATCTGGAAATCGAGCTCCACGTTGGCCATATCGAACGGCACGTGCTGCTCGGCTTCCCAGCGGATGACCTCGCGGGCGTCCCCCTCTTTCATCCGGTCCATTTGGATCTTCTTGACGATCACGTCGCGGCCGCCGACGGCGGTCACGACCGATTTGCGCTTGACGCCGGCGGCCTCGAACAAACCCCGAATAGCCTCCGAAACAAGACCGGGGTCCATGACTTCACCCTCGACGATGGCGTCGGCCGCGACTTCGGTTGTCGCAACTTTGGTCAGTTCGGGCTCGCTGCCGCCGTGGTCGATGACCACGAGCTTGATGATGCCGGACCCGATATCCAGACCGACTGAGGTTTTTTTGCCACCAAATAACCCAAAAAGGGCCATTTGCACCTTTGGTCTAGAGACAAGAAGGGGCGAGGGCAAACTACAATAGGCCCCGCCCCTTATCCTGTCAAGCCTCGAATCGACTTGAAGCCGAAGCAACAACTGTTGCGCCTACAGCTACTTAGGCCACTTTTAGTAGAGCTGGACCCAACCTCGGGACCGCATCATCGAGATCGGACTCGTGCCCTGTAAAGCCGATAAGATGCTGCAGCTAGAGTAGTTCAGCGTCGCCTTACCACTCAGGCTCTGGATTGATAAGTCAGCGTTCTTTGCCAGGACACCACCCCAGAAGTGGGCGTCGGTGCTACCACCACCGGCGGTTTTCAGATCGCCCTGGACGATGACGATGCCGAAGAACTGGTACGACCCCTGGACCTCCAAGTCGCCGTCCACCAACAGGATACCCTGCCCCTGGTCACCGTTCAGGGTTGCGGAGCCCGCGATGTGAATAATCGGAAAATAGGATCCGCACGCGGTGGCCGGGTTCATCCCGTCGCCCCAGTTCAACAGGTCGGTCTTGTCGCATCCGGTGGGGCCACCAAAATGCGGGTTGGTCTTATACGTGCCCCCGGACAGCACCACGTTGGCGCGCGCCGCCAGCTGGGCGTACGTCGCGCCGCCGAACGTCGTGAACGTGTTGTTGTTGATGGTCGGGTCGTTGACCACCGGCGGATTCCCCGTCACCGAGCCGTTACCGTTTTCGGTGACGTTGCCGCCCTGATCGCGGATCCCGGGTTGCGACACACCCGGAGGATCGCAGCTGACCCAGCCCGTCGGGATCGAATCAGCGCCATTGACCGCGGCGTTACCCGACAAGTTCGTCGAGCCCTGCGTGGTCAGCGACGCATGGATGCCGAAGTCGATCGGCGCGATGCGCGTGATCAACCCAAGACGCTGGCGCGCACCACCACCGCCGGCGATCACGCCGGCGGCGCTGGCCCGGTC
This sequence comes from Gemmatimonadales bacterium, assembly GCA_036395695.1. Classification (GTDB taxonomy): domain Bacteria; phylum Gemmatimonadota; class Gemmatimonadetes; order Gemmatimonadales; family GWC2-71-9; genus 20CM-2-65-7. The sequence goes on from DASWDA010000085.1 coordinate 5,814, forward strand.
GCGGCCGGTCACGTCGATCAGAAACAGGTTGGGCCCGAGCTTGTAGCTGTAGCCGCCATACGACCCCGTGCCGTTAGGCGCGGGCTGGTTCCCAATCACGACTGAGTCTTGCGGATAGTTGTTCCGCTTGTTCATCGAGTCGGGTATCCAGGTCATGACGCGCTCCTGCGCTCCGGCCTCGGCGACGCCAAACGAGGTGAACACCCGGCGCTGGTTCTCGCCGACCCGCTGCTCCTGGGTGCCGGCAAAGAACGCTCCGGCGACCAGCGCCCCAACGACCACCAGGGCGAAGATCGCGACTGCGAGCGCCATGCCGCGCTCATCACGCAGAATCCGTTTCATGCCTTGCTCCTTCATAGGTTACCGTCGGCCCTAGAACCGGCGGTTATTGCGCAGAGCCACACTAGTCGTGATGCTGTCGACGATCGTCGCCGCGGCCGCCATGCCGCCGCGCCGCACTGCTGAAACCGTTCGCGCACGCACCGTGATATCCACGCGTGCGACCTGACTTGCCACCGCGGTCACCACGCCATTCGCGTTGAAGTACTGAAACGTCAAACCGTTCGTGAGCACGGGTCCAATGAGCGGCTGCATCGTCCCGCCAGCGGGCTGAAAGCCCACGTAAAAGGACGTGTCGCCAGCCGGTTGGTAGAGCTGGTAAATCACGTGCTCGTAGCCGCGGACTGGCGCACCTAGCGGAATCGCCCCGGCCGCGTTCACGCCCAGTCCCAGCAGTTTCAGGTTGAACGTCACGAGACGCCCCGGCTGCGGCGGCACGATCGGATCAGGACAGTTCACCGCCACCGGCGCGACGCCGGTAAACTCCCCGCGCGCCCAGTAGTCGTCGTTCCGCGACGTCGGATCGCCGTCGTAGTAGATGAGCATCGTATCGGTTGCGATGTTGATCCCGCGCGCGCCGTAGAACATCGGCTGCCCTGGCGCCCCACCGCGGATGACCATCGTGATGGGGGTCAGTACACCACCCATCGCCGGCTGGACGCACGCAAACCCGAGCCACCGCATCGCCCGGATCTCGAGCCGGGTGGGCGTCATCGAAACGATGTCGCCCTCGGACGCGTCGATCTCGCGCAGCTCGGCCGGCAGGATGTTGGCCGCCGCCCGAATGTTCTGCGACAGATCGATGCGCTGCGTCTGGGCCATGTACAGCCGCTGGTTGTTCACCAGCACGCGGTACAGGGCCGCGCTCACGAGCCCCAGCAACACCAGGGCGACGAGCAGCTCGACCATCGTGAAACCGCGGCGCGCGGCGCGCCCCTGCCCAACGCCTATAAGAATGGGTTGCATGGGATCGTAGTCTCCGTTGAGTCGCGGCGGACCCGGTTTTTGACGGTCTTGTAGAGCGAGACGACTTTCAACCGGTAGTTCTGGTTGCCGACATCGGCAAACGTCCACGTGTTGATCGCGACCCAGGTGGATCCGCGATACAGCGTGTCCTGCCCGTTCACGCGATTGGCGAGCACACACGCGCCGGCGCGCAGCCGCTCCAGCCGGCGCGACGCAAACGACGCCGCGGTGGCGGAGCGCTGTCCCCGCGCGATCATGCGAGTCACCAATGCCGCCGTGGTCACGAGGCCCAGCACACCGACGGTGAGCACGATGATCGCGATGATGATTTCGATGATCGTGAAACCACGCTGGTTCTTTGGGATGTTCATTGGCGGACCACTTTCCCGACAGAGTTGATCATGACCGAATCGGTGTAATGCGCCCCGACGATCCGAATCGAAGTGTTTTGAAACGCTGTCGCGATCCCGCGCGGGTCGTACACGACCGACGCGGCACTCGGCACCAGCGTGACACCGAACTCTTCGCCAACCAGCTTCTTGGTGCCGATCTGGACTGAGGCGGCCGGCGGGTTCACGCCGCACGCGGTCACCCACACGCTGTCGACCGTCATGTTGAGCGTCGCTGCACAACCGCGCTGGACGGCCGTGCTGCGCGCCGTTGCCACCAGCGTCGCGAGCAACGCCTTCGAGCTGCGGACGTTTTGCTTCTCGAGACTGTTCCGAAGCCGCGGGAAGCCGATCGCCATGATCACCCCCGCCAGCACGAACACGAACATCATCTCGATGAGACTGAAGCCCTTGCGACCCATGTGACCTCCGTTCGCCGGGTCCTATTACACGATCTGTGCCGAGGCGTAACTACAACTGCGTCAAGCAGATACGTCGAGCAAGGACGTCGAGAAACACCGCAAAACACTGCAGTAGTGCAGATTCTTGCATTAGCTGATGCCGTAGCGGTCAATCTTGTAAAACAACGTCCGCAGGCTGACGCCGAGCCGTTTGGCTGCCTCGCGCCGGTTGCCGCCGCTCTCTTCCAACGCTGCGGTGATCGCCTGCCGCTCGGCCACCTCCACAAGATCCTTGAGGGTCCCTGCAGGGGCGTCGTGCGTCGTGCGTGGTGCGTGGGCGAAATCGCCGGGCGCCAGCGTCTCCTTGTTCGACAGCACCGCCGCGCGTTCGATGGCGTTCTCCAGCTCGCGCACATTGCCGGGCCACTCCTGCTGCTCGAGCCAGGCGAGCGCGTCGTCGCTCAGGGACAGCGGCCGGCCGAACCGCTGCGCCAGCCGCGCGGTGAAATGGCGCGCGAGGGGTGCGATGTCGTCCTCCCGCTCGCGCAGGGGCGGGAGCTCGATGACGACGACATTAACGCGATAGAACAGATCTTCCCGAAATCGGCCGGCGCGGACTTCCGCCTCGAGGTCACGCGCGGTCGCCACGAGAACGCGCGCATCGACGCGGCGCGTCTTCTGATCTCCGACCCGGCGGATTTCGCTCTCCTGCAGCACGCGGAGCAGCTTCGCTTGCAGACCAAGCGGCAGCTCGCCGATTTCGTCGAGCAGGATCGTGCCGCCACTCGCGGCCTCGAACAGCCCTGTCTTGTCGACACTCGCGCCGGTGAACGCGCCGCGCACATGGCCAAACAGCTCCGACTCGAGCAACGATTCCGGAATCGCCGCGCAGTTGATCCCGACGAACGCCTTGCTCCCGCGCGGGCTGGCACGGTGAATGGCGCGAGCGATCACTTCCTTCCCGGTCCCGCTTTCGCCGGTGATCAGCACGGTCGTGTTGTGCTCGGCGACGCGGGCGACGAGTTCGAGCGCCTGGCGCATGGCGGGGCTTGCTACGATCAGGCCTCGCTCGGCCGGCCCCGCGGCGAGCTGTGCCCTGAGCCCGGCGACTTCCTCCCGCAACCCCTCGCGCTCCGCGGCCTTGCGGAGCGTGAGCACGACTTCGTCGGGCCGGAACGGCTTGGGGAGATAGTCGTAGGCGCCCTCTTTCATGGCAGCGATGGCAGCGTCCTCACCGCCGTACGCGCTCATGACGATGACGAGCGCACCGCCACCGCGCTGGCGGTAGTTGCGCAGGAAGGTGAGACCATCCATCTCCGGCATCCGCACATCGCAGAGAATCAGATCGAAGGACTCGGATGTGGCCCGATCGAGGGCACGCCTGCCGTCCTGTTCGGCTGTCACCGTGTAGCCCGCGTCCGTCAACAGCAGGCCGAGCGACTGGCGCAGGCCCGGTTCGTCGTCGACAACCAGGACTTTCTTCATCGCGGCAGGGCGATCGGGAAGAAGAGCTTGAAGGCCGCCCCGCCTTCCCGCGCCGCGTCCACCCACACGACGCCGCCCATCTCATGGACCGATCGTGCCACAATCGCGAGTCCGAGACCGGTACCGCGGCCCGGTTCTTTAGTCGTGAAGAACGGCTCGAAGACTTTTTCCCGGTCCGTGGGTGGGACGCCGGGACCAGAGTCGGCAACGAAAATCAGCGTGCCCGGTTGCCCGTCGGCGAACTCGACCCGTGCGGGGCGCCGCTCGGAGACGCGGGGGAAGCGCGCGGTACCAGGATCGCTTTCGCGTTTCGGAAGCGATTGCCCCGGCTCGTAGGCCCAGCGCCTCGCGCCGATGATGATGGAGCCGCCGGGGGGGGTGGCGTCGATCGCATTGAGCAAAAGGTTCACGAGCGTCTGCTCGAGCACGTGGGCTCGACCCATGATCTCGGGGACGTGCAGGCCGAGATCGGTCGAGGCCTGCACGGCGCGGAAGGCTCCCTGCCCCCGCAGCAGCTCGAACGCGCCGCGGACGATGCGGTCTGGATCCACCGGCACGAGTGGGTCCTCCTGCGGCCGGGCGTAGTCGAGCAGGCTGCGCACGATCCGGTCCAGGCGATCGAGCTCGCGTGCCATCCCCTCGATGACTTCCTGCTCTGTGCCGCGACGGCGGAGCACCTCCAAATAGGTCCCGACAGCGCCGAGCGGATTGCCGACTTCGTGGGCGACGCCCGCGGCGAGGCGGCCGATACTGGCCAGCTTCTCCGAGCGAACGAGCTGGGACTGCGCGTCGAGCAGCCGGTCGGTCATCCGATTGAGACGCTCGGCGAGGGTGGCAAAGTCCCGCGTGTCGGCGTCCGGAGCGCGCGCGCCGAGGTCGCCATCCGCGACGGCGTCGGCGGTGTCCATGACACGACTCAGCGGGCGCAGGACCAGCCGCGTGACGAGGGAGCGTCCGTAGAGCACGAAGATCGCCACCTCGAGGGCGATAAAGACCACGACGAGAAAGACGCCGCGCTCAGGGGCGATCGACAAGGCGAACTGCGAGGTCGCCACGCCGACGAGGATGGCGAAGGCGGCGAGGAAGGTGAGATAGAACAGCAGCTCGACGCGGAGCGCCGGCTTGGGGCGATTCATGGGACCCCAAGATAAGGCCAAAAAAAAGAACGGCGGGGTTTCCCCCGCCGCTCTGATGCTTCAGGCCAGAGGCCTTAGACGCACTTCGGCTCGCCTTCCTTGTTGGCAGGCGCCAGAGACGTCGACCCGACATAGATGGCACAGGTCTTCGTCGTGGTGGTGTGCGACACCGTCGCGGTGAAACCGTCAGCCGTCACCGCGATGGTGGGGCCAACCACGCCGCTCGTCACGTTGTACGCCGTACCGAGGTTGCTGGTGTACTTCACCGAGTCGGCGAAATACGCCTCTTCGGCCGTAATCAGGTTGCGCAGATCCGACTTCATCGAAGCCAGATACGCCTTTTCCTTCGTGTTCGCGAACTTCGGAATCGCGATCGCGGCCAAGATGCCGATGATC
>DASWDA010000086.1:0-4732 GCA_036395695.1 Gemmatimonadales bacterium
GCTCTGCGGCCAAAAGACCTGCGACGACCGCGAATACTTCAACCACGGGCTGGGACATCCGATCGGGATGGACGTGCACGACGTGGGGATCAGCCGGCCGCTCGAGCCCGGCATGGTGGTCACGCTCGAGCCGGGGATCTATCTCCAGGCGGAAAAGCTCGGCGTCCGGGTTGAAGACGACGTGCTCGTCACCGCGAAGGGTGGGGAATGGTTGTCGGATGGCGCGCCGCGGACGACCGACGCGATTGAACGGACCATGCGGAGTCGGTAAAACGGTAGGGGCGCAGCATGCTGCGCCCCTACATTTCCATCGGTCTGTCATCGCTGTTTTGTCCTACGTCTCGTCCTTCTCTTTCTCGATGTCTTTGAACAGCGCCGCCGCGTCTTCCTTGTACTGCGGGTCGAGCACGTCGACCGGCGGCAGCGCCGCGATCGCCTGCAGCTGCACCCGCGCCAATGAATACTTGCCCAGATCGACGTAGACCTCGGCCAGCTCGAGGCGGTGGTAGATGTGATCGGGCCTGAGCCGGACCGCCGTCTGCAGCTGCCGGACCGCATCGTCCCAGGTGGCCTTGTCCATGAAGCCGCCGCCGTACAGCGCCTTGGCGAAGAAGCGCTGGAAGCCGGAGAGCCGCTTCACCTCGGCGTTCCAGGCGCCGAGCACGTGATGCGCATTGTCGTGGGTGGAGTCGATCTGCACAGCGCGGGTCGCTTCGTCGTAGATGATCTTGGCGTAGCGGACGCGCTCCTTGCTCCCTTTCGTGCGTGACAGCCGCCCGAGGACCATCGCCAGGACGTAATGTCCGTCCGCCTTGGTCGAATCGGCGCGAATCGCGCGCTCGGCGTAAACCCGGCCCACGGCGTATAGGCTATCTCGGCGCCGCTTGAGAGAATCGGCATTGCCCTGTATTTGTTTGGCGACGTCGGCGATGGCCCGGGCCGCCTTCCAGTTCGCCTCATAGCTCAGCGAATCGGCGGCGAGGGCCGCCTGATAGTGCCGGAGCTGGACGTCCGGATGCATCAGCCCCGCGCTGTCACCCAGCGCAATGTGATTGACGGGATTTTGCGCGACGAAGCTCAGCGCGAGAACGATGGAGAACATGCGAGAATGATCGTCCCCCCCTTGATCGAGCGCAAGCGCGACGGCGGGCAGCTCAGTCCGGAAGAGTGGTCGGCACTCGTCGCCGAGTACACGGCCGGGCGCATCCCCGACTATCAGATCGCCGCGCTGCTGATGGCGGTGTTCATGCGCGGGCTCGAGCGCCAGGAACTGGCCGCGCTCACCGACGCGATGCTCGCGTCCGGCGATCGCCTCTCGTTCGACGGCTGGTCCACGCCACGCATCGACAAGCATTCCACCGGCGGCGTGGGTGACAAAGTCTCCCTCGTGCTCGGCCCGCTCGTCGCGGCCTGCGGCGTCGCCGTGCCGATGATGTCGGGGCGCGGCCTCGGCCACACGGGCGGCACGCTCGACAAGCTCGAAGCGATCCCGGGATTCCGCACCAACCTCTCGCTCGCCGAAGCGAAGGCGCAGGTGCAGAAGCTCGGCTGCGCGCTGATCGGGCAAACCGCCGAGATCGCGCCGGCCGACCGTAAGCTGTACGCGCTGCGCGACGTCACGGCCACCGTCGAGTCGATTCCGTTGATCTCGGCGAGCATCATGTCCAAGAAGCTCGCCGAAGGACTGAACGGCCTCGTGCTCGACGTGAAGAACGGCAGCGGGGCGTTCCTTCCGGAGGTCGAGCGTGGGCTCGAGCTCGCCAAGACCATGATCGCGCTGGGGGAGGACCGTGGGTGTCCGACAATCGCGTTGATCACCGCGATGGACCGGCCGCTGGGCCGCGCGTGCGGCAATGTGCTCGAAACTGAAGAGGCGATTCTCGCGCTGCGCGGCGAAGGCCCGCCCGATCTGCTCGAGGTGACCTACGCGCTCGGCGTCGAGATGCTGATCCAGGGCGGGATCGAGAAGAACACCAAGAAGGCGCGCAAGAAACTGGAGACGGCGATCGAATCGGGCCTCGCGGCCGAAAAGTTCGAGCAGATCATCGAGGCGCAGGGCGGCAACCCCAAGACCCTCGAAGATCCGTCCGTGTTGCCGCAGGCGCAGGCGGTGGAAGTCTACCTCGCGCCGCGCACCGGCGTCGTGCAGCGCGTCGAACCGCGTACGATCGGCCGGGCGATCATCGCGCTGGGCGGAGGGCGCCGCACGGTCGAGGACATCATCGACCCGACCGTGGGGTTCGTGATCACGGTGAAGCCCGGAGACAAGGTGTTGGAGGGTGAGCCGATTGCTTCGGTATTCGCCAAGGATCCCGACGGTATTCGGACCGGCTTTGAGGCGCTCGCGCAGGCGATCGTGATTGGCGACAAGCTGACGCAAAAACCGTTGCGACTGGTGTCGCACCGCGTCACGCGCGCCGGCGTGGAGGAACTCCCTTAGGCCGCCGGCGCCCCGCCCAACTGTTCCGCCAACATCTCGAGGTCGAACGCTTCTTTGCGCACGCGCAGGTCGTAGTAAAAGAGCGTGAACACGCAGGTCAAGAGCGGATAGTAAAGCAGTAACAGGAGCGCGAGCAAGACGGTCGAGACGGGTTCCAAGGCGGGGCTCACGGCCGCGGCCAGCCCCCCCACGAGGCCCCCGGCGAGCGCCAGCGCCACGATGAGGACGATGGCCACGATCCACAACAGGAACGCCTTCGCTTTGAACCCTTTGGTCAGCATCCACGAACGCCGGAGTGCACCCGTGCCCGATTTCAGGGGCTCGAGGGCGGCGACCTGGGCGACCACGGAATACCCGCAGAATACGACGATGCCGGGGATTACCAGCGCGATCGTCGCAAGCACCGCGAGAAAGCCACTCACGATGCTCGCGCTGAAAATGAAGTTCAGCTTGCTCAGGCCGTAGCGCAGCGAATCGCCCAGTCTCGGCGTGCGACCCAGATAGGCCTCGGACACCGCACTCACCGTCGCGCCGGTGACGAGCATCGTGCCGAACAGGCTCAGCAGGCGCTCGAGCAAAGCCAGCCCCGGTTGGGCAGTGCTCCCACCCGTCAGGTCGATGTAGATATCCAACACTGCGGGCAGGCCCTCACACACGACGGCGATCCCGAAGAGCACGCCGAATTGCCGGCGCATCAGGGTGATGGCACCGTCCAGGATCTCGCCGGTCTTCAGGGGTCGCAGCTCGAACGCGGCCACAGGAATCTCCTTTAGGGCAGGGGCTTCTGGCCGGTCCCCGGTCCCCAGTCCCGCACGGTTTCTTCGTCGGCCGCCTCCTGCACGTCCCGCTCCGCGGCTTCCAGCTCCGTTTCGTCTACGTCAGGCCGATCGCGCGGCGCCGGCGGGGCGTCCCTGGCGGGCCAGAGGAACCACGCCAGGATGATGAGCACAACGGCGCTGACCCCGATGACCGCCATCAGACATCGAGGTTCTTCACGAACTTCGCGTTTTCCTCGATGAACCTGCGGCGCGGCTCGACCTCGTCGCCCATCAGCGTCTCGAACAGCTGCGACGCCTCGAGGGCGTCTTCCATCGTCACCTTGAGCAAGGTGCGCTTGGCGGGATCCATCGTCGTGTCCCGCAGCTGGTCGGGGTTCATCTCGCCGAGGCCCTTATAGCGGCTGACATTGACCGTCGACTTGCTCTCCGCCCCGTTAGTCAGCCGCTTCACGTAGGTATCGCGCTCCTTTTCGTCGTAGGCGTAGAACTCTTCTTTGCCCTTCGAGACGCGGTAGAGTGGCGGCTGCGCAATGTAGATGTATCCGACGTCGATCAGCTGCTTCATCTCCTTATAGAAGAAGGTGAGCAGCAGCGTGCGGATGTGCGCCCCGTCCACGTCCGCGTCCGTCATGATGATGATCTTGTGGTAGCGCGCTTCGTCCACCTTGAAGTCCTCGCCCACGCCCGTGCCGATCGCGGTGATCATCGTCCGGATTTCTTCGTTGGACAGAATCTTGTCGATGCGCGCCTTCTGCACGTTCAGGATCTTGCCGCGCAGCGGCAGGATCGCCTGATAACTGCGGTCGCGCCCCATCTTTGCCGATCCGCCCGCGGAGTCGCCTTCGACGAGATAGATCTCGCACAGCTTGGGGTCGGTGAGCGAGCAGTCGGCGAGCTTGCCGGGCAGGAGGCCGGCGTCGAGGCCGCTCTTCTTGCGCACCAGCTCGCGCGCCTTGCGGGCCGCCTCGCGGGCCCGGGCCGCGCTCACCGCCTTGGCGATGATTGATCGCGCGACGCTCGGGTTCTTGTCGAAGAAGGCGCCCAGCGCTTCGTTGACGACCGTCTTGACGATGCCTTCGACTTCGGAGTTGCCGAGCTTGGTCTTGGTCTGACCCTCGAACTGCGGGTTTTTGACTTTGACACTGAGGACGCAGTTCAGCCCCTCGCGGACGTCGTCGCCGGACAGTGTGAAGTCTTCCTTCTTCAAGGCGCCGTCCTGCTTCGCCCACTCGTTGATGGTGCGGGTCAGGGCCGACTTGAAGCCGGTGAGATGTGTGCCGCCTTCGTGCGTGTTGATGTTGTTCACGAAGGTGAAGGTGTTCTCGCTGTACTGATCGTCGTACTGGACGGCGCCCTCGACCTCGACGTCTTCGCGCGAGGCTTCGAACGTGATCGCCTTGGGATGCAGGGCACGGCGGTTGCCGACGATCCATTTCACGAATTCCGCGAGACCGCCCTTGTAGAAGAACGTCTCTTCTTTCGTGCTGCCCTTGCGCTCGTCCTTGAGGACGAT
>DASWDA010000087.1:0-44126 GCA_036395695.1 Gemmatimonadales bacterium
GCGCGCGCGCCAGCAGCTCGAGGAATACTTCGCGGGCACGCGCACCACGTTCGAGCTCCCGCTCGAAGCGCTCGGCTCCGCGTTCGAACACCGCGTGTGGAACGCCCTGCGCCAGATTCCCTACGGCACGACCACGACCTACGGCGCGCTCGCCAAACTGCTCGGCGACAAACACGCCACGCGCGCCGTCGGCCTTGCCAACGGCAAGAACCCGATTCCGATCATCGTCCCCTGCCATCGCGTGGTGGGTGCCAAGGGCGAGCTGACGGGCTTTGGTGGCGGGTTGGACACGAAACGGTGGCTGCTCGAGCACGAGGGCGCGCTGATGGAGCTAGGCGCCTAGCCTCTCCAGCTCGGCGAGAAATCCCAGCTGGCCGCGCAGAATCTTCGTTCGAGCCTCCGCGAGACCGAACCACGCCGCGCGATCGACCTCAGGATACTCGCGACCCTTGAACACGAAGCTGTTGCTGCGAACGCGCGCCGGATCGGCATCGCCCTTCACGGCCCACGCGTGCACGACCTTGCCGCTGGGTTGCTTGAGCGGCTTCAGCGGCACGAAATCTCCCGTGGCGGTCAGGCTGGTCTCTTCGGTGAACTCACGACGCGCGGCGTCCAGCGGATCCTCGCCGGACGTGAACTCGCCCTTCGGGATCGACCAGGCTCCTGCATCTTTGTGGACCCAGAACGGTCCACCGGGATGCACGAGGAAAACCTCGAGCACCCCGTTGTGATCGCGGTAGAGTAAAAGTCCAGCGCTGGTTTTTGGCATTGTACTACTTGTGACGGTAAACGATCCTGCCTCTCGTCAAATCGTAGGGCGACAGGGCGAGCGTCACTCGGTCTCCCGCCAGCACCCGGATCCGAAACTTCCGCATCTTGCCCGCGATGGTCGCCAGGACGGAATGCCCATTGACCAGCGTCACGCGAAACGTGGAGTTGCGGAGGAGCTCCGCCACCGTGCCCTCGATTTCCAACGCCTCTTCTTTACTCACTCGGTCGGCTCCTTGGGCACTTCGCGACTGCCGCTGCGCCGCTCCACAAACGTGCGATGGCCGCAGGGGCAGTACTCCACCATGCGGCCCAGTCGATCGGTGCGGAATTCGAGATAGTGGTGACAGGCGGGGCAACGTGCCGGCCCGCGATCGACGACGAGGGGGCTCCGTGCCGCAGCGCGATTGCTGCTAATTGTGAACTCTGGTAGGCATCGCGCAAGCTAGTCGAGCGGACGTCGAAAAGCGAACTTTCGCGCGGGGCTGAGCACAAACTAGTTTTTCGGGTGCGCCTGAACGCCCTCGTCACGACCTCCAATCACGTCGCCGCGACATCCGGCCGGCTCGCCAAGATCCAGTTGCTCGCCGATCTCCTGAAACACGCCTCGTCTGACGAGATCGAGCTTGCGATCGCGTATCTCTCGGGCACCATCCGTCAGTCGAAGATCGGTGTGGGGTGGGCGACGCTGCAGAAGGCCAAGACGCACGTCGGCACGTCGGCACGCCTACAACTTCTCGACGTCGACAAGACACTCGAGGCTATCGCAAACACGAGTGGGAAAGGCTCTGCTGCCAACAAGCAGCGTTTTCTGGGTGAGCTGTTCTCACAAGCGACCGGCGACGAGCAAGACTTTCTCGTTCGCTTGCTGACCGGTGAGCTGCGCCAGGGTGCGCTCGAGGGGATCATGGTCGAAGCGCTCGCCAAGGCGCGCGAGCTTCCCGCGAGCGACGTGCGGCGCGCCATGATGCTGGCCGGCAACCTCGGCGCCGTCGCCAAGGGTGATCTGAAGAGCTTCGCGGTCGAGCTCTTTCGCCCCGTCAAGCCGATGCTGGCGAAGACGGCCACGGATGTGCAAGAGGCGCTTGCGGAGCTCGGTCCGGCGTCGTTCGAGTACAAGCTCGATGGCATTCGGATTCAGGTGCACAAAAACGCGGACAAGGTGCGCGTTTACTCGCGCACGCTGAATGACATCACCGCGGAGCTCCCCACCGTCGTCGACATATCGACAATTATGGATATGTCCGCCGTGATACTGGATGGTGAAGCCGTCGTTTTGACGGCCGACAAGCGACCGGTCCGCTTTCAGGACACGATGAAAGGTCTCGGCGGCGCCGTCCCGTTCTTTTTCGACATCCTGTACCTCGACGGAACGTCCCTATTGGATCAGCCGTACTCCGCGCGCAGCAAATTGCTGCCTGAAAAACACCGTCCGCCGCGCATCATCACCGGAGACGCGCAAGCCGCGCAGGACTTCTTCGACGCCGCAATCGCCGCGGGTCAGGAAGGCCTGATGGCGAAAGCTCTTGGCGGGGCTTATGAGGCTGGGAGAAGAGGATCAAACTGGATAAAGATCAAACGCGCGAACACGCTCGACCTCGTCGTGCTGGCCGCCGAGTGGGGCCACGGCCGCCGGCACGGCAAACTCTCGAACCTGCACCTGGGCGCGCGCGATCCCCACGGTGGGTTCGTCATGCTCGGCAAGACATTCAAGGGCATGACCGACGAGCTACTCGACTGGCAAACCAAGCGACTGCAGGAAATCGAAACGCACCGCGAAGGGATCACGGTGTACGTGCGGCCTGAGCTCGTCGTCGAAATCGCGTTCAACGGCCTGCAGGACAGCCCGCATTATCCTGGCGGCCTGGCCCTCCGATTTGCGCGGGTGATCCGCTATCGCGACGACAAGAAACCCGAGGACGCGGACACGATCGAAACCGTCCGGCACCTACACGGCGAAAGTACGCCGGACTCCGACAGCAAATAGCGGCCATGGCAACACACTCTTCAGGCGCGGGAACCAGGCGGCATCCGTCCCGACCGGGTAGCGCAGAGATGGGGAGCGGCTCTGGATGACGCGCAGCACGCGCTTGGCAACGACGTCGGGTGAGATGCCGTCTTTGACATGTTGGTCGAGTGCGGCGGTGGCGCGCTGGCGGACCCCGTTGTACGCCGCGAGCGGCGCTGCCGCGATCTGCGTGCTCTCGCCGATCGCCGTCGCGATGAAGCCGGGCTCGATCAGCGTGACGTGGATGCCGAAAGGCCGCAGCTCGTGCCACAGCGCCTCGGTGTAGCCCTCGAGCGCGAACTTGCTGGCGGTGTAGAACGCGCCAAAGGGGATCGCGGTGATCCCGGCGAGCGAGCCGATCGTGATGATCTTGCCCGCGCGCGCTTGACGCATCGCCGGCAGTACGGCCTTCACCATCCGCACCACGCCGAAGAAATTGGTCTCGAGCTGGGCTTTTGCCTCATCGACACTGGTCTCCTCGGCCGATCCCATCAGGGAGTAGCCGGCATTGTTGACGAGCACGTCGATCTTTCCTACACGATTCACGCAGGCGCGCACCGACTCATCGGACCGCACGTCGAGCGGGATGAGCGAGCCGGTAGGTTTCCGAGACGTGCCGTAGACGGTGAACCCGCGCGCGGTGAGCAGCTGCGCGATCGCCTGACCGATGCCTGACGAGGCACCCGTGACCAAAACCGTCTGAGCCATAGATTCTCCAGAGGGAGGGCGTATGTTCTGGTTGCTGCTGTCCCTACTACAAGTCCCGCGGAGTCAACACGGTTCCGTTACTCAACGGGTCGGTCATACCGACATTGTAATCTCGTACAATCGGCCCGTCGCGCGGGGCCGCGAGCTCTTCGGCACCCTCGTACACTGGGACCGCATGTGGCATCCCGGTGCGGACTCGGTCTCGACCATCTCGTTCAGTAACGACGTGATGATCGAGGGCCACAGGCTCGCAGCAGGACGCTACTCGCTGTGGACCATTCCGGAAGAACCGCCCAAGCCCTGGACCGTGATCTTCAATAAGGGCATCGGCGGCTGGCACACGAATTATCCTGGCGAGTCCCAAGATGCGCTGCGCGTGAGCGTGGCTAGCGAGACCGGGCCGCACTTCGAGACTCTCACGTACTACTTCCCGCTCGTGGATGCTGATTCCGCGATGCTGCGGTTGCAGTGGGGAACGACCGTGGTTCCGTTGAAGATCAAGGTCACACAGTGAAGGTCGGCAAAACGTTGTACGCCAAGAATCGCACAGAGTGGCGCAGCTGGCTGGCCAAGCACCACACAGCGGCGGCAGAGATCTGGCTGATCTACTATAAGAAGGCGAGCGGCAAACCCCGCATCCCCTACAATGACGCGGTGGACGAAGCACTCTGCTACGGCTGGATCGACGGGATTCTCAAGCCGATCGACGAAAAGAAATACGCGCAGCGCTTCTCGCCCCGGCGGAAGACGAGCACGCTCTCCGACATGAACCGAGAGCGAGTGCGCCGGATGATCAAGGCCGGCCGCATGACGAAGGCGGGGCTGGCGGCCATCGAGCATACGGGCAAGGGCCGGACCACACTTCCCACCGATATCCTCGAGCGTCTAAAAGCCGACCCCACCACCTGGAAGAATTTCCAGAAGTTCCCGTCGTCGTATAAACGGATTCGCGTAGGGTGGATTGACGCCGCGCGTCACAGGCGCGAAGTCTTTGAGCAGCGGCTGCGCTACTTCCTCAAGATGACCGCTCAAAACAAACGCTTCGGGATGGTACAATGACCCCGCTCTTACTCGCTTTGGCACTCGTCACGCAATCGACCGACATCGAACGCGAAGCCGCGGCCGGTATTCTCCGCGAGATCGACTCGATCGAGGCCCAGCTCAAGCCGACCGAAAGCGCGCAGCGGCTCGTCACCCGCAACGATCCGGCGCGCGATCGCGTGCTGGCGCGGGTCGCGAGCGTCTGGACCGGCGAGATGCAGGGACTATCGGATTGGATCGGACATCACCCGGAAGTCGGCTGGCACGAGTTCCAGGCGGTCGACACGCTCACGGCGCTGCTCCGGAGTTACGGCTTCCGCGTGGACACCGGCGTCGCCGGCATGCCCACCGCGTTCGTCGCCAGGTGGGAGTCGCCCGCGGGCGCGCGAGGTCCGACGCTCGGCCTCATCGCCGAGTACGACGCGCTGCGCGGGACGCAGGGCGACTTTCACGGCGATCAGCACAACGCGCAGAGTCCCGTCGCGTTCGCGGCGGCGCGCGCGCTGATCGAGTACATGACCCAGGCGCGCGTGCCCGGGCGCGTGATCGTGTACGGCACTCCCGCCGAGGAAGTCGATCCGCCCGCCAAAGCCATCATGTACCAGGCCGGCAGCTTCAAGGGCGCGGACATCCTGGTTCGCAGTCATTCCACGGTCGAGACGCGCCGCGATCGGCCCGGCTTCGGCGTCTGCTGTCTCAACATCGACGCCGTGAAGTACACCTTCACCGGCCGCCCGGCGCATCAGCTCACCGCCTGGAACGGCCGCAACGCGCTCGAAGCGGCGGTGCAGTTCTACTCGGCGGTCGACCACCTGCGGTCCACGTGGCGCTCCGACCACCGCGTCCAGGGCGTCATCCCCGAGGGCGGGATCGCACCGAACGTCGTGCCCGACCACACCGTCGTGGACTATTTCATTCGCTTTCCGGATGAGGTGTACCTCGAGCACATCGCGCGCATGATGGACGACGCCGCCAAGGGCGCCGCGCAGATGACCGAAACCGAAGTCGCCATCACGCGCTACGGCGAGTATCGCGACGGCGTCACCGTCTCGACGCTCGAGGAGCTGTGGTTCGCGTACGCCAAGAAGCTCGGCGCGCCGGGCATCCAGGAAGAGAAGGGCAGGCCGGCCGGGTACGAGGAGACCGGGTGGATGAGTCGCGAGATTCCCGGCGTGGGGATCACGGTGCGCAGCTCGGCGTTTGCCAATCACACCTACGGCATGCGCGACGACACCTTCGCCGACATCGGGCACAAGGGGTTCCTGCTCGATGCCCAAATCGAAGCGGCGGTGCTGTTCGATTTCCTCACGCGGCCCGAGCTCCGCGCCGCGGTGAGCGAGGAGCACAAGACGCTGGCGGGGCTGCAGGGCCAGTATCTAGCGGCGCTGCGGCGCGTCTATGGGCCCGAGATCGGCGCCGACACGGCGCTCTCAAAGCAGAGCAGGGCGGAGATTCGGATCCCGCAGGTCGCGCGTCCCTAGTCTCATCTCGTCGAGGAAGGTCGAGCCACCTGCGTCGCGCCCAAAGCGGCGCGCGACGCGGGTGAGCACGAGCCGATCACACGCGCGCGTCATGCCGACATAGAGGAGGCGCCGCGCTTCCTCCATTTCATCAGTCGTCGGCTGATACCCGAGGAGTTCGTGATCCTCGACGCCGAGGATGTAGACCCGCGAGAACTCGAGACCTTTGGTCGAGTGCAGCGTCAGCAGGTTGACGCGATCGGCCGCCAGCTCGACGCCTTCGGACGTCGAGAGCGCCACGCGTTCGAGCAAGAGATCGATCGATTCGTCCAGTGTTCCTTCACTCACGAGCGCGTTGAGCCGGGCGACGGCGGTGGCATACCGCTGCGAGGGATCGCGCTGCGACCGCAGCTTTGTCATCAGTCCGCGGCCGCCCAGGCGCGCTATGACCTCGTCGAGTGTGGGAGTATTGTCGGTTCGTGACGCCGCGTAGAACTCCAGCGCGTCGCTGTAGCGCCCCAGTGTGCGGTAGCGACCGATGGTGAAGAGCAACTCCTGCTCTTTGCTCCGTGCTCCTTGCTCCAGCGCCAGTGCGAGCCCCAGATAGTCGAGCACATTCGGCAACAGCGCTTTCCGTGCCCGCACCGTGCGGAGCTTCTGCAGCTCGCGGTACACTTGGGCCAGCGTGATCGCGTCGTCGAGCGCGTGATGGGCCCGGCCGCAGTCGATGCCGAAGCGGTGGGCGATGTCTTCCTGCTTGGGACTGTCCTGCGACAGCGAGCGCACCAGCGGGAATGTGTCGTAGAAGGTGAGCGTCTCGACGCCGTCGCGCCCTGCGGCAAGACGACGCAGCACGGGGACGTCGAACTTCATGCCATTGTGGGCGATGAGAACATCGTCGCCGACAAAGGCGCGGAACTGCGGGAAGACTTCGTGAAACGGCGGGGCGCCGGCGACGTCGGCATCGGTGTAGCCGTGCACGGCCGTGGCCTTGGGGGAGATCGGCTTGTACGGATTCACCAGCGACTGAAACCGGTCCACGATTTCGCCGTTCACCACGCGTGCGGCACCGATCTCCACGACTCCACACGTCGCGGCGTCGTTGTCCGTCGTCTCGAAGTCAAACGTGACGTAGCGATCGAGCGTGGTGTCGAGCTTTTCCGCATCGAGCAGTTGGAGGGCCTTGAAGACGGTCAGCGCATCAGCGTCGATGACCGTCCCCGAGGGAGCCGAGGGCAGGTTCCGGAACCCCGCGGCCGCCACCATCCCTCGCAAGGCGATCTCAACGCCGCCCCGTGGGGCGAATGAGATCGCCGTGGCGCTTCCCAGTCTGCCCGCGAGCTCCACGGCGTCCGCCAACGCGGCAGGATCGGTCAACTCGTCGTGCCGCTCCTCGAGCTTGTTGCGATACGGACCAACCGTCTGCGAGAGGATCTCTTCGATGACGGCGGGCAATGTGCCGTGCGACCGCGGCAGCGCGCGCAGATTCTCGAGCTGATAGATCAGGCGCCACAGCTTGCGCGTGTCGGGATCCTTGGCCGGCCGGCGGTCGGCGAGCGCGCGGGCGGAGACGAGGAAGTCGCTGTGCTCGCTGAGCGCCGCCTCGACCTCCTGGAGGAAGTGCTCCGAGAGGACGCATCTGGCAAAGGTGTGCATCGCCGCCGCATCGTCGGGATTCCGCACGACGCGGAGCGCGGCGATCACGTAGCCGATGACCTCGTCCTCGATCAGGGAGCGGCCGCGCGCGAGGCGGCACGGGATGCCGGCCCGCAGCAGCCGGCCTTCGATGTGCTCGCCCAGACGGTGTTTGCGGTACAGGATCGCGTAGTCGCCCCATGACAAGCCGGCGCTGGTGCGGTCCGCGCGCACGTCGTCGAGCAGCCACGTCGCCTCTTCGTGCTCGTCGCGAAACGCGTGTGCGACCACGCCGTAGGGCGACTCCTTGTCGGCCGTCAGCTGTTTCTGGAAGATTTGCGGATTCTGCGCCAGCACGCGCCGTGCGGTCTCGAAGATCTGGCGCGAGCAGCGCCGATTCTTGTCGAGGATGATCGGCTCGACGTCGTAGTCGCGCCGAAACCGCTCGAGCACCATCGGGTCGGCGCCCGTCCATGCGAAGATCGACTGCTCGTCGTCGCCCACCGCAAAGAAGTTGCCGTGCGGCTCGGCCAGGCGCTTCAGTAAATCGTACTGCACCGCGTTCACGTCCTGAAACTCATCGACCAGCAAATAATCCCACCGGTCTGCGATCCGTCCTGCGAGTGGCTCCGCCTTGGTGATCAACTCGTCGAAGTCCACCATGTTGCGCGCCCGGAGCCAGGAGACGTACTCGCGAAACAGACGCGCGTCGCCGTCGGTCAGGCGGTAACCCTGGAAGCGGTGCCGGCTGAACAACGTCAGCAGCTGGCCGCGGCGATCGAGCGGCACGTTCAGGCGGCTGAGAATCACTTTCTGGTACGGGTCGTCGGCCACACCAAAGCCGCGTTTCAAGCCGGCGTCCCCCGCGAACTCGCGCAGCAACGCCAGGCAGAAGGCGTGAATGGTCCCTCGCCACACGTCGTGCGTATTGCGGCGGGCAATCTCCTCGGCGGCGCGGTTCGTGAAGGTGACGGCGCAGATCCGTTGCGGGCTGATACCGCCCGCGATGAGATGCTGGATGCGGGAGATGAGGCAGTAGGTCTTGCCCGCTCCGGGTCCGGCGACGACGAGTACAGGCCCGCGCGGCGCTTCAATCGCGCGGCGTTGCTGGGCGAAGGGGGTCAGAGACACGAGTCTATCATACTACAATACGGACAAACCCCGGGGAACCTTCCCCCGGGGTTTGTTGTCTTCTAAACGCAGTAGATGTATATACATCTATATTCCTTTTTCTCATCAAGGACACCCCATGACCACCGCCGTGCTCCCGACGCCCCGCACCGTCCCGATCGCCCTAGTCCTCTGGCTCACCGCCGCCATCGCCGTCGGTGCGACGGGTGTTCTCGCGCGCCTTGCATTTCCGGGGCCTCAGCTGATCATCCTGGCGTTGGTCGCGGCAGCGACCATCGTCACCACGGCATCTCGCTCGGTGCGCGCCTGGGTCGACGCCATGCCGTGGCGCGTCCTGGTTGGATTGCACGGTGTTCGGTTGGTGGGCGTGGTCTCTCTGTGGCTGGGTGCGCGTGGCGTGCTCGCGCCGATGTTCGCGCAGCGCGCAGGTTGGGGGGACATCCTGGCCGCCGTGATCGCCCTGGGATTCGTCGCGTTCGCCCAGTCGCCGGCACGCCCAAAACTGGCCTTCAACCTCTGGAACCTGTTCGGCCTGCTCGATCTCGCGGTCGCGGTGAGCACCGCGGCCTGGGTGTCCCGACAGGCACTCGTGCCCGGGGTCGAGCCACTCGTGCGGCTGCCACTGATTTTGGTGCCGCTCTTCTTTGTACCGGTGCTGGCCGCCAGCCACATTGTCCTGTTCCGCCGGATCAATGCGCGCTGACATTCTTCCGGATCTGGTGTGCGCGTGCGCGAGCCTGCGTCGCGCCGCGCGCGCCATGACTCGACTCTACGATCGAGCCCTCGGGACAACCGGGGTCGGGGCGCAGCAGCTCACCTTGCTCCAGGTGCTCGCGCGACACGAGGACCCGCCCCTGACGCAGCGCGCGCTCGGTGAGTTCCTGGCGATCGACAGTACCACACTCACCCGAACGCTGGCGCCGCTCGCGCAGCGGGGTTGGGTCCGCAGCAGGCCCGGTGCCGACCGCCGCGAGCGGTTGTGGACCATCCTGCCGGCGGGCAAACGACAACTGCAGCGCGCCCTCCCACGCTGGGAGCGCGTACAGCAGCGTGTGCGATCCCGCATTGGGCCTCGGCATTGGGACACGTTGATCGAGGAAACGACGCGCATCGCCACCGCGGCCCGTATGCGCGCGTTGGACGGATTACGTGTGGAAGAAGATCAATGAGATAGCGACATACAGCGGCACCAAAATCCCCATGCTGTAACCCAAATAGCCGAAGAACGACGGCATCTTCACCCCGTTCTCTTCGGCTATCGCTTTGACCATGAAGTTCGGCGCGTTCCCGATGTAGGTGTTCGCTCCCATGAAGACGGCCCCCGTCGAAATCGCCGCGAGGAGTTTCGCCGCCTCGGGGTTCAGCGCCATCGCGCCGATGTAGGCCCCGTGCGGCGCGACGCCCTGCAGACCGGCGGCGCTGGCGACGAACGCGAGATAGGTCGGCGCATTGTCGAGCACGCTCGACAGTGCTCCGGACGCCCAGAAAAAATGCGCGGGCCTCGTTAATCCGAAGTCGGGCCGCTGTGCCCAGGCGTTCAGCATTTCGAGGACCGGGGCCATCGTCGCGAAAATCGCCGCGAACAGCACGGCCACTTCGATGATGGGGCCAAAGGTGAAGGCGTTCCTCGTGCGCCGATCGCCCGAACCGGCGAAGTAGCCCAGCACCGCGAGCCCGAGGATGATGAGCGAGCTACCGGCCAGCAGGATCGTCGCGATAATTCCGAGCAAGACCAGCATCTCGAGACCGCCCCTGATGCGCAGCGGCTCGTGAGTCTGCAGCTCCTGCTCGTCCCCCTGCAGCGCCCATCGGTCCCAGACATTAAAGACCACGAGCAGCATGCCGTTGACCATGAGCCATTGCGGCCAGAGCCTGAGCGTCCAGTCGAACGGCACGCCCTTCAGGTAGCCGAGCAGCAGCGGCGGGTCGCCGATGGGGGTGAGCAGGCCGGCGCAGTTCGCGACGATAAAGATGAAGAAGATGACGACATGGGCGACGCGCTTGCGACGCTTGTTGGCGCGGAGCAGGGGCCGGATGAGGAGGACCGACGCGCCCGTCGTGCCGAGCAGGTTCGCGAGCACGGCGCCCAGCCCCAGCACTCCCGTATTCACGAGCGGTGTCCCGGCGAGGGACCCCTCGACGTGAATGCCCCCCGCGATCACATAGAGTGCGGCGATGACGACGATGAAGCTCAGGTACTCGTGGAGTTTTTCGTTCAACAGCTCGGGAGCGGTGCGGCCAAGGTACAGGAGAATCGGGGCCGAGATCACCAGGGATACGAGCGCCTTGTTGCGGTTGTGATGCCACCATCCCGGGACGGCGAGCGGCGCGAGCGCGATCACGAGGAGCAGCGCGACAAACGGCAGGGCGGTGATGAGCGGAAGTTCGTTCCCGTGCATAAGTTGGCATCATGCTGCTGCTGGCACTGGTGCTTGCGCAAGGGCCACGGGTCGTCGAGCTCCAGCCCGGGATGGTCATCACCCGCTCGGTCATGGTCGCCCCGAAGACGTACCAGTTCTCCCAGGGGGGCCCGCCGATCGTCATCCGCGGCGACAACATCACCGTCGATTTCCGCGGCGCGGTGCTCGAAGGCATCAGCCCTGATAGCGCGCCCGACCTCGCGACAGACACCGCGATCGTGATCGAGGGGGGCAACGCGGTGCGGGTTGAGAACGCGCGAATCCGCGGCTACAAGGTGGGGATTCTCGCGCGCCGGACCCGTCGGCTCGTGCTCGCGGGGAACGACGTGAGCGACAACTGGAAGCCGCGGCTCTTCAGCCTGCGCGAGCACGAGAGCCTGGTCGACTGGCTGTCGTTTCATCACAACGAGAATCGGGAATGGCTGCGCTTCGGCGCGGCGATCTATCTGGAAGAGGCGGACAGCGCGGAGCTGCGTGGCAACGTCGCACTTCGTGGCATGAATGGGGTGCTGCTGGTGCGCTCCCATGGCGCGATGATCCACGACAACAACTTCTCGTTCAACTCAGGTCTCGGAATCGGACTGTATCGGTCTTCCGACAACACGATCGTCCACAACCGACTTGACTACAACGTCCGCGGCTACAGCCATCGCGTCTATTCGCGCGGACAGGATTCGGCCGACCTGCTGCTGTTCGAGCAGAGCTGTCGCAACATCGTCGCCTACAACTCCCTGACGCACGGCGGCGACGGCGTCTTCCTGTGGGCCGGTCAGACCACGATGGATTCGGGCAGCGGCGGGGCGAACGACAATCTCTTTTACGGCAACGACGTCAGCTACGCCACGGCGAATGGCGTCGAGATCACGTTCAGCCGCAACCGCGTCGTGGCGAACCGTGCCTGGGGCAGCGAGTACGGCGTGTGGGGTGGTTACAGCTTCGAAACGGAGATCAGCGACAACGACTTCAAGGGCAACCGCACGGGAATCGCCATCGAGCACGGCCGGGACAACATGATTACCGGGAATCGGTTCGATCAGGACTCCACGGCGATCAGGTTGTGGGCGGATTCCATCGAGCCGTCCGACTGGGGGTATCCGAAGCACCACGACACCCGGAGCCGAGACTATCGCATCGTGGGCAACGAATTCGTGGGCAACCGCACGAGACTGAATGTGCGCAACACGACAGGCCTGGATACCACCTCTGCCACCCCCCACCAACCTCGCCCGTCGGTCATAACCCGTCTCAGCAGCGACTCCATGACGTTTCCCGCGTCCGACCTCTCCGGGCGTGATCGCGCCTCGATCATCGTCGACGAGTGGGGACCGTACGACTACAGCACCCCCAAACTCTGGCCCCCTGCCGGCGATTCGACGCGTGCCAACGCGCTCAAGCTTGTGACTCTCGGTCCGCACGGACGGTGGCTCGTGGTGTCGGAGCGCGGCGCGGGGCTATCGCGGACCTTCGGCGACATCGGCGACACCATCGCCGTCATCCCGAGGGCCGACTCAGCTGATGACTGGGCGGTGACGCTCGAGTCTCACGGTGTGCGCTTCTCGTATGGACGGTTCGAGCCGCGGATCGATTGGACGGTGCGCATGGCCGACTCGACCCGCGTGCTGCCCCGTCTCGATTTCATGTGGTACCGCCCGCCACGCAGCTATGCATTTCTGCCCCAGGCGAACTGGTCGCTCGACGCGCGCGGCACGGTAACGCTCGAGAAGGGAACGTACTCGCTAAGGACGATCAGCGACGACGCGGTGCGCGTCTGGATCGACAGCGTCCTGGTGATCGACGATTGGACGCCGCACGAGTCCCAGGTCGACTACGCGCCGCTCCCGGCGGGCAAGCACGACCTGCGCGTCGCGTATCGCCAGGTAGATGGCTGGGTGGAGCTGCGCGTGGACATCATTCGCGGCTCGACGCGGAGCCCCGGGTCACCGGGTCCCCACTAGATTTGCGATGCCATGCAGCACGAAGCCGTCATCATCGCCGGCGCGGGGCCGATCGGCCTCGCCTGCGCCATCTCGGCCAAACGCCGTGGGATCGACCCCCTCGTGATCGACGCGGGTGCCCTGGCGAATTCGATCGTGCGCTATCCCATCAACATGACCTTCTTCACGACCCCCGAGCGCCTCGAGATCGGCAATCACCCGCTCGTCTGCGCCGGCGCCAAGGCGACGCGCGAAGAGGCGCTCAAGTACTATCGCGGCGTGGCCCGGGCCGAAGGGCTGCGGGTGCGCTCGTTTACCAAACTGATAGGGAAAAATGAGGTTGAGACGCAATCGGGGCGTGAGCCCATCTCGTACGACACACTAGTACTGGCGACGGGGTACTTCGATCATGTCAACACACTCAACGTTCCCGGCGAAGATCTGCCGCACGTGCGGCACTACTTCGACGAAGCGCATTTGTCTTACGGCCAGGACGTCGTCGTCATCGGCGGTAAGAACTCCGCGGTCGAGGCGGCGCTGCTGCTGTTTCGCGCCGGCGCGCGCGTCACGATCGTCTATCGCGGACCGGCGTGGCCGAAGAGCGTGAAGTATTGGCTGCGCCCCGATCTCGAAAACCGCATCAAGGCCGGCGAAATCCAGGCGCGTCTCGGCAGCCAGGTGGTGGAAATCACGGCGCGTGATGTGCTGGTGCGCGGCGCGCTCGGCAATGAAGAACGCGTCCCCGCAACCCGAGTCTATCCGCTGATCGGGTTTCATCCGGATTTCGAGCTGTTCAAACGGATCGGCATCGCGTTCGACCCGGAAACGGGACGGCCCAAGATCGACCCCAACACGCTGGAGACGTCGGTTGCCGGCGTCTTCGTCGCGGGGAGTGTGACGGCGGGCACCAAGATTTCGGAGATATTCATCGAGAACGGCCGCTTTGACGGCGAGAAGATCTTTGGCTCGTCTGCCGAACGGCAGCGGGCTGATGCCCGCTACCTTGGGATTAGAAGGGAAACGGGCGAATAGTCCCTTCCCATCCCGCTTACGCGGGCTAACTTGCGACAATGTCCGAACTCCGCGCCGCCCTCGCGGCCGCGCTCGGCCCGTTGTACCGGATTGAGCGCGAAGTACGGCCGGTCGGTGAATACCGGCTCTTCGTCGCGACGCAATCGCAAGACGGTACCGAGCTCCTCGTCAAAGTTCTGCCGGCCGCGCTGTCGCTCGGCATCAACGATCTGCAATTCGAGCGGGCCGTCCTGTTGATCGGGGAGCGGCTGCGCCACCCCAATCTCGTGCGGCCGCGCGGCGCGGGCCGCGCCGGATCCTTCGTCTACCACACGCGTCCCTTCGTTCCCGGCACGACCCTGCGCGCCTGGATCGGTAACAACGGCCCGATCCCGCTCGCCCGCGCCGTGGATATCCTGCGCGGTGTGTTGAGCGGCCTCGCGCATGCACATGACGCCGACGTCGCGCATGGTGAGCTGAAGCCGGAGAATGTGCTGCTGTCTGATGAAGGCGTGCTCGTGGCCGACACCGGCATCGCGGGCGCGCTGGGCAAGCCGGCGACGTCGCGCAACGACATGGCGGCGGTGCAGCTGCTGGCGCGAGAGATGCTCTCGGGTTTGAAGCCGACGATCGGACAGGAGCCGCTCGAGCGCACGCGCTCGCTGCCGCTGTGGCTCATTGAATGGCTGCGCTCGCGCTGGTCGGATGCAGGCCGGGCGCTGGCGGGTATGCGGCCGCCGCCACCATCCAGCCCCCCGTCCCCTCAGATCTTCGCCTGATCGCCGGCAGCGCTTGACACGTTCTGCGAATCCGTGCGTATTGGTCTGGTCCCCTTCGACCGAGTTACGCTGATGCTCAAGCCTGTCATGCAGTTGGCCGCCGTCGGCCTCGTCGGCATTGTTGTCTGGAAGCTTGCAGCGGCGTTCCTGCTGCCCCTCGTTTTTCTCGTCGTCAAGATCGGCTTGATCGTCGCTCTGATCATGGCCGCCTTCTGGTTCTTCAATAAAAAGGACCGTGGTAAAGAGGACACGCCCCCCGCATCCAGCTAGTGTCCCCCGTAACACAACTCGAGGCGCGCCAAGGCTGAAATCGCCTGGCGCGCCTCGTGCTTTTCCCCTCCCTGAAAGGAGGGGACCATGATCAACTGGAAAGCTGTCAGCGTCGCGCTGGGACTCGCTTTGGGCTGGATCGTGGGCAATCCGGCGGTCGCGCTCGGACCCGCTCCAGACCCGCAGGCGGAGGTCCAGGTGAACATCGCGCGCGTCGAGGGACTGACGCAGCACCTACGCAACAATCCTCGGGATGTGGACGAGATGGAGCACCTCGCCGCGCTCTACATGGCGAACGGGTCGTACGACGCTGCGCTGGGGCCGCTGGCGCGAGCGCTACAACTCGACCCGCATCGGCGCAGCCTTTGGGTAACGCTGGATAGTGCCTTGCGTCACTTGGGCCGGCAGCGGATTTCGGATGAGGAGCTGGTGCTAAGGGCGGCGCGGTTTAAGGAAGGTCTCGCTGTTGACTAAAAGTGGCGGCGAAGGGCGGCAAAGGGGCGGCACCTGCATTTGCCGCCCCTCGCCGCCGCATCATTCGCCGCCCGTTCGCCGCCCTATTGGTCCACCCACGTCGACCGCACGTCGTATGTCACGTTGTACACCAGCTGATTGATCAGTCGTCCATACGCGTCGTTCGGATCCTGCGCTGAGAAGGACGGCGTACTGCCGATGAACGACAGCCCGCCGACCTCTGCGGTGGACGCCGAGCTCCTCCGCCACATGACGCCGCCGGTCCGCGTATTCACGAGCCACACCGACAGATCGACCGTAACGGTCGCCCGGACCACGGGTGCGAGGCCCGCCGTGAGTCCACCGTGCGGCTTCACATTCGAGATCTTGAGATGGCCGAAGAAGGCGACCGGGACGCCGCTCGAGTCGGCACCTGAGGCGAAGATCCGGCTCGAATCCGCCGACTTGAATTCCTGTACCTCGATGCCGGTCTGCGCCGCGAGCACGTACTCCTCGAAGCGACGCGTCGCGAACTGGTGCAGGGTGCCCTTGGCATTCTCCACCGAAAACTCGAACAGCCCGATGTTACGGTAGGGGACGAGATTCAAGGTCGGCGGGAGCAGCACGCGCTGGCGCAGCGGCCGGCGCGATCCGCCGCATCCACAAACAGCCAGGACGATGAGGGAACAGACCACGATGCGGAACGCGCGCATAGGGACCTCGCGATGAATAAATGGAGGGGCGCAGCATGCTGCGCCCCTACCGTCGGGGTCCCAACATAATGCTTTCCCTTACTTGAATGACTCTGTGGGCACCGTCACCGGTACGGGTTGCGCGCGTATATAGCTGACAATCTTCCAGATAGCACCGGGCGAGAGGATCCCGCCGTACGCCGGCATCCCGCGGGGGCGGCCGTAAAAGATGGACTGAAACAGCGCGCCATCGCTGCCACCGTAGCGCCACCGGCCATCGACGAGGCTCGGCCCCACCCATCCCAGCGCGCCGCCGCCGTGGCAGCCGTCGCAGTTCATCGAGCTGAAGATCCTGGCGCCGTCCGCTGCATTGGTGGAATCGGCGGGCAGCGGATTCTTGAGCTCGCCAGCCGGCGGTTGGTTTCCACCCGCGGCGACGTGATCGGGATAGCGCACGGACGCCGGCACCCCACCCGCGTTGGAGCGCTCGCACGCCGCAAGCAGAACAGCGGCACCTACGCACCACGCACCACGCACCACGCACCTGTTCACAGGCCGAAGATCCAGACGATGCCTCCCTGACTCGTGTGACGCGCGAGCTCGGGTGCGAAATCGGCCGGCGGGCGCACGTCCGCGGGATCGTCGGATCGCACGTCGCCGGACAGGAGGAACCAGTCACCGCCTATCCCAGCGTACACCGCGATGTATTGCTTGCCGTTGGGCCCGCGGAACGAAATCGGCGCGCCGACGACGCCGGAGCCGACTTTGAACTTCCACAACACTTTGCCAGACCGCGCATCGGCGGCCTTGAACCAGCCGTCCAGGGTCCCATAGAAGACGACGTCGCCCGCGGTGACGACGCTACCGCTCCACACGGGGAACTTCTCTTCGATCTTCCACACCGGGCGGCCGCGCGCGGCGTCCCATGCGATGAACGCACCCCCGTAGCCACCCGGACCGATGACATAGGGCGTGGTCGCGCCGATGTACGGCGTGGCGGCGATGCGTGTCACGGGCGCGGCCTCGAAGTTCATGCAGAGGTTGTTCGTCGCGGTATAGAACAGGCCGGTCCGCGGGGAATACGCGGCCGGCGACGCGGGACTCTTTCCGCCTTCGAGACTGGGGCAAATGCCGCGCACGTTGCCGCGCGAGGCGCCGGTCGTCTTGGTGGTATCGACGACCGGCAAACCGGTTCGCTTGTTGATCCCTTTCGCCCAATTCACGTTCGCGAATGGCTCGGCCACGAGCAGCTCACCCGTCACACGGTCGAGTGTGTACGCGAAGCCGTTCTTGTCGAAGTGGACGAGCACTTTGCGCATCCGCCCGCCTACCATGAGGTCGGCCAGGATCATCTCGGCGTTGGAATCGAAGTCCCAACTGTCGTGCGGTGTGAACTGATACGCCCACACCAGGACGCCGTCCCTCGGCCGGCGTGCCAGCACGCTGTTGGTCCACTTGTTCTCGCCTGGCCGCTGCTCGGTGTTGTAGGGGCCGGGGTTGCCCGTCCCGAAGTAGATCAGATCGAGCTGGGGATCGTAGGAAATCCAGCCCCACACCGGTGCCCCGCCGCGGCGCCACGAATCGCCCTCCCAGCTCGACACGCCGATGTTGGCCTCGCCGGAGTATCTGCCGTGACCGGGCCGCGCGAGCATCGATGAGTCTGGGCCCATGTTGTGGGCCGTCCAGAGAATCTTGCCGCTCGCGAGGTCGAGTCCCTTGACCCAACCCCAAATCCCGAATTCACCGCCCGACGGTCCCACGATCACCCGATTGCCGGCGACAAACGGCGCCATCGGCGTGGTCTCGCCCTGGCTCATGTCCCCGATCTGCGTCTTCCACAGCTCTTTTCCGGATACGGCATCGACCGCGACCGTGTGCCCATCGAGCAGGTTGTAGATGATCTTGCCCGCGGCGTACACGGCGCCGCGGTTGATCGCATCGCAGCACGCTAGCCCAAGTGCCGTTGGATTCACGTCGGGCCGATACTTCCATTTGAGCGGATAGCCTTCGCTCGCGAGATCGAAGGCGTACAGCACGTCGGGGAACGGCGTGACGACGTACATCGTGCTGCCGACGACGAGTGGTTGGCCCTCATGTCCGCCGAGCACGCCGGTCGAAAAGCTCCAGACCGGACGCAGCCGCGGCACGTTGCGGGCCGTGATTTGCGCCAGGCCGCTGTAGCGCGTCGCGGCGTAGTCCCGCGCCGGCATTGTCCACTGGCCGTCATCGCGTTTCGGGTTGCCCTGGACTAGTGGGAGGACGAAGAGGAAGGCTGCGGCACGGAAAGGGCGCATGTGTAATGATATCGCGTCTACTTCCGCCTGGCGCGGGCCACGAGCGCGAGCGGCACCTTGCGCAATCCCTTCCAGACTCTCGCATGACCGGTCGAGTCTGAGATGGTCAGTTGCGCCGAGATGCCGCCGTCGAGCACCAGGCCGTCGCCCGCGAGCAGGGCGGGATACGACTCAAACGCGAAGCGCGCAGGGCCGCGGGGGCCGCGCCACTTCGAAACATCGTCACCATCGATCCAAACGAGCCGGCCGTCCGCGAGGCCGACGAGCGCCGATGACAGCGGCCCGTGACCAGGCGGGAGGCGCTCCCGGCCCTCGCTCACGACCCAGCCCCACGGCAGCTGCTCCACGAACATCCCGGCGTTGAGGGCAAGCGCCGCGCCGATCGGGAGCGTGGCCCATTCGACGCCTCCCCCCGGCTGTCCCGGATGCCAGGTGACGAGTCCGATGAGCCCCGACAATGATAGCAGTATGAGAAGTCTCTCATAAGGCGCGAACCCCCCTCCGTTTTTCGGCGCGCGCGCGTTCATTCTCCCGAGCCATTCACCGTCACTTCTTTCTCGGGAGGTTCAGGTCATGATCAAGCAACTCGCAGCACTGGCGCTGGCAGCCGCGGCCTTTGCGGCATGCGAGCCAAATCGCGATGGCATCACGGAGCCGCAGGGTTCGTTTCTGCGCGTCGCGGAGCGCGAAGGCGACAACGTATCGGGTGCCGTCTACACCATCTCCAATCAGGTGACCGGCAATGCGGTGGTCGTGTTCGCGCGCGCCGGCGACGGCACGCTCACGCCGGCCGGCAGCTTCGGGACGGGCGGCACGGGCACGGGTGCCAGTCTCGGCTCGCAGGGCGCGGTCACGCTGAGCGATGACGGGCGGCTGCTCTTCGCCGTCAACGCCGGCTCGAACGATGTCTCGGTGTTCCGTGTTGGGTCGCAAGAACTCTCACTCCTCAGCCGCACGGCGTCGGGCGGGACGCAGCCAATCAGCGTCACGGTCCATCGGAACGTCGTCTACGTTCTGAATGCCGGCGGCGCGGGCAACATCACGGGATTCACGATCGAGCACGACGGCGAGCTGGCGGCGATCGCTGGTTCCACACAGTCCCTCTCCAGCGCGACTGCCGGTCCCGCTGAGGCCTCGTTCAGCGCGGACGGGCGCCAGCTGCTCGTGTCCGAGAAGGGCACGAGTCTGCTCGATGTCTATCCGGTCGATGACAACGGGGTCGCAGGTGCGCGGACGTCGTACGCATCGGCGGGTGGCACGCCGTTCGGCTTTGCGGTCGGACCGCACAATCTCGTCTTCGTCTCCGAAGCTGCTGCCCCTGGCTCAGCGTCTTCGTACGTACTGGGCCGGAATGGCGCGCTCCAGGTCGTGAGCGGTGCCGTCCTCACGCATCAGGGCGCTCCGTGCTGGGCGGTGGTGACCGACAACGGGCGCTTCGGCTATACCGGCAACGGCTCAGGCTCGGTATCAGGGTTTCGCATTGCGCCCGACGGCTCCGCCCGTCTGCTCGACGCGAACGGCGCGACTGCGGTGGTCGGGAGTGGGCTGAACGATATCGCGCTGAGCAAAAACAGCCGGTACTTGTACGCACTCGGCACGGGCAGCGTGCAGGCGATTTACGCGTTCCGCATCGAGAACGATGGACATCTCGTTGCACTGGGGGCGATCGGCGGACTGCCAGCCGGTACCCGAGGGCTCGCGGCGTTCTAGATCAGCGTTGGGACGGCGTGAAGTGTAGGGGCGCAGCTTGCTGCGCCCCTACATTCATTCCGCGACCGCTACCACACCCGGCAACCACAGCGTAAACGTGCTCCCCTGGCCCGGCGTGCTGTTCACTTCGATGCGCCCCCCCTGCAGCTCCGCCAGCAGTCGCGCGATCGCGAGGCCGAGTCCGGTTCCTCCCAGCTCGCGACTGCGTGACTGATCGATCCGGAAGAAACGATCGAAGATCCGATCCAGATGCTCCGGCGCGATCCCCGGGCCCGTGTCCTGCACGCTCACACCGACTTCCTTGCCATGCGGTATGATCGCGAACACCACGCTGCCGCTCGGCGTGTAGCGCACCGCGTTGGACGCGAGATTCAGCAGGATGTGCCGTGTGCGATCGGCATCCCCGATGACATCCATTCGCGCGGATGGCTCAGCGTGCACGACCAGCGATTTGTCCATGGCCATTGCGTCCGTGATCTCTCGGACCTCTTCGACGACGGCGGCCAGGTCAAACGGGGCATGCGCCAAGGCGAGCTGACGATTCTCGCCGCGGGCGATGAGGAGCAGCTCCTCGACGAGCTTGGTCGTGCGGTCGAGCCCTCGCTCCATCGCGACCAGCGCCTCTCGGATCTCGGCCTCTGTCCGGCCCTCGGCGGACGCCCATTGCACCTGCGCGCGCAGGTGCGTCAGCGGGGTGCGCAGCTCGTGACTCGCATCTGCCGTGAAGGACTGGAGCGCGCGGTGGGCGCGATCTACCCGCTCGAGCATCCGGTTGATACTCTCCGCCAGATCGGTGACCTCGGCCTGACCCGTCGGACTCGTCAGCCGCGTGCCGAGCTCGGACGGTCCGATCGCACGCGTCTCGCTGGTTACGCGATCGAGGGGCTCGAGCGTCTCGTCTACCGCTTGCCGCGCTCCCCGCGCCGCTGCGAACGCCGCCAATGGCAGGAGCAGGGCGGCGGCGACGACAAGGACGCCCAACGGAATGACGTAGGACTGCCGGCTCGCGACGACGTAGATGTCGAACTCACCCATCGCGCGGTGGAGGACGCGATACCGCCACCGCGCCCGCTCGGTGATCGCCGAGACGAGCGCGGCGCGCGCCTGCGCGGGCGACGCATCCGGCAGCCCCTCCAGGCGCCGCGCCGGCATTCCCGGAGAGAGGTAGTAGACCTGCGGCATGCCGCCGGCGTTGGTCGTGGTGCGGGTGATGACGACCTGGCCACCCATGCCGACGAGCTGGTCGGCGAGCGTGGACGGCATGACGCCGCCGGGGGCGCTCGTGGAATCGCGGTATGCGCCGAGCAGGGACTGAATGAAATCCGCCGAGTGCTCGAGCGAGCGGCGCAGGGCCATCTCGGCGGCCACCGCAAAGAGGAGGACCACCACCAGTGCATAGCCGGCGAGCGCGGTCCCCGCGACGCGGCTGAAGCGCCGCGTGAGCACCTGGCTGAGACGCCGCTCACTCACCGCTGTCCGCCTCGAGCCGATAGCCCACGCCGCGCACGGTTTTGATCGGCGCCGTCCTTCCGCCAAAGCTCAGCTTCTTGCGCAGGTAGTTGACATACACATCGACCACGTTGGTCTCAGGGTCGAACTTGTAGTTCCACACCGCCTCTGCGATGCGGGAGCGCGAGACGGTGCGGCCCGCGTTGCGCATCAGGAACTCGAGCAGCGCAAATTCCCGGGGCGAGAGGTCGATGACGCGATCGTCCTGCGTCACGCGCCGCGAGAGCGGATCGAGCGACACGCTCCCGACCTGCAGCGTCGCATCCTTGTGGCGCAGCTCGGCGCGGCGGATCAACGCATGGACGCGGGCCAACAGCTCGGGAAGATCGAACGGCTTGGTGACGTAGTCGTCGGCGCCGCCCTCGAGGCCGCGCACGCGCGACTCGAGCTCGTCCTTTGCCGTGAGCAGCAGCACCGGCGTCGCCACGCCGCGCTGGCGCAGCTCGGCGACGACGCTGAAGCCGTCGCGGCCCGGCAGCATTACGTCCAGCACGATGCAGCTGAAGCCGCCCTCGAGGGCGCGTTCCAATGCGCGATCCCCCGAATCGGTTTCGATTACGCCATAGCCTTCCTCGCGGAACGCCTTGCTCAGGAAGCGACGGAGATCGCGATCGTCCTCGACCAGCAGTATTTGCACGCCGCAAACCTATGGCGGGCGCGTGGCCCGAGGCAATGTGAACATGATGAGAAAGCTCTAAGAAAGGCGCGCGCCACTTCCCTGGGGAATGGCGTCTTGGCACATTCAGCCCATGAACATTGCACTGTTGTTGGCGCTCAGCCTCACGACTCCACTCGATACCGCGACCTTTGCCGGCGGCTGCTTCTGGACCATGGAGCACGCCTACGACGATCTCCCCGGCGTCATCTCGGCGACGTCCGGGTTCATGGGCGGCTCCACGAAGAATCCGTCATACATGCAGGTCGTCGAAGGGAACACGGGCCATCTCGAGTCGGTGCAGGTGGTTTACGATCCCGCCAAGGTCAGCTACGAGACGCTGCTGTGGACGTTCTGGCACAACATCGACCCGTTCCAGGCGGACGGGCAGGCGTGTGACACCGGGCCGAATTACCACACTGCGGTGTTCGTGCGTGGCGTCGAGCAGCGCCGTGCCGCCAGCGCGACGCGCCAGCAGATCATCGACCGCTTCCACCGTGATGTCGCAGCGCAGATCCTCACCGCCGGCCCGTTCTATCCGGCCGAGGAGTATCACCAGGACTACGCTAAAAAGAATCCGGTGCGCTATGGGATGTATCGCACCGGCTGTGGCCGCGACCGGCGGCTGCGGGAGATCTGGGGCGATGAAGCGGGTCGGGTCAGTGCCGCATCCACCACTCAACTCAGGCAGGCGATGTATACCGTGAAACAGAGACCGAGCGACGCCGAGCTACGGCGCACGTTGACGCCTTTGCAGTACGAAGTCACCCAACACGAGGGAACCGAGCGTCCCTTCCAGAACGAGTACTGGGACAATCATCAGGACGGGATCTACGTGGACGTCGTATCGGGCGAGCCGCTGTTCAGCTCGCTCGACAAATACGATTCCCGCACCGGATGGCCGAGCTTCACGCGGCCGCTCGAGACGAGCAACGTCCAGGAGAAGACCGATCGCACGCTGTTCATGGAGCGCACCGAAGTGCGGTCCGCGCACGGCAATTCGCACCTTGGCCACGTCTTTCCGGACGGGCCGCGGCCCACGGGGCTCCGCTACTGCATCAATTCGGCGTCGTTGCGGTTTATTCCGGTGGATTCGTTGGAGGCAGAGGGATACGGGCAGTATCTCGCATTGTTCACGAAATAGTATTGGAAGGGCGAAGATGGCATAGGTAGGGGCGCAGCATGCTGCGCCCCTACATTTTGTTGCGCGCTATTTCCGCTGACGTTCGAGCAGACCTACGGCGCGGTGCAGGCGTTCGATGGCCGCGCCGAGGTCCTCGCCCGCTCCCGGCGACAACTCTCCGACTAACGCGACTTCCCTGAGCAGCTGCAGGGCGTTGCGCACGTGCTCGACTGGCCGCTCGGCGTTTGGGGCCCGCGAGGCGTGGCCGCGCCGATCGAGCGTGCTGCGGCGCTCCGAGCCCCGCCGCCGGTCCACGACCCGGCGGCGCTCGTTCCCCACCCCCATGACCGACCGCCGCCGCGGTTCAGCGCGGCGATCCGTGCCGGTGCGCCGGTCGGCCCACAGCCGGGAGAATGTCATTAACCCTGACTGTGTCCGGACAGCACGGTGGGTGCCCCGCACGCAAACGTGAGGAGCGCTGATCGGATCATGTGGTTCATGGAGACCTATGGTTGGCGGCCAGGCGAAAGTACCACGAAACCAACCATTTGGCGAATCGTACCATCAAAGGAATAGCCAACTCCCGGGACAATCCATGCCGCTCATGCCGGTCGCAGCCGTCGTCTTGGCCTTGCAGACAGCCTCCTCGCCGCCGCCCGCGACGGCTCGGAACGCCACCACTGCGGTGGCGCAGCGGGCTGCCACGCCGCCGGTGATCGACGGCAAAGACAACGACGACGTGTGGCGCCAGGCGCCGGTCATCAAGGACTTCCGGCAGTTCCAGCCGACTGAGGATGCGGATCCGAGCTTCGCGACCGAGGCCAAGGTCGCCTACGACGAGCACAATTTCTACGTGTTTGTCCGAGCCTTCGACTCGCATCCCGACAGCATCAAGACGCTCCTCGCCCGCCGCGACACCCGCATCTGCTGTGATCAAATCAAGATCGTGATCGACTCCTACCACGACCGCCGCACCGGCTTCGAGTTCGCGGTGAACCCTGGCGGGGTGAAGCGCGACTACGCGATGTACGGGGACGATCAGCAGGAAGACGACGCCTGGGACGGCGTGTGGGAGGTCGCGACCCAGATCGACTCGCTCGGCTGGACCGCGGAGTTCCGGTTTCCGCTGTCGCAGCTTCGCTATGCGCACCAGGCCAGCAATGTCTTTGGTTTTGCGATTTGGCGCGACATCGATCGACACGGCGGTGAGCGCGACGGCTGGCCGGTGTACCGGCCGTCGCGGCGCGGCTTTGTCTCGCAGCTCGGCGACCTCGTGGGCCTGGAGGGCTTGCCAGCGCCGCGGCGACTGGAGTTGGCGCCGTACGCCGTTACGAAGAACGTGCCCGAGGCCGGGTTCCAGCACAATCAGAAGGTCGACGGCGGCGCCGACATCAAATACGGAATCACCTCCAACATCACGATCGACGCGACCGTCAACCCCGATTTCGGGCAGGTCGATGCCGACCCGTCGGTCGTCAATCTCACGTCGTTCGAGACCTTCTATCAGGAGCGCCGCCCGTTCTTCGTGGAGGGAACCGGCATCTTCAGTTTCCCCGTCGACTGCAGCGCCGTGAACTGCGGGCCGGAAGGCCTGTTCTATTCACGCCGGATCGGGCACGACGCCAGCCGGATTCTCGGTGCCGCGAAGATCTCGGGCAGATTGGCCAGCGGTCTCACAATCGGTGCGGTGGAGGGAATCACCAAGAAAGCGGACCTCGGTGGCACCACGCTCGAGCCCTTCACCAATTACGGCGTGCTCCGCCTGTCGCAGGATCTGCGCAAAGGGCAGAGCGGCTTCGGCGTCATGGCGACCGCGGTGAACCGCAACGTTGACCAGTTCACCGGCGGCCTGCGCGACCAGGCCTACGTCGGTGCCGCGGATTTCCGCCATCGCTTCCACGGCGGCATGTACGAGCTGACGGGCTCGCTCGATTTCAGCACAGTCGGTGGCAGTGTGGCCGCGATCAACGCCACGCAGCGCAATGCGACCCATCTCTACCAACGTCCCGACAATCATCTCAAATACGACAGCACACGAACCGCTCTATCCGGAAATTCTGAGGAGATTCTGCTCTCGCGTCGGAGCGGATTCATTCAGGGTCAGACGAGCTATCTGCGCCGTTCCCCCGGTTTCGAGGTCAACGATCTCGGCTTTTTGTTCAGTGCCAATCAGCAGCAGTGGAACAACTGGGTCAGTCTGAACTGGACACAGCAGACGAAGCTGTTCCAGCGCGCGTTTTGGAACTTCAACTGGTGGCAGTACTGGACGGCGAGCGACGGCCTCCCCACGGAGCGCGCCTTCAACACCAACGCCCACGTGCAGCTCAAGAATCAGTGGTTTTTCCATGTCGGTGGGACCATCGGCGGGCTGGGCGGCACGTACTGCGATAACTGTGCGCGCGGTGGCCCCGCGCTGCGGGTCGACAAGTACGTCGCGCCGTGGGCAGCCCTCGGCGGCGACCAGCGGGCCGCGATCACGCCCTCTCTGTTCATGAATTACGTGACGAAGGACGGCGGCCGTTCGACGTCGTTCAGTTGGAGTCCGGAGATCGACGTGCGCATCTCTTCGCGGTTTCGCGGATCGGTGAGCGCCAATATCTCGCACGATATTGCCGACCGGCAGGACTTGCCTTCCAAAGACTCGCTGGGCGTGCACTACCTGTTCGCCCACATCGATCAGAAGACGGTGTCGACGACGTTCCGCGTGGACTACACCGCGTCCCCCACACTCACGGTTCAGCTCTATGGATCACCCTTCGTGAGCAAGGCGCATTACGCCAACTTGCGTGAGCTGTCCGCGACGCCGCGCGCCGAAGTCTATGACGATCGCTTCCAGCCGTATGCGGGATGGTCGCGGTTCTTCCAGGACTTCAACAGCAAGTTCTTCAACTCCAACCTGGTGGTGCGCTGGGAGTATCGGCCCGGTTCGACGCTGTTCGTGGTGTGGAGCCAGGGGCGGGACGACTTCGAGCCCGCGATGGGGAACCGCAGCGTCTCCGGTGACTTCAGGCAGCTCTTCAATGCCTATCCGAGAAACACGTTCCTCGTAAAAGCATCGTATTGGTTGAACCGCTAGCGCCCTCTTGACGTCTGCCTGACGGCAGCCCCGCTTCGTACCGGCGTCCACACGGGAGCCCCACATGGATCGCCGAGTTGTGCTGCCGCTGGTGCTGTTGGTCTCAGCCTGCATTCACGTCTATCAGAGCATCCGGCCTCGCCCGCTGGATCCCCACACGCCCGTCACCGTGACGACGCCCGTCAAGGTGCATCTCGTCGACGGGAGCACCGTGGTCTTTCTCGACGGCGTGACCGTGGACTCGGCGCAGGTGCGGGGCGACGGGAACCGCTACAGCCTCACGCTGCGAGACTCCGCCGCGGTCACGAGTATTCCACTCGACAGCATCGTGGGCATGGAAGCCTTCGAGCAGTCGGTCAACGGCGCCTCGAGCTTCGTCGTCTCCGTGCTCGCCACGGGCGGAACGTTGTTGGCGGTAACGGGGCTCGCGGTCGCAATCTTCGGCTCCTGTCCAACCGTCTACGCCGACAGCGCCGGCACCGCGCTGCTGCAGGCGGAGGGATTCTCTTACAGCATCGCGCCGATATTCGAGAGCCGGGACGTCGATCGGCTCCGTCTCGTCGAAGCTGCCGATGGGTCGGTGCGCCTCGAGATTCGCAACGAAGCGCTCGAGACGCACTACGTGAATCATCTCGAGCTGTTGGAAGTCACGCACGGACGCGCCGAAACCGCCCTCGTGGACGAGCGCAATGGGCTCCTCCTCGTGGCCGATCAACACGCGCTCTCGCGCGCAATCGATCGGCGGGGGCACGACGTCACCGGCCCGCTCATGACCGAAGACGGCAACGTGTATCGCACCGCTGCCCAAACGATGGCACAGGCGCAACTCTCCGACCTCGATGACTGGATCGACCTGACCGCGCCCGCCCCGCCGGGCGCGGACAGCGTGGCAATCGTGCTGCGCCTCCGGAATTCCCTCTTGAACACCACGCTCCTCTACGACGTGATGCTGGGCGACCCCGGCGCGCGCTCGCTCGATTGGGTCGGGAAAGACCTGAAGCAGGTGGGACCCGCGCTTGCGGTGGCCCAGTGGTACCAGCAGCGGATGGGGATGAACGTGGTAGTGGGCGACCGTCGCCAGTATCGCGTCGTCGCTCACCTCCGCGACACGGGGCCGATCGCGTGGAAGGACGTCGCCATCGTCGTGCCGGTCGTGACGCCGGGCACCGTACGCGTGCGGCTCACCTTCCCGATGGACAATTGGCGCATCGATCGCGTTGCCGTGGCGGATCGCTTCCGCCGTGTCAGCCCGATCGTCATCCCGCTGGTGGACGTCCGGGAAGGGGAGGCGTCAGACCCCACGGCACTGGCAAGCATGCACGACGCCGACGGCCGGTATCTGCAGACATCACCCGGCCAGCGATTCACCGCCGTTTTTCAGCCACGGAGCTCGGCCGAGCCGCGCACGTTTTTCCTGGCGGCTCAGGGCTACTACACGGAGTGGGTCCGGGCGAGGTGGCTCCGGAGCCCGCGCGCCGATCATGGCTTCGTGCCGTCCGATTCGGCGCTGGCGCGGGCGTTGGACCGCTGGCGGATGTCGCAGGATTCGCTCGAGGCGTTGTTCGTCGCTACCCGCATCCCCACGCGCTGAGGTGCCTATGCGTGTATACAGCGCTGTTGCCGGAGCCCTCTTGTTGGCGGCGTGCTATCACGGACCGAGCATCGACACGTTCGACCCGGTACACCGGCCGACTGGTGTCGATGCCGATCTCAGGTTGGAGAAAAAGCGCGTGGGTGGTGAGCTCCTCGAGGTGCAAGACACCACCACCTTGATCGTCCTGACCGATTCCGGGAAGGTCGTGTCGGTGCCCGTCCGGGGTATTCGGTCCGGAGCGTTCGACAAACTGGGCGTGATGATTGGTGAGGGGATCGACCTCCAACCTGCGCTGACCACGTTGCGGTCCTTCAGCCGCTTTCCATTCGGTCTCACACCCGAGCTGCGGGCCCGGCTGCTCGCGACCTACGGGCAGACCGAGGTGGAGGTCGTGCGATGATCCTCATCCTTGGCGTCCTCGCGGCCCTCCAGTCGCCTGGCGACACTGCGCTCGCGAGCTTCGTCGCACGCGCGCGCGCCGGCACCGACGCACTCCGCCATCCGGACGCGGCGCGCTTGGCGGGCTATCATCCGGTCGGCCCTGACTTCCCCGGGATGGGCCGGCACTGGATCCACACGTCGCTGATTCTGCGGCCCACGCCCGATCCCGCACAGCCGCCGGTACTCGAGTACGCCGAGATCGACGGGACTCCGACCCTGGTCGGGGTCGCCTATGCCGTGCTCGTGAACGGCGACACGGCGCCGGCATCGCTGCCGGTGCCCGCGGCCGCATGGCATTTTCACCAGGGGACCGTAGACGAAGAGAGTTTCTTGCGCAGTCATGCGGGCGTGGACCACACGATGCCAGGACGGCCCGGTCCGCGGCTCGCGGTCGTGCACGCGTGGATCTGGCTCGACAATCCCGACGGTCTGCTGGCGACGGACAACTGGGCGCTGCCGTATGCGAGGCTCAGATTGCCCGTCCCGGCGAACCGATCGCGTGCAGCGGCCCGAGCGCTCGCCCTCGCGGCGGGAGACGGCGGCCGCATGTATCTGGAAGCCCTGATCCACGCCGTGGGTCAGCCCAGTGACGAGGAAATGAAAGCGCTCGCGATCGTTGTGAGGCGGCATCAAACGGAGGCTCGGGAGCGCGGTGCGCGCGCCCGCGAGCTCGAGGCTTGCTGGAATGCGCTCTGGGATGAGGTAAAGACGACTGTGCGGCCAGAGATCTGGGAGCGCTTGAAGCCGCTCCGTTAGGCCGCGCGCTTACTCCAGCTCGATCCGCTCCAGCGCGTAGCGCAGCCGCAGCATCGCGGTGTCCAGCAACCGCCGCGAGTCGTCGCGCAGCGCGTCGTGATCAGCGAGCTCCGTGAGCAGCTCGAGCACGGCGTGGATCTGCGCCGTCGCCGATTCCACAATCAGCCGGCGATCGAGCCCGCTACGCCGCTCCATTGCTACCGGTACCTCTTTCACCCGCCGATCCGTGCGCCTGCGATTCGCGACGGTCATCACGGGACCACCTCCCAGGTGCGTTCGCTATTCAGCAGTGCGTCCAGGCTGCCGCCGGTTCCCACCACCACTTCCCGTTCGTATGAGGTGGCTGGGTTGCAATAGAGCACACCCATGGCAACAGGGAAGGGGGGCTCCAAAGCCGCTAATAGCTGGGCTAATGGGCGATTGGTCTCGTCGTGGACGAGGACGTCGGGTGCAGCCGGAACGATTTCCAGCTCGAGCGTACCCGGCTTGAGTCGCAGCCCTTTCTCCTTGTTCTTGCCGAAGAGCAGCGGCTTGCCGTGCTCGACGAGTACTTGAGCATCGGGAGCGACTTCCTTGCCGGTGATATTCTCGAACACCGCATCGTTGAAGACGACGCAGTTTTGCAAGATCTCGATGAATGACGCGCCGCGGTGGCTATGCGCCCGCTTCAGCGTGGCGATGAGGTGCGCTTGCAGCGTGTCGATCGACCGGGCGACGAACCGCGCCCCGGCGCCGAGCGCAAACGCGCAGGCCGAAACGGGGTTTTCGATCGAGCCGAGCGGCGTGGAGGGCGAGCGTGTGCCACGACGCGACGTCGGCGAGTACTGGCCCTTGGTCAGTCCGTAGATCTCGTTGTTGAACAAAATGATGTTGAGGTCGACGTTGCGGCGCAGCACGTGCAGCATGTGGTTGCCGCCGATGGACAAGCCGTCGCCATCGCCCGTCATCACCCAGACGTCGAGATCGGGATTCGCGAGCTTGATGCCGGTGGCAATCGCCGGCGCGCGCCCATGCACGGTGTGGAAGCCGTACGTGGACATGTAGTAAGGAAAGCGCGCCGCGCAGCCGATGCCGCTCACGAACACGGTGCGCTCACGCACGAGGCCCATGTCCGCGCACGCCTTCTGCACCGCTTTGAGAATCGCGTAGTCGCCGCAGCCCGGACACCAGCGGACCTCCTGGTCCGAGGCGTAGTCTTTGGGTGCGAGCTGCGCGTCGCTGATCGTGGTGACGGTCATCCGGCTTCGCCCCCTAACCCGCTTCCCTCGGAGGGGGGCGGAGCCCCACCGCGAATTCGTTGCACGATATCCGTCACCCGGAACGGCTTTCCCGTGACCTTGCTGAATCCTTCCGCCGGAATCAGATACTCCGCGCGCAGCAACTTCACGAGCTGGCCGTTGTTCATCTCGGGCACCAGCACGCGGTCGTAGCGCTTCAGCAGCTCCCCCAGGTTGCGCGGGAACGGGCTCAGGTAGCGCACATGAATGTGCGCGACGTCCCGGTCCTCATCACGCGCGATTTGCACCGCGCGATGAATCGCGCCGAACGTCGAGCCCCACCCGACGACCGCCAGCTTGCCGTGATCCTCACCCAGCGCGACATCCTGGAGCGGAATGTCGTTCGCTATTCCCGCGATCTTGTCGGCGCGCGCCTTGGTCATGCGCGCGTGATTATCGGGATCGTACGAGATGTGGCCCGAGTCGTAATCGCGCTCGAGGCCGCCGATGCGATGCTCGAGCTGCGGCGTGCCAGGCTTGACCCACGGACGCGCCAGGGTTTCCGCGTCGCGCAGGAAGGGATGGAAGCCTTCGGGATCGGTGCGATATCTCACCGGGAAGCGCGGCAGATCGGCTTCGCGCGGAATGCGCCAGGGCTCGGCAGCGTGCGCCAGATAGCCGTCGCTCAGAACGATCACCGGCGTCATGTACTTGGTGGCGAGGCGCACCGCTTCCATCGCGATGTGGAAGCAATCTGCCGTCGATGTGGGGGCGAGCACGGCCAGCGGCGCATCGGCGTTGCGGCCAAGGACCGCCTGGAACAGATCCGACTGCTCCGCCTTGGTCGGCATGCCGGTCGACGGGCCCGCCCGCTGCGAATCGATGACGACGAGCGGCAGCTCTGTGGCGATCGCGAGGCCCAGCATCTCGGTCTTCAGCGCGATCCCCGGTCCGGAGCTCGACGTCACACCCAGGGCGCCGGCGTAGGAGGCGCCGAGCGCCGCCCCGCTGGCGGCAATCTCATCCTCGGCCTGGAACGTGACGACGCCGTACGCGCGCAGGTTGGCGAGCACGTGCAGGAGCGCGGATGCCGGAGTGATGGGATAGCCGGCGAAGACCATCTTCTCGATGCCCGCCGCGCGCAGGCCGGCCACGAGCCCCCACGCCAGTCCTTCGGTGCCACTGACGGTCCGGTACCGGCCCGGCTCGACGTCGGCTTTCGGCACGACGTAGCCGACCATGTGCTCCGCCATCTCGGCCGTCTCGCCGAATGCGTGCCCCGCGTTCACCGCGGCGACGTTGGCGGCCGCGATCAGCGGTTTCTTCGCAAACTTGCGATTGAGCCACTCGATCGTCGCGGTCCGCTCGTACCCGTACATCCAGAGCAAGAGCCCCAGCGCCCACATGTTGCGGCACAGGTGGGCTTCACGCGACGAGAGCCCGTGCGGCTTCACCGCATCGGCCGTCAGCTTCGTGATGTCGAACTTCAGCACCTGATAGCGGGCGAGCGAGTCATCCTCGAGCGGGTTCCGTGCGTATCCGGCCTTGCTGAGATTGCGCTCGTTGAACGCCGCCGTGTCGACGATGACGGTCCCGCCCACCTTGAGATCGCGCAGCTCCACGGTCAGCGCCGCCGGGTTCATCGCGACGAGCACGTCCACCGCGTCGCCCGGCGTCATCACGTCGCCGCCGCCAAAGTGGATCTGGAATGCCGACACCCCGAACGTCGTGCCGGTAGGCGCGCGGATCTCGGCGGGGAAGTCGGGGAAGGTCGAGAAATCACTGCCGGCGAGCGCCGTCTCGAGCGTGAACTGGCTGCCGGTCACCTGCATCCCGTCGCCCGAATCGCCGGCGAATCGGATCACGACCGAGTCGCGGGTTTCGCGTTGGGGGCGGGAGATGCTCGACGTGGCCATGGCGGTAATCTACACGACGTTTCGGAGCACGAACCACACGTTGGCGGGGCGTTCGGCAAGCCGTCGCATATACCAGGCGAACCACGCGCTGCCGTAGCTGATCAAGACGCGGACTTCCGTGCCCATAGACGCAAGCCGCCGCTGCGCTTCCGCACGGATCCCATACAGCATGTGAAACTCGTATGAAGACGGATCAACCCGTTGGTCCACGGCCGCCTTCCGGATGGTCTCGATAAGCGGGAGGTCGTGCGTCCCGAACACCGGCTTCGCCCGCTGCCGCGCCGCCTCGGCGAGCAGCCGCTGGGCGAGCTGGCGGTAGTTGGCGTCGACATCGCCCTTCTTGGGCATCGCCACGTCCGCCGGCTCGTTGTACGCGCCTTTGACGAGGCGGATCGCCGGGGCGATGGCCAGCAGGCCATCGAGATCTTTCGCGGTACGGTGCAGGTACGCCTGCAAACAGACGCCGACATTCGGCCACTCCGCCTTCGCGCGCCGGTACACCTCGAGCGTCGCATCG
This sequence comes from Gemmatimonadales bacterium, assembly GCA_036395695.1. Taxonomy (GTDB): domain Bacteria; phylum Gemmatimonadota; class Gemmatimonadetes; order Gemmatimonadales; family GWC2-71-9; genus 20CM-2-65-7. The sequence goes on from DASWDA010000087.1 coordinate 33,119, forward strand.
ACGTAGCGTGATTCCTCCATGTCGATCCACAGAAACGAGCGCGCCTGTTCGGCGCGCGCCGCCAGCTTGAGTACATCCTGCACGCAGCCTTCCTGGCTCGCCTCGAGCCCAAGGTGCGTGAGCTTGATCGAGACGTGCGCCGGGAGCTTGCGGCGCTGAATCTTTTCGAGCACTCCGAGGTAATGATCGCGAACCGCGGCGGCTTCGGCCCGATTGGTGACCTGCTCACCCAGCTCGGTGAGGACGCTCCCCATGCCGGCTTTTGCAAATACGCCCGCGGCTTCGAGCGCGGCCTCGAGCGTTTCGCCCGGCATGAAGCGCTTGACGGCCCGCTGGAAGAAGCGGCGCTCGCGGAGTTGTCGCGCGAGCCACTGGCTGCGGGACGCTTTCAGGAGGAGACTGCGTGCGAATCCCATGGAGAGATAGTGTAGTGTATCGTTCGTTCATGCCAGCGCAGCATGTAACGCTCTTGACCGTTCTGGCCTTCCTCACCGCCTGCGCCCACCCGCGCAGCGCCGCGACCAGCGCGGGCGGCGGCGCCGCGCCACAGACGTCCGACGAGAGCTGCATCCTCTCGACCGGCGCGGTGTCCGCGCGTGCGCCTGCGATCACCATCGGGCTCACCGACGCCGTCGACCCGCGGCATGCGCCCATCCCGCGCAACGACGCCGAGCGCATCGTGTTCGGCCATCTGTACGAGACGCCGGTTCGGATCGACTGCGACGGGCACGTACGTCCCGAGCTCGCGGCACAATGGGAAAAGAGCGACGGCGGCCGGCGCTGGACGTTTCACCTGCGCGAGGGCGCGCAGTTCTGGGACGGCGCGCCGCTCACCGCCCAGGACCTCGTGTTCGGCAAAGGCGGCGTCGGCTATACCCTCGGCGCGCCCGACAGCCGGACCGTGGCACTCACGTTCACGAAGGACAAGGACGACGTGCCGCCGCTCATGGGCGACGCGAACCTCGCGGTCACGAAACCTGCCCCCGACTCGAGCTGGCCGATCGGCACCGGCGCCTACTGGGCGACGAGCGCGACCACGACGGCGCAGGAGGTCCGTGCGCACACGACGCAAGGCGACACGCTCGTGTTCAAGCTCGCGGCGAGTGGAGATGCGCGCGATCTGCTCGACGCGGGCGTCGATCTCCTCGTCACGCGCGACCGCGCGCTGCGCGACTACGCGGCGACGCTCCAGAACAGGGCCGTGGTCGCGCTCCCCTGGGACCGGACCTACGTCTTCGTCACGGCCGAGGGTGGCGGTACCCGATTCGACGAAGGTGGACTCGAGCAGGCGGTGCGCGCGGATGCGCGACGCGCCGAGGGCAGCACGTGGTGGGGCGATCTCCGCCCCTGCGGCATCGCAGCGGGACCGCCGAGCACTCCCGCGGCGACCGCGCAGCGGCGCATCCTGTATTCGCGCGCCGATCCAACCGCTCGTGAGCTGGCGGGCCGCCTCGCCGCCCTGACACACGCCGTCGCCGCGGGCCGGGCACCGGACGACTTCGCCGCCGCGCTCACCGCGGGGAAGGAATGGGGATACGTGCGTGCGCTGCCGCGTGTACCGGCCGATCCCTGCCGTGCCGCCAATGATTTCCTGCCGGTGTGGCCGGCCACCATCACCGCGCTCGTCGACACGCGCCCCACGGCGATCGTGCGCCGTGGCGTCGCTCGCTGGACCGTCGATCTGGATGGAACGGTGCACCTCGCCCCATGAAATTCCGCACCCGCCTCCTCATCGCGTTCGGGGTGGTGGTGATGATTCCGCTGCTCGTATTCGGACTCGGCATCCGCCGCGAGATGGCGAAGCAAGTCAGCACGGAGTACCAGCTGCGCGTGGCGACGCTCGGGAGCGTCATCACCGCCGACATCGCTCGAGAGAACGACCGTATCGTCGCCCGGCTCGCCGCGCTGAATAGCTCACTCGCCGACGACATCGGCTTCCGTCGCTGGATCGTCGGCGGCGAAAACCGGCCATACGTGTTGGACTACGCAAGCAGTGCGATGCGCCTGGCGGGCCTCGATTTTCTGCAGATTCAGGACGACGAAGGACGCGTCGTTTCATCGGGCCATTTTCGCAACGAGTTCGGCCGGCTGGGGCCCGCCATTCCTTCGGGCGGACCGGCACTGGTGCGGGCTGCCGCCGCGGAAGGGCCGTTCCTGACACTCGTGACGAGTGATACGGTGCGGGCCGCCGGCCGGCGCTTCCGACTGCTCGGCGGCGTTGCCGTGGATTCGTCATTCCTGCAGCGTCTCGTACGCGATCCCGAGCTGGCCGTGAGTCTGCTGCTGCCGCGCGATTCGACGCTCCAAGACTCTGCGCTCATCGTGGGCCCGCCGCTGCCGCTGCCCTACGTCGACGCTGTGGACGGGCCGGGGACCGTCGAGCGCGCCCAAATCGTCGTCACCCGCTCCTCGGCGCTGCTCGCGTCGCTGCAGCGCAACGTGAACCTCTGGTTTGCGGCCGCGGTGCTGGTAGCCGCGCTTGCCGCACTGCTCCTGGCAGGCTGGCTGTCGACGCGAATCAGCGCACCGGTGGAGGCCCGCATCGCGATCGGCGACCTCGCCCGGCAGGTCAATCACGACGTGAAGAACGGCCTCGCGCCGTTGCGCAACGTGTTTCGCCATCTGACGCAAGTGGCGCGAGATGCACCGGCGGAGCTGCCGAAGGTTTTCGCCGAACGCCAGGGCACGGTAGAATCGAGTATCAGCTATCTCGAGACACTTGCCGCGAACTACGCCAAGTTGTCGCCGCAATCAGAGCGCAAGGCGACGGATGTGAACGCGGTCGTGCGGGAGACGATTGGTGCCTCAGGGGCTGTACGCACCAACCTCGCCGAGGGGCTGCCGCCGGTGTCGGCCGACGCGCTCGTGCTGCGCCGGGTCATCGAGAATCTGGTGAGCAACGCGCTGGACAGCTTCGACGGGAAGGCCGGGAGCGTCACGGTCTCAACGGAAGGCGGTAAGGGCGTCGTGCGCATAGCGGTGAGCGATACCGGCCGCGGCATGAGCAAGGCTGAGCTGGACCGGGCGTTCAACGATTTCTACACGACCAAACCGGGTGGGACGGGGCTCGGCCTCTCGATCGTGAGGCGGCTGGTGCTCGACTCGAACGGCTCGCTTGACGTGGAATCAGAACCTGGAAAAGGGTCGAAATTCGTTGTGGAGATTCCGGTGCAGTGAAGGATCAGATCCCGGTCCCGCGTAGTTTTTCCCACCCTGAAGGGTGGGCTCGGCACTGCATTGTCCTTAAGGACAATGTCTCGCCGAGCCCAGGCTTTAGCCTGGGAATACCATGACGGTGGTCCTCATCGTCGACGACGTCCCGGCCATGGCCGAGCAGTACGCCTACGACCTCAAGCGCCTGCGCGGCTACGAAACGCTCGTGGCCAAGAGCGGCCGCACGGCGCTCGAGAGTCTCACGCGCGATTCGGTGGATTGCGTGATCCTCGATCTCGAGATGCCGGGGATGGACGGATTCGAGGTGCTGCGGTCCGTCGAGCGCCTGGGCCTGCGGGTCCCGATCATCGTCTATACCGGAACCGGCGATTACGACCGCTGTGTGCAGGCGATTCGCCTGGGCGCCTACAGCTTCATCGACAAGGCCGAGCCGATGGAGCGGGTCGCGCAGGAGGTCGAGAACGCGATCGCACAGCGCCGGCTGAACGCGGAGGTCACGTTGCTGCGCCGCGGCTTCGGCCTGGAATCGCCGCTGGTCGGGACGAGCCCGGCGCTGTCGAAGCTAAAGGAAATGATTGTTCGTGTGGCTCCGGTACCCAGTCCCGCGCTCATCGTTGGTGAGAGCGGAACGGGCAAGGAGTTGGTCGCTCGCGAACTCCATCGCCTGGGCCCCAACCCCAAAGCCCCCTTTGTCGCGCTGAACAGCGCCGCGCTGCCGCATGAGCTGGTGGAGAGCGAGCTCTTTGGCCATGAGCGCGGTGCGTTTACGGGCGCCACCGCGACCCGCAAGGGCGCCTTCGAGGCGGCCAGCGGCGGCACGCTTTTCCTCGACGAAATCGGCGATCTGCCCCCCGCCGCCCAGGCGAAGCTGCTGCGCGTTCTCGAAGAGCGGAAAGTCATGCGCATCGGCGCGAACAAGGCCATCGACGTGGATACGCGCGTCGTGGCCGCGACGCACCGCGATCTCGAGAAGGAAGTGGCCGAGGGACGGTTCCGCGAGGATCTCTTTTACCGGCTCAACGTCCATGTGCTGCGCGTGCCGCCGCTGCGCGATCGCCTGTCCGACGTTCCCGCCCTGGTAGAGCACCTCGTGGCCGCGACGTGCGAGCGCTTCGGTATGAAGACGAAGACCGTCGCCCCGGACGCGGTCGAGGCGCTGATGGCCTACGATTGGCGCCGCAACAACATTCGCGAGCTGCGCAATGTGGTGGAGCGGATGCTGATCGCGACCGACGGCGATGAGCTGGCCCGAGGCGCGGTCCCCGCCGAGATCCGCGATGGTCGCAAGGCAGTCCCACGCACGACGGACGACGAACCACGCACGTTCGAGGAACAGAAGCAGGAGGCCGAGCGCCAGATCATCATCCAGGCTCTCGAGCGAAATGACTGGCACGTGACCAAGACGGCCAAGGAGCTGGGACTCTCCGACCACGCCAGTCTGCTGAAGATCATGCGCCGGCTCGGTGTCCAGCGAGACACGTAGAGGGTTTTCTCAGCGGGTTCGGTAGAACACGTCCACCGCAGCCAAGTTTGTAAGTTGTTGCGTACCAACTGACACCAGACACCAGACACCTGGCACCGCCTCTGCTTTCTCTCCGGGACGAACCCCTGCTCCCGGAGGAGCCATGTCGTATCAATTCGAGCTGAACCAGTCCAATCGTTCGCTGCGATTCCCGGTCATTCTGATGGCCGCGATCGTGTGCACCGTGATCGCCGCCTACGCCTTTGCCGCCTGCGGCGACCGCAATCCCGACCAGGCGCGCGCGAGCGAGCCCGTCGGAGCGACGTCGTCCACCACGACCCCCACTCCCGTCAGCACCGTAAAGCCGGCGCTCGTCATCACCGGCCCCGTGACCTTCGAGATGGCGGACTCGGCCTATCGCGAACGGCGCTACGACGACGCGACGGTGCTGTTCAAGACCTACGCGGACAGCCGGCCTAAGAACGCGTGGGGCTTCTACATGCTCGGTCTGTCGGCCTGGAAGTCTGGCGACCGCGAGCAAGCGGAGAGCGCGTTCGTGCAGGCACTCACGATCGACTCGACGCATGTGAAGAGTCACCTCAACCTGAGCCGCGTGCTGCTCGAATCGGGGCAACCCGACAGCGCGCTCGAGCACATCGAGGCCGCCATCGCGCTCGATTCGACGTCGAGCGAGCCGCTGCGCCTGCAGGGCCGCGTGTTCGAATCGCAGGGCAAGAATGATGATGCGATCGTGGCCTACCAGCGCGCGATCGTGAAAAATGACAGCGACACGTGGGCCATGAACAACCTCGGCGCGCTGTACATCCGGCTCGAGCGGTTCGAGGATGCGATCGGTCCGCTGGCCCGTGCCAACGAGATCGACGACAAGGTCGCGACGTTCCGCAACAACCTCGGCATGGCGCTCGAATTGACCGGCCGCTTTGAGCAGGCCGTCGAGCAGTACCGGGCGGCGTTGTCGATCGAGGGGACCTACGGCAAGGCGGTCTCGAACCTGCAGCGCGTCCAGCAGGTGAAGCAGGATCCGTCAATTACCCCGGTGGATTTGGCGGAGCGGTCGAAGCAGTTCCAGGATCAGATTTCGAAATGGTAACGATGTAGGGGCACGACATGTCGTGCCCGTACGCCCGTACGTCAATTGTTTGCCGAAAGCCGCCTCAAGAATCGCTTGAGGCGGTTTTCGCTGCTGTGCGGATCGTCGCCGATGTAATCGACCCGCGCGTCGGCCAGCGCGGCATGCAGCTCGGTCCGCGCATCCGCCGCGCGGGCGTACAACGACGACTCTTCGGGGGCGGATGCCTCGAGCAGATCGGAGGCCAGTGCGAGCATGCGCCCGGCGAATGTCACGTACGCCCGGACCATACCGTGACCGGGGCCGCCGCGCTCCACCCATTCCGGGAAGCAGCCGGCCCACCACAACGCCAGGGCCGCGGCGTCGGCCGCGGCTTCGGCCTGGGCGACGGTGCCGTGGGGCAGCCGGGCGACAAAGCGCCACCACTCCGTCATGCCGTCTTCACCGCGCGCGATCGCGCGTTGTGATGTCGACGTGGCGAAAACGACGGGGAGCGTCGCCGCGTAATCGGCCAGCAAAATGTCGGTCACGCCGCGGAGGCGGAGCTGGGCGCGAATGGGCACATACCAGAGCAGCGTGAGGGGCAATGGCGCAGGCGCGCCGCCGCGGCCGAGGACTGCTTCGAGCGCGGCGGGCGAATCGAGGACGGTGTCGACGGCGCCGGCCTGCAGCGCCTGATCGGCCTCCCGTCCTTCCGCGACATCCATCCGTGCGATCTCGTCTACCAGGCAGGCGAGGTCGCCCCGAGTCAGTTGGCGATGGATGATGGGCCTGATCATGCTTCCCTCCTTGCGGCGTTGACAGAGGCAAAGATGATGCCGGTCATCTAATCGACTATTATGCAATGCGTTACCCTAAAAATCCTCTCCTATTCTGTAGACACTCTGCTGCGGAAAGCTGCAATTGGACACGCGAAACGGGCGTGAGGCTGGTCACTAAGCACTCGGGGCCTTGGAGTGCTAAGGTCTCGCGCTTAAGTTCCCGCTCCCATGAAAGCCACAGACATTCGCAAAGGTCACGTCCTCATGATCGACGGCCAGCCGTGCCGCGTCATGGACTTCACGCACCGCACGCCGGGCAACCTCCGGGCCTTCGTGCAGGTGCGTTTCCGCAGTCTCGTTTCCGGGAACACGTTCGATCAGCGTCTCGCCGCGACCGACTTCCTCCAGGAAGCGCGTCTCGATACGAAGGAGATGCAGGTCCTGTATCAGGACCACGGTGGCGTGCACGTGATGGATCAGCAGACCTACGAGCAGTTCACACTCGACGAGCGGGCGGTGGGCGAGGACACGCCCTGGCTGCAGCCGGAGATGGTGGTGCAAGTCGAGTGGCTCGACGGACGGCCCATCGCCATCGAGCTGCCGTCGGTGATCGAGCTGCAGGTGGTCGAGACGTCACCGGTGATGAAGACGGCGACGAAGACGGCGAGCACGAAGCCCGCGAAGTTGTCGAACGGTGTGACGGTGCAGGTGCCGGAGTTTATCAGCCCCGGCGAGAAGGTCCGCGTCGATCCGCGGTCCGGCCAGTATCTGGAGCGCGCGAAATGAACGGTAGGGGCACGACATGTCGTGCCCATACTTAGCGCGTCAGTTCACGATATCTGTAACATGCCACGAGATGATCGTTCACCATGCCGACTGCCTGCATGAACGCGTAGACGATCGTCGGCCCCACGAAGCGAAAGCCTCGCTCGACCAGCGCTTTGCTCATCGCGGTCGATTCCCTGGTCTCCGCCGGCACCCCGCGCAGCGTCTTCCAGGCGTTCACTTTCGGCTTGCCGCCCACGAACTGCCAGAGAAACTGATCGAACGACTCCCCCGCGTCCTTCAGCTGCAGGAAGGCGCGGGCGTTCCCAACCGCGGATTTCACCTTCTGCTTGTTGCGCACGATTCCCGGATCTCTGAGGATCTTCGCGATGCGCCTGGCATCGTAGCGCGCCATCTTGTCCGGGTTGAATCCATCGAAGGCTTTGAGAAACGCATCGCGCTTGCGCAGGATGATCGCCCAGGACAGTCCCGCCTGAAATCCATCGAGCACAAGCTTGCCGAATAACTGCGTGTCGTTATGCACGGGGACGCCCCACTCGGTATCGTGGTAGGCGATCATTTGGGCGTTCGCCGTGGACCAGCCGCAACGATTATCCATTGCGGAGAAACTAGCACGACCTACAAGAGGCCACGAAAGAATGTAGGGGCGCAGCATGCTGCGCCCCTACCATCCCCTGGCAACGCGCCGTCTGTGCTGGTCTAGCGGCTGAGGACCTGCGACTCGGAGGGCCGAGCATCCCCATTCGCGACCTGATCGCCCGCGCCCTCGCGGATGATGACCAGGAATTTCGAGCTGCGCCAGAAATCGACTGGCGACGTAATCGTGAGGCTCGGCACGCCGGAGAAGGTGTTGTCCTTGTTCTCCTCGGCGACGTACGACAGATCCTGCAGCGACGCGACGCGATACTCCCCGCGCGCGCTGGGCAGGGGAATCTGCGTCACCTGGCGCGTATCGATCGCCGTGAACAGGCGCGGATCGAGGTTGCGCGCCGGCTGGAGCGTCTTGCCCGTGCGCCACAGGATGAAGAGCACGCGGCCGCCGCCCTGCTCGGTGAGAATCCCCTTCTTCTTGAGCTCGTCGCGCGTCCCAATGACGTAGTAGCCGGTCGCCAGGCTGTCCTTCAACGCGACGTTCTCTTCCGTCAGCGCGTCGACGCGGTCGGTCAGCAGATCGATCGTCGTCTTCTGCCCGGCGATCACCGTCTGCATGTTGCCCACCGTGGAATCGAGCGTGGCGCGGAGGCTGTCCGACAGCGTGGTGAGGCCCTTGATCCGCTCGCGGCTCTCGTTCAGCGCGGTTTCGGTTTGCTGGACGCGCGCCACGACGTAGCGCAGCTTGGCGATCAGCGTGTCATTCGACGCGGTGATCGGGCTTTCGCTGGAGACGTGAAGGCGATTGTTGCGGATCTTCGCCTTGGCGAGCTCGACGTTGACGTCGCTGATGAGCCGCGAGCTGATCGCCACTTCCTGCATCAGGCTGTCCTTCTGTGCATTGGCCGACTCGAGCTCGGCCAGCTTGCGCTCGGTCTCGGCCGACGTTCCGCATGCGGCGAGAACAAACACGAACGCGGCGAGTGAGCACTTCAGCGTCTTCATGCGACGCCTCCCGTAACGAGAATGGTCAGACTAGCTTTGCCGCGATGCTGCGGCTGCACGTCGGTACGTCGGGTTACAACTTCCCTGAATGGAAGGGAAGCTTTTATCCGCCCAAGCTCCCGAGCGCGAAGTGGCTCGAATTCTACGCCCAGCAACTGCGCACGGTGGAGATCAATTACACCTTCTATCGCATGCCTAGTGCCAAGACGATCGCCGGCTGGGATGCCGTCACCCCGGCGGAGTTCACGTTTGTTTTGAAAGCCCCGCAACGTATCACGCACTTCATGCGCCTGCGCAACATCGACGAACCGTTGCGGCTCTTCCTCGACACCATCCGAAAGCTTAACGCCAAATTGGGCTCTGTACTATTTCAATTACCCCCCAATTTCGCCAAAGACCTCGGCCGGCTCGGTGATCTACTCACCCAATTTCCGCCGGATGTCCGCGCCGCATGTGAGTTCCGTCACGCCTCGTGGTGGTCAGACGACGTCTTTGAGCTCCTGCGGAGCACAAACACGGCCTTGTGCATCGCGGATACAGAGGAAGGGACGACGCCGCTGGTCGCAACCGCGGACTTCGGCTACGTCCGGCTCCGCGACGAGGGCTACTCCGAGCAGGGCTTGAGCGAGTGGATACAGAAGGTCCAGGCGCTGGGAAGCGCCTGGACCGATGCCTACGTCTTCTTCAAGCACGAAGAGAAAGGGGTTGGCCCCAAGCTGGCGGCTGAGTTCCAAAAGCTCTTCGGCTAGCGCTTGCCTGCGACTTTCCGCCGCTTGGCCGGTTTCTCCTCTGCCTTGTGCTCCGCCCCGCCGAGGCTCTGCTTCAGCGCCTGCATCAGGTCGAGCACCTTGGCCTTTGGCGCCTCCTCCGGCTCCTCCGTGATCTGCTTGCCCTCCACTTTACGCTCGATCTGCTCCTGCATCCGCTCCCGCACGTTGTCCTTGTACTTCTTCGGCTGGAAGTCCTCCGTCGCCGCCTGCTCGATCAGCTTCACGGCGAGGTCGAGCTCCGGCTTCTTCACCTCGGTTTTGGGGATCGGCACCTCGGCGATGTCGCGGATCTCGTCGGCGTAGCGCAGCTGCTCCATCACCAGCCCGCCGTGCATCGGGCGCACCATGATCAGGTACTGCTTGCCGCGCGCGGCATACTGGCCGATCGCCACCCGCTTCGTCTTCTCGAGCGCATCGGCGAGCAGCTTGTACGCGCGCTCGCCGCCTTTGTCCGGTCCGAGATAGTAGGTGCGGTCGAGCCAGATGCGGTCGACGCGCTCGGCGGGCAGAAACTCGACGATGTCGATCGCGCCGGTCGCGCGCTCTTCGAGCGCCTTGAGCTCGTCGGGCGTGAAGGTCACGTACTGGCCCTTTTGAAACTCGTAGCCCTTGATCATGTCGCCGCGTTCGACCTTTTCGCCGTCTTTCGAGCAGACGTACTGCTGCTTGAGGCGGGATCCATCCTTCTTATGGAGCCAGTTGAACGAGATCGCGGCCTTCGACTCGCCGGCAGCGAAGAGCTGCACGGGCACGGACACGAGGCCAAACGAGACCGTGGCGGAACCGATGGAATGGGCAGCCATATGATTATGATACGCCGAGCGTTCCGAGCTTGTCTAGCGCTGGATTGCGCAACGGGATAACTCCAAGGCTCTACGTGACTAACTCACCGCCGCCCCCGGCTGCACGTCCCGTCGTGACGTTCGTGATCATCGCGATCAACGTCGCCGTGTTCATCGCGATGACGGTCGGCGGTGTCTCGCCGGTTGAGCCCACGACGCAGGATCTCGTGAGATGGGGAGCCAGCTATGGACCCTACGAGCTGAGCACGGAGTGGTGGCGTGCGTTCACGGCGATGTTCGTGCATATCGGGTTTCTGCACATCCTTCTCAACATGTACTGCCTCTACCGACTCGGACCCCTGGCCGAGCGGATGTTGGGACCGTGGAAGGTCGCCGCGCTGTATCTGCTCAGTGGCATAGGCGGGAACGTCGCGAGTGTGGCGATACATCCGATGATCGTCGCGGCCGGAGCGTCTGGCGCGATTTTCGGCGTCGCAGGCGCGCTCCTCCCCGTGCTCCACTTCCGCCAAATCCCAGCGCTCGTGAGTCAAGGCGGCCGCGGCCGGCTCGGTATCGGCGGGTTCATA